>NZ_VTDG01000011.1:0-134386 GCF_052824985.1 Acinetobacter sp. 1125_18A
AGAAAAATAATAAATAGTAAGAATAAGATGTAAATTTTACTGTTTCACTTCCTCATCAAAATATAGCAAAGTAGGATAGAGTTAGGACTAACTATAGTTATTGGTTGCTTAGGCAGAATAGAAAGAAGAATGACATTTAACGGAGATAGGTAATATGAAATTTCCTTTCCTTCCTCATAACTTGAAAAATGAAAGCATCAACTGAATAAATTTATGCAATATACAGTGAAACGAATTGAGCTTAAAATCCATTTTTATTTCTGTTAGGTGTTTTTATGCAATGGGTTGTCGCTGAAACATATTCATTTCCTTACGAGGCTCAGATTGCCAAAACGCAATTAGAAGCAGCAGAAATTCCAGCACGTATTGAAAATGAACATACTATTAATATGGATTGGCTTTACTCCAATGCTTTGGGTGGTGTGCGATTGTTAGTTCCTGAAAGCTATGCAGAAGAGGCTAAATCATTACTTGCCCAAGATTTTAGCCAAGAATTAGAACAACAGTTTGGAGCAGGTGAAAGTTGCCCTCATTGTGGTAGTCGTGATATACAGCCATATACCGAAGGAAAACGTCCCGCTTATTTGGTTTTTCTATTGCTTGGTTTTCCGCTCTTTTTTTATAAAAATGGAACGAAGTGTAAACAGTGTCAACATTTTTGGAGTTAGTGCTCTATTGGAAAGTCGGCAAGATATTTTAAATATGTAAACTTTAGATCAAATAAATTACTTACTAGAAAATATTGCAAAATTTGATCAATAAAACCAGCGCATCATTCAACAGGATTTTAAAGTTGAAGGGATGGTCAAAGACTATGTGGATTTTCATATTGAAGAATTAAGTGATGATTGCTTAGAAAAAATTGGGATTTCTAATCCAATAGACAAAGTACAGCAGTTTTTAACCAAACTATATTTAACAAGGCTAGGGCTTTATCCAGATGGAAAATATGATACAGCATATTTTACTGTCTTTAATTACACTGATAATCAGCAATTATCCGATCCACTGATTGTGGTCAAAATAGATCATCAAGGTCATTTGGATCATCTAAATTGGGAAAGTTGAAATATAGAGCTAAATCTAACATGTTCATATTTTGCTAAAATGAAACAAAGGCTAAGCTTTAAGCTTGATATATTCTGTGTTGAGTTTATATGCTTATTTGTACAAGTATAAGTAATTAATATTTGCTGAAAGCTGAATCGTACAATTTACAAATAATGGATCAACATGGATAGAAATACTCCCATTTATGTTTCTTTAACAGGTACAAACAGCCATCAGATAAAAATTCCAGCTGGGCAAGGAAGCTTCTCAATTGGTCGAATCGGCATGGACAAGAAAAAGTTTGATGTTCTTGTCGATGAGAATGCTGTAATCAATTGGGCTGCTTTTAATACTTTTTATACGCCACATGGTCAACAAAATGCGCATTTGCATCCTTATGGAGATTGGCCAAGATTTTTTTATTATTGGGGAAATGATCAGGGTTTTATTGAATGGGCGAAGAAAAGAGTGATAGAAGATTTTTCTTGGCGACCTACGCAAGCGATTTGTCTAGATTTAAGTCATGCTCAAATTCATAACTTTTCAATCAAAGCAGATCAACATCCAATCACATTAGTTTTAAGTCATGCTGATGGTGAGAATAAGAAGGGGTTATATTCGCTTCATTTGGCTGGTCATATTGAGTATTTTGAAATTATTACCACAGCAGCATATCCCCATATGAGAATAGAGCCAAGGACGAACAAAGATCCAATGGTATCGGCATACCATCTTCCTGTTATGAAAAATTTAGCGGCTATAACTTCGTTAGATTTAACTGTTAAACCTTTAGGTCAAGCTTTTGATTGTGAAAGCTTATTACAGTTTCCTAATTTAAAAAATCTAAACTTAACTGGGAATATAACCAATACAGCAAGTCTAAAACAACTTCAGCAACTTGAACGTATTGGAATACGCTATGCTGTAAATTTGGAAGGCTTTCCAGTTTTAAATACATGGGAAAACTTAAGGTCCTTCATTGGATGGAATATTGATGAAAAAACAGGGAAAAGGTTAAATGCTGAATTAAAGTATTTAGCTAAAGAAAAGCAACTGGATTATTCTTCGGTGTCTAAACTGAGGAGTTCAATATGGTTTACCACTGAATATGGAATTCCATTTGAAAATTGGGAAAGCAATAATGCAAAAATTGCACTCAAAGCATATAAATCTGCTTTAAAAGAAATCTCCAAGGCGAAGACGAAGCAAGATGTGAAAGGGGCAATTATTGGACTTGTAGAGATAATTAATACATTGCCCAATATTGAAACTGTTGAAAGAGAAGATACTGGTCTTGCTGTACTACAACTGGTTGAAGCTTCAACATTCGATATAGATCAAGCAATAGTGAATACTTGGTTTGATGAAATACGAAATTTTTAAAATATTCTGTTGTTAAGTAAAAAACGGCAAGTTTTCTTACCATTTTTAAATTTGGATTAGAAACTATATTGCATAGCAAAGCTGATAAGTGTTTTTTTCTGTAGATGCAACTGTCCAATTCGGTTTTTTTAACTACCGATTGAGTAGCAGCGAGTTTCTTATTGATGTTGTAGTCAGCGCTAATTCCGTAACTTACGATCGCCACGACGATTTTTCTGTCGTTGCAAAAATATATTTAGCTTTTAGTTGAATTGGTATAGAAGTAATTGCATAAGCAAAGAAATCTATTGAATTATCCGTGCCACACTGTTTAATCAATCCAATTCCGTATGTCTAAAAAGTGGATTTGGTTGCACTTAGTGGATAATGCTATGCTAGCAGAGGCTTAAAATCAGGCAGTAAAATAAATGCTAAAACAGCAAGAAAAATTGAGTCCATTGCAAGTTGAAAACCTATTAAAAACCTTAGCACAGCGTTTTCATCAGCATACAGAACGACATGCACAAATGAACTGGGATTTTGTCCAGAAACAACTTTTGCTTTGCCCAGAAAAGCTATGGGCTTTACAACAAATGGAAATGAGTGGCGGTGAGCCTGACGTGGTTGTTTTGCCGAACACAGAAGGTGTGTATTTTTTTGATTGCGCAATTGAGTCACCAAAAGGGCGGCGTAGTCTGTGTTATGACCGAGAGGCATTACTCAGTCGCAAAGATCATCCTCCTGAAGATACGGTGATAGACTGGGTAAATAAACATACCTTAGCACTAATGACTGAACAACAGTATTATGCTCTACAGCAAATATTCAATTTTGACTTAAAAACATCCAGCTGGGTCGAAACACCAATGATATTACGTCAGCAAGGTGGAGCGATCTTTTGTGACCAGCGTTATGGGCGTACATTTACCTATCATAATGGTGCTGCCTCATATTATGCGAGTCGTGGGTTTCGAACCTATATCAAACTTTAATTGTTAAAAATTGACAGCGTGAAATCCTAAGATTCTCTCGAGCTTGTTTGTATTTTTTGTGTTTAGATATAACTGCTGTTATATCCTACATATTGATATTTAAGTTAATGATTTTTAATTTTGGTTTGGGGAGCTGTATGTTTATTCAAGGATGACATTCATGTTGCTAAACCAAAGATCTGTCATAGATGATGAAAAGATATGCTCATTATTTTTAAAAGCACTGAATTTATATGATGGTTACTCAGCTAATGAATATGAATTTTATAAAATGAGTTTTTGTATTTTTGAGTCGAAAAAAAACGGCAAGATCACTTGCCGTTTTTTATTAAAGGTTCGGATTAGAAGTTATATTCCATACCTAAGCCAATAACAGTTTTCTTTTTCTCTGGTGTAGATGTAGTTGACCAATCACGTTTTTGTTGACCAACAACACCGTAGAAACGAGCTTGCTTATTGATGTTGTAATCAGCGCCAATCCCGTAAAGGTCTTGTTTACGATCATCACGGCCATCTAGTTCTGTTGTTGCAGAAATATATTCAGCTTTTAGCTTAATCGGTGTAGAAGGAATCGCATATGCAGCAGTGATGCCATAAGCATTTTCTTTCAAGCCTTTGAACGATGTTACTGTAGTACCAGAAGTGGTTGCAACTGTGTCATCAGTTGGTTGAGCTGTTTGCCATAATGCACCAAATACTAAGCCATCAAGACCAGCAGGTTTCAAGTCTACTGAACCTGTAACACGGATTGCGTCAGAGTAGATTGTGTTGCTGCCTAATTCAGAGCTATATGCATTATATTTAGATGCAACACCGAAGTTACCTGCAACAGCAGCAGCAAAACCGTAGTCTTTGTTGTCATAAGTAAGTGATGTAGAGATACCATCTCCGAAACTATCACGGCTACCTTTTTGACCTTTAGCATCATTTTTTAAAGCAGATGATTCTTCACCTTGCTGGAACATGATGTTGAAAGCTAAACCAGCCAATAATTTTTTATCAGTTTCAAAACCGATCACGTTTTTTAAACGATCTTCACCAACTAAAATCGCAGTCATATCGAGTTCGTTGTGATCGTTGAAGATATCTTGGTTGTTACCAGCAGCATTTTTGAAATATGAATCAAACTGACCAACTTTTAACGTTGCGATACCGTCTGATTTAATCCCCACGAAACGGTTACGGTTAGTGAAAGCATCGCCATCACCATCAGCACTGATTTGCCATTCTGCCAAGTAAACAGCAGACAATTTATCTGTTAATTTCTCTTCGCCTTTAACACCAATACGAGAAGCGTTAGAGTTTACTTTAGTTACGCTTTCGTCTTTAAAGCCATTCTTATCAATTTGATCTAAAGTTACGTTGAATTTACCATACAATGTTGGCGCTGCTTGAGCTGCGCTTATGCTAAGGGTGGCGATTGCTGCAGCGAGTAGCACTTTTTTCATTGAGATTTCTCCAAAACATGTTCAATGGGTTTGCAGTTACTTTTTTTATTCAGTAAGTGTGGGTTTGTGCACTACTTACTAACTTGCATGCAGTATCTGTAAACTTTGTTACATATCAGTGAAGAAAAAATGACAATTTAATGACGCGAATTTAACATTTGTGTAATTTGAATAAAAAAATGAGGCTTGATTAGCCCCATTGATTCTAAAAAGGTTTTTAATTAAGCCAGTGCAGTCTTAATTTTTTCAGCAAACCCTTTAATTTTTTCCTGATCGCCCATTTGAATAGCATGACGACCTAATTCATGCACCGAGCTCGGAATCAAATGAAAGTGTACATGAGGTACAGTTTGTCCAGCAGCAGCTCCAGAAAGTTGCATTAATACAATACCTTGAGCATCTAAAGCTGTTTCAATTGCTTGCGCTATTTTTTGCACAATCTTGATTGTATAAGCAGCAATTTCAGGATCTAAGTCGAGCAATGTCACTGCTGGAGTCTTCGGAATAATCAGGGTATGCCCATCGGCTTGCGGCATGATATCCATAAATGCAAGCACATGATCATCTTCATAAACTTTAATTGCAGGAAGTTCACCACGTAAAATTCGTGCAAATATATTCTGATCATCATAAGCCATGTTTATTTCCTTGAAGGTGTGAATGTGATTATTTACAGTTCAATTCTTTCTGACGTTCCTTGATAGAGTCAAGTTTTTGCTGCTCTTTTTCAGAAAATTTAGGCTTACTTGTATAACAATTGTCATTATTATATTTTGCTTTTGCTTCAGGATCTTTAAAACAGAACCCTTTTGATGCATAAATGACATTGTAATCATCTTGCAATTTTTTACATTCTTGGGTGTTATCAGCAAAAGCGTGACTAGCGACTAAAATAGATAAACTAGAAAGTGTAGCAATTACATATTTATTCATGATACGACCTCGAAATTGACATATTTACATGTCACTTAATGTGATTATAAGGTTTAGTTGTGATTATTCAATGACGAAAAATTAATCTAATGTAATTTTGCTCCATGATTCATACATTTTTACCGCGGTAGAAAAATCGCTATCAGGCTCTGAAAGACTATTGGCTGCGGTAATTAAGCTTTGTGTTAAACCAAGAATAGGTGCTGATAATCTTGCATCACGAACTAAATCAATGGCAATACCTGTATCTTTTGCCAATAAGGGTAAAGCAAAGGTCAGTGGAAAGCTACGATTGAGGATACGTTGCGGTAGTGCAGTTTCAGTCACACCACTTTTACCACTGGATGCATTGATACAATCAAGCGCTTCATTTAAATCTACCCCATGTGCTTTCAGCGTAGTAAATCCTTCAGCAGCAGCACATAAATGAACCGCCATCATCATATTATTTATAGCTTTTACTGCAAAGCCTGCACCTGAATCACCAACACGTTTAATTAATTTACCCATCGCCTGCATTGCAGGTAGGGCAATTTGAAACGCTTCTATGGAACCGCCGACCATAAAGGTCAGTGTTGCATTTTCAGCGCCAATGGTTTGACCACTTACAGGTGCATCCAAGAAGTGAATATTATTTTTGAGAAGATACTCAGATTGTTTACGCGCAGCATCAGGTACACCACTGGTACAGTCGACCCAAATCGCGCCATTTTTGATCTTTAAATCTTGGATTAAATCATCGATATCTTGGCTGGTCGGTAAACATGAAAAAATAATATCAGCTTGCACCGCTTGATCGAGTTCGACAGCTTGAGTAGCAAACTCAGTTGCATGTTGCTTGGCCTTTGCAAAATTTCGATTCCACACATATACGGTATCAAAATGTTTGGGTAAATGTGCTGCCATACGATAGCCCATTGCGCCTAAACCAATAAATGCAACTGTAGTCTTCATATCTATCTCTTAAATTTTTGTCGATCTTTGTTCTAACCATCTGGACAGTGTAGGCCAAAATTCATCTGCACTTTTTTGACTAGACATTAGCCCTAAATGTCCCCCAGGAATAAGAGTAAACGTGACATCACTACTCTTTGTCAATTCGCTTAAAGGCTTAACTGCGTCTGCGGTGACCATTTGATCATTTTTTCCAGCCCCAATCATCAATGAACAGTCGATATTGCGAAGTTCAATTTTATGGTTACTGAGCTGAATTGCCCCATTTTTCAGTGGATTTTGTAGCCAAACATTAAATAACATGTCTTGATTGACACCACCGGGGTAATCCACCATGTGATTTAAAAAATTTCCAAGGGTGGCGTGTTCATGCAAGAGCTCTTTGTCGTCTAGATTTAACAACAATTGTTTATGACCCTCATACCAACCCTTAGGATCTAAAATCTTAAAACCAATGGCATTGAGTAAGCCCGGGGTATGTATCAGTTTTTTCGGTAAACCACCTTTATATAACGTATCTTTCAGTTTTTGATTCTTTATAATCAAATTATTTATTTTTTGATAAAGTTTACCGATGCCACCCGATGCATAACTGTCAATTGGGCTGGCCAGTATAATTAAGTTTTTAACATAATTGGGTTGACGTAATGCCGTGTAAAGTAATACAAAAATGCCGGCCATGCTCCAGCCATGCAATGAAATTTGCTCACTTTGAGCATGTTCTCGGATTTTATTAATGCATAGCGGCATAGCTTCATCAATAAAATATAAAAAGTTTAAATTGCGATCCTGATAACTGAGTTTTCCCCAGTCCAATAAATACACATCATAGCCTTGTTCGGTAAAATATTTAATAAGTGAACGATAAGGGTAGAGATCGTAAATTGCCATATTGATCGACAATGGCGCAGTAAAAACCAAAGGTTCCTTAAATTTTTTTTCAGCAGCTGCGTAGTAACGCACTTTGGTTTGATGATGCTCTGCAATAATTTCATAAGGGGTACTTTGAGATAAAACCAATGACTTACCATTGAAGATACGTGTGGTTAGATTCTTCAATTTGGATTTGCGCTGTTGGAACTTAGCTGATACTTGTGTCATAAGCGGTGTTTGTCTCATTTTTATGCAGATTTAAGCGAAGTGTATGTGATAATTTACGATTTTACCTTGACCTTAAATACATAGGGCGCTCAAAATGTTGGCAATATTTTACAAAGGCAGTTTTTGGACTGAGTAGTTGAAATGAGCCAGCACGACGACATTGAATACCAACTTGATACTTTAGCGATTCGTACAGGTCATACACGCAGTTTTGAAGGTGAACATAGTGAGCCAATTTTCCTCACTTCGTCATTTGTGTATGAAAATGCAGCGGAAGCAGCAGCAAAATTCTCTGGTGCTGAGCCAGGTAATATTTATTCACGTTTTACCAATCCAACTGTAGCAATGTTTGAAACGCGTTTAGCTGCACTAGAAGGTGGTGAACGGGCTGTGGCAACAAGTTCAGGTATGGCTGCAATCATGGCCGTTGCAATGTCGTTCTTAAAAGCAGGCGATCATGTGATTTGTTCACGTGCTGTTTTTGGTTCTACAGTTTCATTATTTGAAAAATATGTTGCTAAATTTAATGTCGCAGTGACTTTTGTTGATTTAACTGATTTAACCGCTTGGCAAGACGCGGTACGTCCTGAAACTCGATTACTGTTTGTTGAGTCACCTTCAAATCCATTGGCTGAAGTCGCAGATATTCAAGCATTATCAGATTTAGCACATGCAAATGATGCTTTATTGGCGATTGATAACAGTTTTTGCACACCAATTTTGCAGCGTCCATTACAATTTGGTGCAGATTTAGTGATTTACTCTGCCACCAAATATCTAGATGGACAAGGTCGTGCACTGGGTGGTGCTGTGGTCGGTAATCACAAATTACTTGAAGAAGTATTTGGTTATGTTCGTACCACTGGCCCATCTATGAGTCCATTCAATGCATGGGTCTTTTTGAAAGGTTTAGAAACCTTAAGACTGCGTATGAAAGCGCATTCTGAAAGTGCACAAAAAATTGCCGAGTGGTTGGTTGCTCATCCAAAAGTGGAAAAGGTTTATTTTGCTGGCTTAGCAGATCATGTTGGGCATGAGTTAGCAGCCAAACAACAAACTGGTTTTGGTGGAATCGTTTCTTTTGAAGTGAAAGGTGAACGAGAAGGTGCTTGGAAAGTTATTGACCATACACAATTTATCTCGATTACAGGTAATTTAGGTGATGCTAAGTCAACAATTACCCATCCAGCAACAACGACTCATGGTAAGCTTTCTCCTGAAGCAAAAGCAGCAGCGGGTATTCGTGAAGGTTTAATCCGTTTGTCTGTTGGCTTAGAAGATGTCGATGATATTATCCGTGACCTTTCTCATGGATTAGATTTAATTTAAGATAAGCAAAATTTGTAAAAGAGTTTCTTTCATTTTCTTCTAGGCTTTTAAAAAACTAGCCATGAAAGTGCAAGACAGAGATTTAATTTAGGACTTTTGTTCGGAGTATTTTATGAACATTAATATGCTTATGCAGCAAGCGCAACGTATGCAGAAAGATATGGAAAGCAACGTTAAAAAGGCAAAAGAACAACTTGCCCAGACTGAAGTGAATGCTGAAGCTGGTGGCGGTTTGGTAAAAGTAACAATGACTTGCCGTAATGTTGTTAAGCGTATTGAAATCAGTCCAGATTTGTTGCAAGACGATCCAGATATGATTGAAGACTTGATTGCAGCAGCAATGAATGACGCGGCTCGCCAAGCTGAAGTCATTACAGAAGCGAAGATGAAAGAAGCCAATTCAGGTATGGGTTTACCACCAGGTCTTTCAGGTTTGTTCTAAGGAATCATAGGTGTTTAGCGACCGTTTTGATCAACTCGTACAAGCTTTACGAATCTTACCCAGTGTTGGGCCGAAATCGGCTCAACGTATGGCACTCCATCTGATCATGAAAAATAAAGAAGGTGCTATTGGTTTGGCGCATGCGCTAAACGAAGCAACTTCCTATATTCATGAGTGTAGTGTTTGTCATTCTTTAACTGAAAATGAAGTCTGTGATATTTGTTGCTCAAATGATCGGGATGATCAGCTGCTTTGTGTGGTTGAGTCTCCTGCAGATGTAATGGCAATAGAACAGTCTGGTAGCTTTAGAGGCAAATATCATGTATTGGGTGGACATTTGTCGCCTTTAGATGGTATTGGTCCTGAAGAAATAGGTATTCCATATTTAGTGCAGCGTTTAACCGATGGTAAAATTACTGAAGTAATTTTAGCCACCAATGCAACTGTAGAAGGACAAGCGACTGCGCATTATCTTGTAGAAGCGACAAAACATTTGTCTTTGCAAATGACACGGATCGCACAAGGTGTGCCACAAGGTGGTGAATTGGAATATGTGGATAGTCATACGTTGAGTCAGGCTGTTCATAATCGCATGAGAATGAAATAGCGATCTTAGACTTGCTACCATTTAGAGTTTGTTGAGCTTGGATGTTTAGCGCAAATGCGATAACGATTAAAAGATTAACAAACTCTGTCTCATTTAAAAATTATTTACATTCAATCTAAATTTTTTAGGTAAACTCAAGCTAAAGCAATGATTAGCCATGTTATTTATTACTTTAAAATATACTTTTATTAAGTTGTAAAACCTATATATAAAATAAATATTCACAAGAAACTTTATTGAAAAATAAGGTGTTTACGGAGAATTAGTTTAAAAATATTATATTTAAATTTTATATATTAAGGTAAAATCATATTTCATTTGAATGTAACATTTTGACTTAAACTGACATGTTTCAATTTATTAATCAACAGACCGATCTCGAACATGTGTTGAATTTGATGCAACATACTTCGACTTATGGTCTAGACACTGAATTTATTAAAGTCGACACACTTTGGCCAAAACTCGGTGTATTCCAAATTAATGTCAATGGTCAAGTATTTTTGCTCGACGGCACAACCTTAAATTTAGATCGCTTTTGGTTTCAACTTTTTCAAGCACAGCAAAATATTTTTCATGCTTGTGGAGAAGATATTGATCTCATTTATCATTATGCAGATCAGAAAAATCTGAAGAATGTCTTCGATACCCAAGTGGGGTTGTCTTTTTTAGGACATGGTCTACAAGTCAGTTATCAAAATGCATTGAAATTGGTGTTAGAGATTGATATTGATAAAGATCAAACACGTTCAGATTGGCTGGCTCGACCGTTAACAGATGAACAAATGAATTATGCAGCCAATGATGTTTTATACATTATGCGTCTGGCTGAAAAAGTAAAAGCTGAATTGGTCGAGAAAAGCTTATACTCACATGTGCTTGAAGATTGTCAAAATTTAACCTTTGAAATTGCTTCAGAAACACCAAAAGAAAAATTATATTGTGATATTGGTAATTATCGTCATTCCAGAAAACAATTGATGCAATTGCAACAATTAAGTGTTTGGCGTGAAGAAATGGTCAAAGCACTCAATCAACCACGGAGCTTTATTCTAAAAAATGCCACGATGATTGATTTGGTTGAAGTCAATCCTAAAAATAATTTTCAATTGTCCTCTGTGAAGGGAATACGTCCAAATATTGTGCGAGAGCATGGAAAAACAATTTTAGATTTATTGAAATTCCTACCTGAAACCGATGAATGGCCACTGCGTATTGCGCGCCCAATCAAGCATTCTTCTCAGGGAATCACGCTTGAAGTAGATGAGTTAATTTCTCAGGTTTCATTTGAAATGCAAGTACCTAAAGAAGTACTTATGCGTAAAAAATGGTTAAATGCCTTGTATCATCATGTGGTATTTCATGGCAATGAACAGGATTTACCTGGTTATTTGTTGGGGTGGCGTTATGAATTGCTTACCCAGCCACTTATCCATCTGTTACAAGAAGATATTAAGTTTTTAAGTATGCAGATGAAGGTCAATGAATAGCGGCTGTTACTGCTGCTGTTTAGATGAATAATCACCAATAGCCAAGAAAGCTTACTGCGTTATTGTTGATCAAAGATTTAGCAATTGGACATAAATAACGACTGATGCGTTAACTTTCGATAATGTATCCGTCGTTTTTTTCATGTATGCTGTCAACTAAGTTTTACTGAAGCTGTTGTTTAAAATGCATTGTGATATTTATAAATCGAGCAAAAAAGATGAAATGTATCTTTATGTGGCTCGCCCAAATCATCCAAATACAGACGAAAGTGCAGATCCCTTAGCGGCTCTTTCTGAGCCACTACGTGTTGCCTTTGGTCGTGCAACGCATGTAATGCATCTTGAACTGAGCGAAGCTCGACCTTTGGCACGTGTAAATGTGTTACATGTAATCGATTCACTCAATACAAAAGGCTTCTTTATTCAAATGCCGCCAGAAGGTTTAATTAACCCAAATGCGGTTGAACCAGAGGGATTACGTGGTGCTTGATCAGTTATCAGGAATATGGGCAAATTTTTTAGATCTATTTGATGCTATCCCAGAAGATAATATCGCAATAACCGTCTATATTCTTGGGACGCTGTTGATTTTATGGTGCTGGTATTCGATTTCAAAACGATTGCCATCGCCACTTGGCGGTATTACATGGATCATTGTATTTGCCGTTCTTGCAACCCCGACCATTTCTGAAGGACCAAACTCAGCGATTGCGCCAGCAATATTTGGACTGTTATTTGGTATTCTTACCAAGGATTCACCATTGATTTGGTCAAATCTTGCCTTAATTACATTTGTCATGGGTATTGGTTTAGTCATTGGATTTTTTTGGTCTAAATACAAAACCACGAAAAATACCCAAGCAAGCGCTGTAGCAAAAAATATTTCACCACTTTAAATAAAAAATAAAGGTAAGTTATGTCTGTCGATTCTCAACAATTCACAGGTACTGAACAGTATATCGCAACGGATAGTTTAAAACTGGCTGTAAAAGCAGCTCGAGCATTGCAAAAGCCATTATTGGTGAAAGGCGAACCTGGTACAGGTAAAACCTTATTGGCTGAACAAGTTGCTGAGAGTCTAGGTCTTAAATTAATTACTTGGCACATTAAATCTACAACCAAAGCACAGCAAGGTTTGTATGAATATGATGCAGTTTCTCGTTTACGTGATAGCCAGTTGGGCGATGACCGTGTTTACGATATTAAAAACTACATCAAACCAGGTAAGTTGTGGGATGCATTTACCAGCGAAGAACGCTGTGTATTGTTGATTGATGAAATAGACAAAGCAGATATTGAATTTCCAAATGACTTGCTACATGAATTAGACAAAATGTCATTTTTTGTCTATGAAACAGGCGAAACTATTACTGCAACCCAACGTCCGATCGTAATCATTACTTCAAATAATGAAAAAGAACTGCCAGACGCATTTTTACGTCGTTGTTTTTTCCATTATATTGAATTTCCTGATGAAGCAACGATGCGTGAAATTATCGCAGTTCATTTTCCGAATATCTCTGGAACACTGGTTTCAGAAGCATTACAAGTCTTCTTTAAATTACGCCAAGTGCCTGGCTTAAAAAAACCACCTTCAACATCTGAATTGATTGACTGGTTAAGCTTGTTAATGGCAGATGATATGCCTGAAGATATTTTGCGTAATCATGATAAATCAAAAGCGATTCCACCTTTATATGGTGCATTGATTAAAAATGAGCAAGATGTACAGTTGCTTGAACGCTTAGCCTTTATGTCACGTCGTTAATGAGGAGATCGCAACATGTTTGTGCGATTATTTTATACCCTCAGAAAATATGGTGTTCCAGTTTCAACACGAGAACTCATTGATCTCAACCAAGCAATTAGTGAAGGCTTGGTTTTTGCCGATCAAGATGATTTTTATCAATTAGTAAAGACAGTCATGGTCAAAGATGAACGCTTCTTTGACAAATTTGACCGTGCCATGAAAGATTATTTTGAAGGTATCCATACTTTTGATATCGATGATCTGCTCAGCAAAGTTCAAAAACTTCCCAAAGACTGGTTTGATTTAGAGTTACTTGAAAAACATCTCACACCTGAGCAGCGTGCTGAATTGCTGAAAGCAGGTTCGCTTGAAGAACTGATGAAGATGTTGGAAGAACGCTTGCGTGAACAACATAAAAAACATCAAGGTGGCAACCGTATGGTTGGCACAGGTGGAACTTCACCTTTTGGTGCTTTTGGTGACCATCCTGAAGGCGTGAGAATTGGTGGCCCGAGCCGTAAAAATTCAGCAGTAAAAGTTTGGGAACAGCGTAAATATCAAAATTTAGATGATGAACAAATTTTAGGTACTCGACAAATGCAAATGGCTTTACGTCGATTACGTAAGTTTGCTCGTCAAGGCGCTGCAGAAGAATTAGACATTAACAGCACCATTTATGAAACTGCCAAACAGGGCATTTTAGATGTACAAATGGTGCCTGAACGGCGTAACCGAATTAAAGTTTTGATGTTGTTTGATGTGGGGGGATCGATGGATTCACACATTGCACAATGTGAAAAATTGTTTAGTGCGGCAAAAACTGAATTTAAAACCTTAGAATATTTTTATTTCCATAACTGTCTATATGACTATGTATGGAAAGATAATCATCGTCGTTCTTCTACCCGAATGAATACATGGGATTTATTCAATACCTATGGTAAAGACTATCGTGTAATTGTGGTGGGTGATGCAAGTATGGCACCTTATGAGCTGAAATCGGTCGGTGGTTCTGTCGAATATATGAATGATGAAGCAGGAGACGTATGGTTACGTCGCTTACGCAATCATTTTGAAAAAACAGCATGGTTAAATCCAGAAGAGCAAGGTTATTGGCATTACACGCAAACCATCGCATTAATTAAACAATTATTCGACGATCATATGTTTCCAATGACCCTTAAAGGTATTGAGGATATGACGAAATATTTGTCACGATAAATTATTCTCAAGCAAAGTTGTTATTCATAAATTCAACGGCTGATTTATTAAATAGGGAAAGAAATGGATCATCAAATAAATGGTATTGCATTACCAAATGAACAAGGCTTTTTTGGTGAATATGGTGGTCAATTTATTCCACCTCATTTAAAAGAAGCAATGGATGAAATCAATGTTGCATATGAAGAAATCCGTAAAACGCCTGAATTTCAAAATGAATTGGCTGATTTATTTGCCAACTATGTAGGTCGTCCTAGTCCTTTATTTCATGCAAGACGTCTTTCTGATCAATTGGGTGGCGCACAAATCTATTTAAAGCGTGAAGACTTAAATCATACAGGCGCACACAAAATTAACCATTGTTTAGGCGAAGCTTTGCTTGCCAAATATATGGGAAAAACCAAAGTAATCGCAGAAACAGGTGCTGGTCAACATGGTGTTGCACTTGCAACCGCGTGTGCTTTGGTCGGCATTCCATGTGAAATTCATATGGGGCAGGTGGATATTGAGAAAGAGCATCCCAATGTCGTGAAAATGAAAATTTTGGGTGCAAAATTGGTTTCAGTCACTCAAGGTACTGCAACACTCAAAGATGCTGTAGATAGCGCATTTGAAGAGTATTTAAAAGACCCTAAAAACTTTATTTATGCGATTGGTTCTGTGGTTGGACCACATCCTTTCCCAAAAATGGTACGTGATTTCCAATCTATTATTGGCAATGAAATTAAAGTTCAAACTCAAGATCGCTTTGGCGCACAGCCCGATTATGTGGTTGCGTGTGTAGGTGGTGGTTCAAATGCAATTGGCGCATTCACGGCATTTTTAAATGATGTAGAGGTTAAACTGGTTGGTGTGGAACCTGCTGGTCATGGTTTGGATACTCAACAGCATTCAGCAACATTGACTTTAGGTAAACCAAGTCAGATTCATGGTATGGCATGTTATGTACTGGAAGATGAACAGGGTGCACCATTGCCTGTGCACTCGATTGCATCTGGTTTGGATTATCCAGGTGTAGGCCCTCAACATAGCTTCTTAAAAGATTTAGGCCGTGTGGAATATTCTACAGCAACAGATCAAGAGTGTTTAGATGCGTTTATGACCCTTTCGCGAGTAGAAGGGATTGTTCCTGCATTGGAAAGTTCTCATGCTGTGGCGTGGGCAATTCGTGAAGCGCCTAAATTAGCGAAAGAAATCAAAATTGTTGTAAACCTTTCAGGGCGTGGTGATAAAGATGCCGACTATGTTGCTGAGAAGCTAAACCTAAACTGATGATTAAAAATTGATTGATCTAAAAACCTAGCTTTGGCTAGGTTTTTATGTTTTCGTTAAATTTGAAATTCAGCCTTAGTTTTTATTTAATGAACTCGATTGTTTATCCCCGTGATAAATGAAGATATGCAACTCAAAGCTGGTGATTATTTCTATTATCTTGAAATTTAAAAGAGGTTTTACATGCAAGCTGAGCTGCCAACTTTCTATACACAATAAAAAACCCTCCACATGGAGGGTTATATTTTTATAATGTCACTTAACCTGAAATATATTGTCTTAACTGTTCAATCAATTTTCGTTGATCTTCCATCGTAGCTTTGACTAAATCGCCAATAGAAACAAATCCAACCAGTGTTTCAGCTTCAATCACAGGTAAATGGCGTAGGTGTCCGTCAGTCATTAAATTTAAACATTCTTCAACCGTATGGCCACGTGTCACAGAAATCACTCTAGACGTCATAATTTCAGCGACCGTTGTATGGTCAGAGGTACGCTGCATAAGCGCAATTTTACGCGTATAGTCGCGTTCTGAGAGGATTCCGACGACCTTTGTATCTTGAGTGACAACCACAGCACCAATACCTTTGTTTGCCATAAGTGTAATGGCTTCTAATACTGTGGCAGAGGGTGAAATCGTATAAATTTCACGACCAATCTTATCTTGGATTACTTGTGCTACTGTCGTCATAATTATTCTTCCTTTTCTAGGGTGCTTACCAATCTGCACACCTTTAACTTAACTGTATTTTTTAACTTTGCAAATACTTTGCAGTCATAAAAATATAAAGTTTATTTTTTACAACAATTTTAAACCGCTAAAAATATATCTTCGCCTTTAAGCCGGTTGAAATTGAACATGACTATGGAAAAAGAAATGTTCCATTTGAGAGGTTGAGAGTTTAAATTTTCGAGATGAGGAATTAAACAATGCAGGCATGATATTGAGCCGTGTCAACGTAGGTAACAGCGATTCTCTAAAATCTTTAGGTGTTATTCTGCGAGGGGTGTAGTGAGGCCAATGAATCTTTGCATACTGATGGGCTTGAACAGCGTTTAGCCAAAAAGGAAAATAAACTTCATTTGAACCAGACTTCATTGCCCAGCCATCATGGTAAAGTCCCCAAAGTACACCACAATACATGAGTGATTTTAAAATAGAAATTTTAATAAACAATTCATTCGAAATGGACTGAAGATGAATATACTTTTTCATAATTAACAATCTTATTTAGTACATTGCCTATTGTAGTTGAAATTCTTATAAGAACTGTTGGTGCTTTATGCTCAATCGTAAGCATTTATTAAAACAATAAAAAATGTATTGAAAGCGTAATGATTTATTAAAAAATAAAAAGGATAGGGGTTAAAAAAACGCCACCTAGGTGACGTTTTATTATGCTTGCATGGTTGCCATCTTTTGCCAATATTGGGCTTTTAGAGAATCACGTTCAACGCGGAAACCTTGGTAGTAAAGTTCTGCAAGAAACATTGCTGCTTTACCATGACCAGCTTTCGCAGCATCTTCTAATGCTTTTACCGCTTCTACAAAATTCATTTCACACTGGATTGTATTTACAGCATCTGCATAAACATGTTCTAAGTCTTGGTGAGAGATTTGATGAATCATATATAACTCCTTATTGTAATTATGATCTTTTAACATAGCTCCCCAACGGAGCTTATACTTAACTAATCTAACTTAACTTTATTAAACTAATATTACAATTAGCCTTGTTTGTCAAGCGATTTGAAATCTATGCTTGACGAAGATAAGATTACATGATTAAACATTAATCAGAAATAATATTTATTAAAATTAATATGAGAATTAAGACAAAGGGAGAGCAAAATGACAAACACTATAGATGGCTTTATTTTTGATGTACCCGCTGCTGAGACTCAGATCGTTGAATTAGCTCAGTATCATCGTAAACAACTGGATGAGGCAATTTATCATCAAGAAATCCATCTTGGGGATTATTGTTTAGCCCAGCGTAAACGCGTGTACGATTATACCCGAAACTTAAATCCAGTGCAAAAAGCAGGCTTTTATCGAATCTATGATGGTGAATTAAGGCGCCTTGCTGATGATGATGATTTGCATCCTGCGCATGCGGAGGGTGGATTGAGTATCTTTGCTGTTAGTATTGCATTGGCAATAATCGCGATTATTTTATATTTCGCATTCTTACGTGCAACGATCCTTTAATTGGCACGATATAGAAATGATTCACGCGTTATTTAACTTGGCTCAAGCCCTTTTCTTGAATAAGAGAAGAGGGCTTTAAATTTCATATCGACAGGCGATGATATCTATGGGGAGAATATTTAAGCACTGTCGTTCTCGCAATTTTGATCTTAAAGATCATCTTACAACCGATCTTCAGCTGTCTTGAAGAAAGCCCTATATTTTTATGGTCAGGATGATAAACTATCTGTAATTAGAGGTAGTTCATGCAAAAATTCAAAGATTATTTTCAAAAATTGTATAGTTCTTTTCCTGTGGAAAATATTTTGAATTCTTTTGTTGTTGTGATCATCGCACTGATGATTTTTCTTGCAACATTGGCTTTAACACGCCCAATTAATCCAGATCAATACAAATATGTGGTGCAATATTCACAACAAGCAGCCAATCCTAAGACGCAAAAGATTGCCCATCAATTGCGCAGCCAAGATCGTATTTATGTGGTTGAATATTTACGCCTACTACGTGCCTATCATTTTGAAAACCAACAGGTAAAACGATATCCTGCGGTGGATAGTAAAGATCCACAATAACTGACAATACTCATTTGGCTGGTTCCGCTTGCGGGCGAATTGTTTTTTGAATGATCAATGTCGGGACATCCGGCATGGCTTGTGTATTCACTTGCTTGTTTTGATTTGTACTGGATTGATCTGGGTTGGCTAAATCAGCACTTAACATGTCTTTTAATTCATTCTGATCCAGTGTTGGTGCAACAACAACCAAGGTGAGACGATCCGCACGAAGATGTTTTTGAATGGCTTTTTGAACTTGTTTGGTGGTGACTTGGCTCAATTGCTTTTGATATTGGGTCAAATAATCCGCAGGAAGTTGATAAAAACCAATCGATGCGATTTGTGCATTGATATTGGCATTGGAACTAAAGGTCATTGGGAAAGAACGTAACATGCCTTCTTTGGTTTCTTCGAGCTGTTTTCTTTGGATTGGATTTTTTACAAAATCACGTAAGGCTTGATGTGCAACTTTGATACTGTCCATCAATTGATTTTGTTCAGTGGAATAACTCAAACTGAAAAAACCCTGAGCCAATGTGGAGGTCAAATTACTATACGCTCCATAGGTATAACCTCGTTTAACCCGAAGTTCTTTCATTAAAATGGAATTAAATCCGCTTCCGCCAAACATTTGATTAGCGACTTCTAATGCAACACGATCAGGATCACTGCGCTGAATAGCCAAGTGTCCCATCATCACGTTGGCTTGCGTTGAGTTAAACGGAATGTAATGGATATTAAAATCACTTTGATCTTGTGGTTCAGGAAGTGCTTGTGCAGCTTCACCTTGGGTTAGATTTTGACTGATTAAATTGGCCAGTTGGGTTGCATCGGCTGCAGTTAAATTACCAGTAATCGCAATATTCATGTTTTGGGCAACAAGCAGTTTCTGTCGATAAGCCCTAAGTAGTTCTGGGGTAATTTTTTTAAGGCTCCCATTGGTCCCCACAGTCGGTTCGGCATAAGGATGTTGTCCATATAACGCACGATAAAAGCGAATATTCATAATCCGACTTGGATTTTCTTGGATTTGCTTTTGCCCAACCTTGGTATTATTTAGCACAAGATTTAAACCCGATGGATTAAATTGTGCATGATTCAGCACATGCAACATGGTATTGATAGCAGGGTTTAATTTTTCAGGATCTGACAAGACCCGGAGTCGGACGACAAACATATCACGGTACGCGGTAACGCTAAATTGAGCGCCTAATCCTTCAAATGTGGACGCGATTTCTTTTGCTGTGTATTGATCTGTGCCTTCAGTGATGAGTTTGGCTGCCATATTTGCCATACCATACAGACCTTTTCCTAGTGCTTCATCCTGTGACGAACCTGCATTAAAGGTGAGTTGAATATCCACAATAGGCAGGTCGGTGGCTGAAACAAACAGTGTTCTGACTTTTTGGTTGTTGGAGAGGTCTTGAACAAAGGGCGCTTGGTATTGTTGATGTTTATCTAAATTTTTTAAGCTTTGTAAGGTCAAATTTGCTTTAAGTGCTGAATCATCTATAACAGCATCGGTTTCATCATGATTGTCTAACTCAACCTCTGCATGGTTAAGGGGGGAGTAGAGTAAGCTGATGAACACAAACAAGGGTATTTTTATCGAATAGGTCGAGAATGGATTAAAATTCATGAGAGATCCTTTTTTATTCTTTTGTACTTTCAGGCATTAAATACAAACTACTCAGATTGGCTTTGACAAAATAAATATTGGCAATTCGTTGTAAATCTTGTGGTGTCACTTTGTCATAATGTTTGGGTAATTCATCCATTAAACGAAAACTTAGGCCGTTTACTTCCAAATTCCCAATCATATTGGCTTGTCCACCAATATCATCCTGACTATAGATTAAATTTGAAACGAAGTTGTTTTTGACACGATCGAGTTCAGCTTGATTGACCAATTCTGTTTTAAATAAATTCATCTCTTTTTCAATCGCTTTTTGTGCCTCATCCAGAGAAACATCATCACTTGGGATCGCGGAGATCATAAATAAACTGTCGCCGCGATTATAGGGGTCATAACTGACACTGATTGCGGTCAGCACTTTTTTATCTCGAATCAGACGGTCTTGTAAGCGAGCGGAGATTCCGCCATCCAGTAAGGACTGGATAATGGTCAGGGCGTAGGCATCTTGTGGGTTTTTTGCTGTAGCAATGGATTTGACATTCCAAGCCATAAACAAGTTGGGGACTTGTACTGGCAACTGCACTTCCATGTGTCGATAACCCATTCGATCAAACTCTAAAACATCATTACGGTCAGGAAGTTCCTTTTTGGGAATTGCCGCAAAATATTTTTCAACCTGTTTAAGTGCTTGTTCTGCATTGACATCTCCCACGATGACCAAGGTCGCATTATTGGGGGTGTACCAAGTTTGATACCAATGTTTAAGATCATCCAGACGAATATTCTGTAGGTTTTTCATAAAGCCAATCACCGGTTGACGATGGTGACTGGTTGGATAGGCGATCCATTTAAAACGTTCGTAGGCTAGATTTCGTGGATTATCATCTGTCCGTTGTCGTCTTTCCTCCATAACCACTTTGATTTCAGGATCAAAGTCTTGTTGTTTGAGGACCAGATTTGTCATACGGTCTGCTTCAAGTTCCAAAGCCAATGGAAAATACTTCTTGGGGTAAAGCTGATAATAGTTTGTGTAATTTGTATATGTGGCAGCGTTGGTGCGGCCACCATAAATTCGACTCAAACGCGCAAACTCATCATCAGGAACTTTTTTGGTTCCTTTAAACATCATATGTTCAAGCACATGCGAAATACCCAGTACATTACCTGACTCATCACTACTTCCCACGCCGTACCAGATTTGGGTCATAACAATTGGTGAACGATGATCTTCACGGATAATCACTTTTAAACCATTTTTCAGTGTGGTTTCAAAGGTGGTCCTAGAAAGTTGGCTTTGAGGTGCTGCCTGAAGTTGCGTATTTACCGTGTTAAAAGATAAAAATAAAAGTGGCGCAAGGATAACTTTGGATTGTCTAAGAAGATTTAAGAATTTAGATTTCAGAATATACACAGATAACCCAAAAATTTATTTTAAATTTAGAACTATTCTTAAAAAATTAATGATTTAAAGCAAGGCTGGAATGTTGCATTTTGGTTTGCTTGTTTTATCGCTGCTTTAACGCTAAAAATGATGCAATCTATGCTAAACTCATTCTTTTTTAACGCTATGCTTTTCAAGGAATCGGCATGCAAGAACAGCAAAATAAATTCTTGATTGATGCGGATATCGGGGATGACGATGTCACATTACCTAGTTTACCAGCCGTCAATGTGCCTATTATTGAAAATAATGTAGAAACACCTAAAACGGAACCTATTCAAACTGAGAGCCAAGATGCACAGATTGAATCGGCAGATGAAAAATCTAAAGGTGGCTTTTTTAGCCGCATGAAAGAAGGTTTGACCAAATCACGTAAAAGCCTTGCCGATGGTATGGTCAATATCCTGATTGGTGGTAAAGAAATTGATGATGAGTTGCTCGAAGAAGTAGAAGAGCAACTTTTGGTTGCTGATATCGGGGTAGAGGCGACTAAAACCATTATTGCGAATTTGACTGAGCGTACAGAACGTGGTGATTTGATTTACTCACATTCATTGTATAAAGCGCTACAAGAAGAACTGGTTGCTTTACTTGCACCTCGGGTAAAACCATTGCATATCGATCCCAATAAAAATCCATTTGTGATTTTGGTGGTGGGGGTAAATGGTGTGGGTAAAACCACCACGATTGGTAAATTAGCCAAACGTTTACAGGGTGAAGGTAAGAAAGTCATGCTTGCAGCAGGAGATACCTTCCGTGCAGCGGCAACTGAACAACTTCAAATCTGGGGTGAACGTAACAATATTGCTGTCGTGGCTCAAGGTCATGGTGCAGATAGTGCTTCAGTCATTTTTGATGCCTTTGAAAGTGCACGTGCCAAAGGTGTGGACGTTTTAATTGCTGATACAGCAGGGCGTTTGCATAACAAAAGTAACTTAATGTCTGAGTTGACTAAAGTAAAACGTGTGATGCAAAAAATTGATGCAACTGCGCCACATGAAGTGATGTTGGTGGTGGATGCTGGTACTGGTCAAAACGCGATTAACCAAGTTGAAATGTTTGACGAAGCTGTAGGCTTAACAGGTTTAACCATTACCAAATTAGATGGAACGGCAAAGGGTGGTGTGTTGTTTAATATTGCCAGTCGTACTCATGTACCAATTAGATATATTGGTGTGGGTGAGAAGATTGATGATTTACGTCCATTCTCTGCAAAATCATTTGTCGCTGCACTGTTTGAAACAGATAAGTAATTTAGATAACTATTTATCTTAAATGAGACTCCGCTTTATGCGGAGTTTTTTATTTTCTAAGATTGTGATTGATGGTGGTACGTTATTGAAAGAAGACATCATAAGAATGTCATCAAGTTGTACTTTAATGCGATGTCTAGAATCATCTGTCCAGATTTGCAATATTTTTACCACAAAACAAGCAATGAAAAGTATATAGGATATTTGCCATATTCTTATTGTTGTAAAGCTCAAAGCAATAGGGTGAGTTTAATGGTAAATTTTAATTGAATTGTTTGATTAATAAATACTTTAATTGCAATTTAAAAGGGAACCACATAAACACGGTAGCATTTAAAAATTCCCAATTTCACATATTGTTCTAAATATAGAACACATTGTTATGTATATAAGCATGACGAAACTAAGAATGATGCAATACACTCAAACCATGTTGAATAACACGACCCATTTGGTCATAGAAGGATTAACACCATGTCATTTTTAAATCAAATCAAACAACGCCGTACAATTTATGCAATTGGTAGAGATTTAAGCTTAGACCAAGCGAAAATTGAAGAAATCATCAAAGATGCAATCAAGCATAGCCCATCTTCATTTAACTCACAGTCTTCTCGTGCTGTGATTTTATTTGGTGACTCACATGTTAAATTCTGGACAATCGTTTTAGAAACTTTACGTAAAATCGTTCCAGCTGAAGCATTTGAAGGAACTTCGGGTAAAATTAACAGCTTTATCGCTGGTGCTGGTTCAGTGTTGTTTTATGAAGATTTAAGTGTGATCAAAGCTTTACAAGAACAATTCCCATTATATGCAGACAATTTCCCAGTATGGTCTGAGCATTCAACAGGTATTGCACAATTTGCAACTTGGACTGCATTGGCTGAAGCGGGTATTGGTGCATCTTTACAACATTATAATCCAATCGTAGATGAAGAAGTGGCGGCAACATTTGATGTACCTGCTGACTGGAAACTTCGCGCACAATTAGTATTTGGTTCAATCGAAGCACCAGCGGGCGAAAAAACATTTATTGATGATGCAACACGTTTTAAAACTTTTAACTAAGTGAAACATTTTGTTTTAAGCTGAGGTCTATTGCTTATTTAGCTTAGACCTTGCTATTCCAGAAACCTGTTTAGAATGTAAATTTTAAACAGGTTTTTTATGTGCAGTGCGTTATCCCTGCTTGTCGCCAGACAATAGGTAGAAGCCTATGATTAAATAATGTAAAAAAGCATAAGTGGTTTAAAAAAAATTATGCGATTCCATCTTGTTGCTAAAGATTCAAATCATCTAAATTGAAACAATAAGATCAGGTTTGAACAAACAGAAAAAAATATAAGTGAATCGAACAATTCTTTACACAGAATTATGGATTGGTTTTATCGACATTTAGCGCTATTCATGGCTTAATCTTTGCTCAAGGAATAAAAGTGTATAAAAAAATGGGGAAATTAGGGTTGATTCAGCACTTTGGTCTAATTCAGACATTTTAAAAAATTTATACACTGTTAAAAAGCGATTTAAGTTGATGATTTAGTTGTTGGTGTTGCTGTATTTTTGATCATTATTTTTTAAGTTAATATAGCTATTTTTTTTAATTAAAATGATCACTATTTAGCAATGTGATAATACTATTCAGCATGGTTTAAATCGGTATACTAGAAACTCTTGTTATAAAAAGTAGCAATATCAGGAAAGACAATGACTGCACGTATTCAAAAAGGCAAGTTAGCGATTGCTAAAGAACTTTACGATTTCATCGAAAATGAAGCACTACCAGGTTCTGGTTTAGATAGTGAAACATACTGGAAAAACTTTGAGCAAGTTGTTGTCGATCTTAGCCCTAAGAATAAGGCGCTTTTAGCGAAGCGTGACGAGATTCAGGCTAAAATTGATGAATGGCACCGCAACAATAAATTTGAACTCCAAGCTTATAAAGCTTTCCTTAAAGAAATTGGCTACTTATTACCAGAAGTAGAAGATTTTCAAATCAGTACAGAAAATGTTGATGAAGAAATCGCATTATTGGCTGGTTCGCAATTGGTGGTACCTGTGCGTAATGCACGTTATTGCTTAAATGCGGCAAATGCACGTTGGGGTTCTTTATACGATGCGCTTTACGGTTTTGACGTGATCTCTGAAGAAGGTGGCGCGGAAAAAGGTAAAGGCTATAACCCAGTTCGTGGCAATAAAGTTATCGCATTTGCTAAGAATTTCTTAAATGAAACATTCCCATTGGCAAAGGGTTCACATGCAGATGCAACAAAATATGCTGTTGAAGGCAAAAAACTTGTTGTAACTCTTAAAGATGGTTCAACCTCGACTTTGGCGAAAGAATCACAATTTGTCGGTTTTAATGGCGACGAATCTGCACCCGTTGAAATTGTACTTTTAAATAACGGCTTACATGTTGTTATTGAAATTGATGCAAATAGCCCAGTGGGTAAAACTGATGCGGCTGGTGTTAAAGATCTTGTTTTAGAAGCGGCTGTTACTACGATTCAAGATTTAGAAGATTCGATTGCTGCTGTAGATGCAGAAGAGAAAGTAGAAGGCTACCGTAACTGGTTAGGTCTAATGAAAGGTACGCTTGAAGAATCAATTGAGAAGAACGGTAAAACCGTGACGCGTACATTGAATAAAGATCGTACACATAAGAACTTGATCGGTGGTGAAACAACACTTCATGGTCGTTCATTGATGCTTCTTCGTAACGTTGGTCATTTAATGACGAACCCTGCGATCCTTGTAGATGGTGCTGAAATCTACGAAGGTATTATGGATGCTTTAATTACACCATTATTGACTTTCGCAGACATCAAAGGTCAAAACGAAAACAAAAACTCTCGTAAAGGGTCAATGTATATCGTTAAACCAAAAATGCATGGTCCAGAAGAAGTTGCATTTGCTGTTGAATTGTTTGAACGTTCTGAACAAGCACTTGGCTTACCAGCGAAAACTTTGAAAATCGGGATTATGGATGAAGAACGCCGTACATCTGTAAACTTGAAAAACTGTATTGCACAAGCGAAAGACCGTACTATTTTCATCAATACTGGTTTCATGGACCGTACAGGTGATGAAATTCATACCTTTATGGAAGCAGGTCCTTTCGTTCGTAAAGGCGAAGTGAAAAGCCAAATTTGGTTCCCAGCTTATGAAAACCGTAATGTGATGGTAGGTCTACAAGCAGGTTTACGTGGTAAAGCACAGATTGGTAAAGGTATGTGGCCTAAACCTGACATGCTTTTAGACATGTATAAAACCAAAATTGAACATCCTGAAGCGGGTGCGAGCTGTGCATGGGTTCCTTCACCATCAGGTGCTGTGATTCACGCGATTCATTATCATCAATGTAATGTTTCAGCACGCCAACAAGAGTTATTGAAAACTGAAGCGCTTCCGTTAGATGACTTGTTGACACCGCCTTTAGCGACAGATACAAACTGGACTGAAGAAGAGAAGACCAAAGAGCTTGAAAATAACCTTCAAGGTATCTTGGGTTATGTTGTTCGTTGGGTTGATTTAGGTGTGGGTTGTTCTAAAGTGCCAGACATTAACAATGTCGGTTTAATGGAAGACCGTGCAACGTTACGTATTTCTTCTCAACACGTTGCGAACTGGTTGCGTCATGGTATTGTGACTAAAGCGCAAGTTGAAGAAGTTATGCAGCGTATGGCGAAGATTGTTGATGAGCAAAATGCCAACGATCCTGAATATAGCAACATGGCGCCTGGTTTTGACGGTTATGCATATAAAGCTGCTTATGATTTAGTATTCAAAGGTGGTGAACAGCCGTCTGGTTATACTGAGCCATTATTGCATGCGTATCGCTTAAAGTTAAAAGGCTATACAGGCGATTAATTTTATCGTCTAATTTATCCTATTAGCTTATCAATAAAGCCTCTTCGGAGGCTTTATTATTTTTATGGTTTATTTTAAATGTTGCTTTGCTTTCATATATAAAATTTGTAGACCCGACTTTGAGTTTTAAGCCAATAATATAAAATCTCTGATACAATTTAAGGGAATTAATCATTAAGCTGAATTATAAATGACATCAATTCTGAAATTAGATGCGCTGAAAAATGCTGAAGTTGCAAGTACGCCTTATCCGTATTTTGTGGTTGAAAATGCTTTGGCTGACAGTGAAGTCCAGGCAGTAATCCAAGACTTTCCTAAAATTGAACAGGGCGGAAGCTTTAACATCGAAGATGTAGAAATTAAGCCTAATTTTGATCGCTTTCTAAAATCATTGGATACACCAGAATTTCGTCAAATTTTAACAGATAAATTTGATGTCAATGTGATGGAACATCCGATGATGATTACTTTACGTGGCTACTCTCGTCAAAAAGATGGGCGGATTCATAGTGATTCAAAAAGCAAATTGTTGACGGTTTTGATCTATTTAAATGAATCTTGGGATGCACCAAATGGACGTTTACGTATCCTCAATGACGATAAAGACATCAATAACTATGTGACTGAAATCAATGCAGGACCAGGCTCACTGGTTGCATTTAAAGTGACTGACAATGGTTGGCATGGCTATATTCCTTATGAAGGGCAACGTCAATCTATTCAAATTAACTTTTTGACCAGCGAAAAAGCCAATGCAAAACATAAGTTTTTCCACGGTTTAAGTGCCAAGGTAAAAAAGATTTTTGGATAAAAACAAAGAGGATAAATTTCGGTTTATCCTCAATTTAAATTGCGAGCTGTCTCAACTTTTTATCAATGTCTAAGGTTCTTATCAATGGATAGCGGCGATAGATAGATTCCACAATTATAAATTAATCATTTAAAATCTTATTATTATGTGTGCTAATTTTAAACCGATCAGCTTAATACAAGTTCAGCAGCTTGGCTTACCCGCGATACCTTTCTCGTATGAAGATGAAATATTTCCAAGCTTTCAAACGCCGTTGTTATTTAAATCTAATCAAGGGATTGAATGGCGTTTAGTCAACTTTGGTTTAGTGCCAAAATGGGCTGAGGATAAAGAAGCAGCAAAACATACTTATAATGCAAGAAATGAAACGCTGATGGAAAAGCGCAGTTTTGTAGAGGCTTTTAGCAAGTGCCAATTTGGCGTGATCCCCGTGACAGAGTTCTATGAATCCAAATACATCAATGGCCGACCACAGCGTTGGGGGGTAAGGCGTAAAGATGGCCAAGCTTTTTATATTGCGGCATTGTATGAGATTACCCGATTAAAAACCGGTGAAGTTGTTCGTTCAGCTACCATGATCAGTATGGACGCCCACCCCCATCCGATGATGAGTGAATTCCATGAACCTCGAACAGATAAGCGTTCGGTGGTAGTCATTCCACATCATCGACTTGATGAGTGGTTGGGCTTACAACAGCCCAATATTTCGAGTTTTATTGAGGGTTTCCCTGTGGCGGAGTTTGAGTGTTTTTATTGCCCCAAAGTATCAAATAACAAAAACTCGCCACAGTTGAACATCTTTGATGAAGAATCTTAAGGATTAATGTGCAAGATTCTTAAAGATGATTTTTAAATTTTCCATGGTTTTTTCAATTTGTAGTGGTGTTAAACCGTCAAATGACTGTTCAAGTACAACACTCATTAAATCGTTAATTTTTAGCGTCATTTGTTGACCAGCTTCTGTTAAATGTACTCGTGTAATACGTGCATCATGTTCACAAGAGTAGGTATCCACAAAGCCTTCCTCTTTTAAGCGATAAACAATTTTAGTCGTCGTCGACATTTTTGAAACGATCATTTCCGAAAGCTCAGAAACACTTGCATCTGGTTTGGCTTCTAAAGCAACTAATAATCGTCGTCTAGAGTTGTCTACCCCATACTTTTTAAGTACGTGATCTAAATTTAAAACATACTGAGAATGAACTTGACTGATCCAGTAGTATGGGAAATTTTCGATATTAAAATTTTCAGCTGCAGGTAAAAATTTTGCATATTTTTTAGTCATTTAGAGGTCCCTGTTTTTTGTAATTATTGCCATATATTAAGCGGTAATCATATTTTACTTTGAATACTTGAATCAATATGTGATAGATCACTTAATGAAAAAAACAAGTAAAATCGACGAAATGTAAATTTTGCTTGAACCAAACTTAAGTTAAAGTATTCAGTAAAGGCATTGTATAACTGTCTTAAATTAGATAAAAAGTAGTAATACCTTGCGTAAATTTAGTCGCTTCTTCATGCAATTTAGAATGAACAGAGTTCATTCTCTAGTTGTTAGTGTGGAATCGAAAGTTTCAAAACAACCGCAAAGGTTGATTTTATTGAAAGTCATTGAATGTCCCTGTGTCATAGTGGCTCCTCCTACGTATATTTCAGCTTGCTTAAGTATGAAAATTACCAAGAAGATGTTGTTAAAAGCAAGCTTATTAGTTAAAAAAATTAACATCTTATGTTATTTTAACTGAAAAATAAGAAAAATCAACTTGGCTTTACTGTTAATAATTAGGTTTGATTACGTCATAATGGGAATAAATCTAAGTATTTCCTCCCTAAATGCCCATATATCCGATTGAAAATCATTAATTAAATTAAAGCGGTTTATACCGTTAGAAGGTAAATAGCATTTAATAACTATAGTTATACACAATTTATATTGAAAAAAGCTAATGACATTTTTGTTAGATTGAGTGAAAAATAATTTGAATAAGATGAATCGGCATCTGTAAAGCATCGAATTGATCATGCGAGGCAGGGATTACTTACAATTCACCCGTATCGCAAGGTTATTCATAAGAAAAATCTTAAATAAATGTAAAATTTTTGTGAAAATTAATTACAACTGCAAGATATTGTGCATAATTAATCTAATTTAGTTGAAAAGGTTTCATTCATGGATCCGTCGTCGTGTAGGTCAAATTTATTTTTCTTCTTATATATTGATAATAATAAGCAGGAGCTCTAATAATGGAATTTTTATTAGACCCTGGAATTTGGGTTGGTCTTTTAACCCTAATTGTTTTAGAAATTGTACTGGGTATTGATAACCTGGTCTTTATCGCCATTCTTGCAGATAAACTTCCTCCTGAACAACGAGACAAAGCACGTATTATTGGCTTATCTTTAGCCCTAATTATGCGTTTAGGTTTGCTGTCTATTATTTCGTGGCTGGTCACATTAACCAAGCCTTTAATCGCTTTTGGCGGGTTGTCTTTCTCAGGTCGAGACTTAATTTTATTATTCGGTGGACTGTTCCTCGTCTATAAAGCCGTCACTGAACTACATGAAAAAATGGAAGGCAAACCTGAGGTTAAAAGTTCAGGTGCAGTTGTTTATGCAAGCTTCTGGGCAGTTGTGGCGCAAATCATCGTTTTAGACGCAGTATTCTCTCTTGATTCGGTGATTACCGCGATTGGTATGGTCGACAATATCTATGTGATGATGGCCGCTGTAACGATTGCTGTGGTTGTGATGTTGATTGCTTCTAAACCGTTAACAGCATTTGTCAATAAGCATCCGACAGTCGTGATTCTATGTTTAAGTTTCTTATTGTTGATTGGTGTGAGTTTAATCGCTGAAGGTTTTGGTTTCCATATTCCGAAAGGCTATATTTACTCGGGTATTGGTGTGGCAATTTTAATTGAAGCTTTTAACCAATTTTCCAGCCGTAATGTTGAAAAGCATCAGTCGAAAACGCCGTTGCGTCATCGTACCGCAGACTCAATCTTAAAATTGATGGGAAGTAAGCTGGATGCAGATTTATTACAAAGCCCTGAAGCTTTAGCTGCTCAAAAAGCCTTTGGTGATGAAGAACGCTATATGGTTGGTGGTGTATTGACACTTGCTGAACGCTCAGTTGCCTCAATTATGACGCCAAGAAATCAAATTTCGTGGATCAATCTTGAAGATGATGCGGAAAGTATTCGTCAGCAAATCTTGGCTGTACCACATAGTTTATTCCCGGTATGTCGCGGACAATTGGATAAAGTGGTTACGGTTGTACGTGCTAAAGAGTTAATTGATGTATTGGATGAACCAGAGCAATTACAAGCCTTGCTTAAACGTAGTCGTCCGATTTTTATTTTTGAAAAAATGAAAGTGATTGATGCTATTCATACTTTAAGAACGTCTAAGGGTTCTTTGGTCTTGGTGAGTAACGAATTTGGTAATATCCAAGGTTTGATTTCTCCGTTGGATGTGTTTGAAGCAATTGCGGGTGAATTCCCAGATGCAGATGAACAGTTAGAGTTGATCAAACTGAATGATACAACGTGGAAAGCATCAGGTATGCTTGACTTGTATCAGCTTGAGCTGGAACTTGGCATGTTGGATCTAGTTCAAGAAGACTCAGGTTACTTTAGCGTAGCAGGTTTGATTTTAGACAAGACTCAAGGCGAAGCAAAAGTAGGCACTCAGATTGAACAAGAGGGCATTTGGTTTGAAGTCATCGAAATGGATGAAAATCGGATCAAGACGGTAAAAATTACCCGTCCAGAGCAATTTTCGTAACTGTTTTACGATTAAATCGCAAGCAGATATAAAAAACTAAAAAAATGCCTCATTAATGAGGCATTTTTTTTGAATAAAAAGAGCACTTAGATAGGATTACTTATCTAAGTACTTAAAACTAAAAATTAATTTAAAATATTTTGTGCCATTGTTGGCCATAAATTTTGATGTGACTTCTTAAACATTAACATATGACCAATGGCTTTATGGCCTGTATCTTTCGGTTTAAGCTCTATCATTTCTGTGGTGGCTTTTGGATACAAGCGAAGTAAGTCTTTGACATTGGCTTCTGTAGCGATCTCATCATCCGATGACCAATACACTGTAATTGGGCATTGAATTTCGTTGTGATAGTCCTCGAAAATCGTTTTACCTATAGCGTTCATCACATAACCGGGTTTACTGCAAAATTCAGCCCATTGTTTTGCAACATTTTTGGGTAAATTTTCTCCCATGCCTAAAAACTTGGTTGCGCCATAGCCTTTGACTAAGCTTGAAACAGGGAAGATCATTTTAAACATGACAGGCGCCATACGTTTGGTTCGCCCTTTAAGTCCTTTTACATGTCCTGTAGAGCCTGAAATTGCAATTACTTGTGCCACTTTCTTGTAATTAGAAACAATGCCTAGTAATTGTCCCCCAGCACTATGACCTAAGAGTATGACTTGTTCTTTACCTGTTTTATTCAGCAATGTTTCAATAGCAGCAGGAATATCCAGTTGTCCCCAGTCTTGGATACTTGCAGTGGACTGACGAATAGGACCATGTAAAGACTCACCTATACCACGAAAATCGAAGACTAGTACATCTAAACCTTGTTGGGCAAGCCATTCTATAAAATGATGATAAAAACCTTGGGTAATACCTGTTGCAGGACAAACCAAAATAGGCAATTGATGGGTTGATTGTTTTGCCGGATAAAAACGTGCAGTTAAGCTATAGCTATCTGCACAAGTTATGGTTAAATTTTCAAATGTATTCATAACAATTCAATGGGGGATGCTTTAATGATTACTTTACATAAGTTCTAAAAAGAAACTTGATGAAAGTATGACTTATGAGTCAAAGGTAATATAAATATTTTAAGCTGTTGGAATTAGGATGTTTTAAATGGATTTAGTGAGTTTAAGTTTGTCGGTAAAGTTAGCTTTAATATTTAGTGGGATTTATCTATGGGTGGGTATGCTAACAGGGGTTTGGAAATATTACCAAATTAGTCGATCAGAAACGGCTCGAGCTCATTATTATGTCGATATCGCACATCGCAGTAGCTTGCTTTATGCTCCAGCCACTTTGATTTTAGCGGTGATGGCCTATTGTTCAAGCTGGACAGAAACCACAAATTTAATATTTGTCTTGATTAATTTATTCTTTTTTAGCTTTTCAATTGCCAGTTATGTTTTGCATGGTTTTTTAAAAGATACGACAAATCAATTCAAAGAACCACACCAATTAGGAACAATGCACTTACCGAAAATATTGTTACGTATAGCAATGCTGTTATTGGTACTCGGGGAGATTGTTGCGACTGGAGGATTATTACTAGGAATGTTTAATACTTTGTTTTAATACTTAAATTTTTATGATTTTCTTATTTAAGATGGATGCATGGCATCCATCTTTTATTCTGTAATCTTCGCGAGTTTACGAGATTTATGATCGACTACATCCCAAACATAGAAGGCAGCAGAAACGACTAATGCATAGGCAAAAAATTCAGGTTTTAAATTGCCTTGAATGAGTCCATGAATAAACAGAGTCACTAAAAGTGCAAGTGTTGTACTTAGATAGATGACCAGTTTTGTATTTGTCTTCAAAGAATTAATGAAGACTTGCTTATTGAAATGTATTGATAACATCCCCATTCCTCCTGTCTGCTCGACAAAAACCACATTGTTTTAGTCTGGATTGGTTTATTCAGTTGTACCATATCTAATTATTATTTCAAGAGCAAATAGCTCTATTATTCAAAATAATTATGACATATTTATTACAAGTGATGATTATTTTATAAAAAATGAAAATATAAGTAATTTTTTTGATAAATGATGTAATTGTTGTTGAAGTAGTGTGAGCTAGTTATCAAAATAAAATACAATAACTGAATAGGTCTTGAAAGTATTTTCGACTAAAGTTGATAAAAATTATGCAATATTTATGCAAAAATCGAAAAAAATGACTATTTTTTCAAAATAATTCAATTTTGGCATGGAGAACGGTTCACTCATTCAAAAAAAGCAACAACGCGACTGAATTTATCTTTGTTGAATTAAAATTAAGTTTTAGTATTTTTAGCCAAATGTTTTTTATACGTAGAGCAAAGCTTGATTTGATCTATTCAGGTGCATTGATCACATGTTTGAAGCACTAAGATGGATCAAACAACGCTTTAAAAATTGTGTCGCAAACAATAACGGCCTGTGGGGTAAACATGACAATTATTGATCACTGTTAAAATAAGATTTGGGTAAAATCAAATTTTAAGGATGATAATTAAAAAGCTTTATTTTTTAACTTTATCAATTACGACACAGATGATTAACACGATCAATGATGGGATCACCCATGCAAGATTCTGTTCATTTAACGGTAAGTTTTGAATCATCAAAGGTAAGCTGTCTTTAAAGCTTGTGACTTTAATTCCTTCAATAAGACCAAATAAAAATGCAACGCCAGTAACAGGTGCGATAACCGTGGTTGGGTTATTGAATTTACCCCAAAAGAAGCTCAATAGAATGACCACAATTGCTGGTGGGTAAATTGCACTGAGTACGGGAACTGAAAAAGCAATCAGTTTGGTTAAACCTAGATTTGAAATCACCAATGAAAACAACACCAAAATAACCACTAAAACTTTATATGGAATTTTTGTCAGTTCAGAGAAGTATTCAGCACATGCGCAGGTTAAACCAATCGCAGTAACCATACATGCAATAAAAATCAAAGCTGTCAGGAATAAAGAGCCTAAGTCACCAAAAGCATGTTGAACATAAGCATGCAGGATCACTGCGCCATTTTCAGCATTTGGAGCAGCATCATGACTGCCTAAACCAAGTTTAAATAAGCTGAGATAAACCAGCGTTAAACCTACACCAGAAATCAAACTTGCAATAATGGCATATTTGGTTACGAGCTTTTTATCTGTGACACCACGAGAGTGGATTGCATGAATAATCACAATACCGAAAACCAAAGCGCCTAAAGTGTCCATGGTTAAATAACCATTTACAAAACCTTCAGAAACAGGGCTGGTAGCGTAATTGTTGATCGCAGGAGAAATTGAACCAGTCGGGATCAGAAATGCTGCAATACCTAAAATTGCCAGTGCAATAATTTTTAGCGGCGCAAGAATATGACCCACTGTATCCAATAATTTATTTGGATAAAGAGAAACTAAAGTTACAAATGCAAAATAGATAACACTATAAATAAATAATGCTGTACCACCATTTCCAAAGTATGAGGAAAAACCAATTTCATAAGAAACAGTTGCAGTACGAGGTGTAGCAAATAATGGCCCAACCGAGAGATAACACACTACAGTCAGTACTAAGCTTGCGACTTTACCTAAAGGCGAGCTTAAAATCGCAATAGAACCTTCAGTTTTAGAAAGTGCCATAATGGTAATAACAGGTAAGCCTACAGCTGTGACTAGAAAACCTAGCGCTGCGAGCCATACATGTTCACCGGCTTGTTGAGCAACAATGGGTGGAAAAATAATATTGCCTGCCCCAATAAATAAGGCAAAGGTCATAAAGCCTAAAGCAATAATATCCTTTGTACGGAGATTAGTCATAAACTGTGGTTGAAAAAGCAAAACAGCGATTTTAGTAGAAATAGCTTATTTTTTGTATTTTATTTTATGGATAATATTCCCGTTTTTTATAAATTTTAACCAATTAGTCATATTGATTATATTTATGTGGATGATTCACAGTTAATTTTCAAAAATTGAAAAAATCAAAATTTTCAAAAAATATAGAATAGATAAAATCATCATATGGAAAGATTATACTTATTCTAAAATTTATGTGCTTGATTTTGCATTTTTATTGAATAAGATAGGCGGTAAATTGCCCTAAACGTATTGAAAAGGCATATAATATTTTTTCACTTTTGCGGACAGATCCAATGAAAGCTTCTACAGTCACCATTAAAACCGAACAAGACCTTGAAAAATTAAGAGTGTCGGGGCGTTTAGCTGCTCAAGTTTTAGCAATGATTGGTGAATATGTGAAGCCGGGCGTGACGACTGAGTATTTAGACGATATTTGCAATGATTTTATTGTCAATACGCTGAAAGTGATCCCTGCAAATATTGGATATTATGGTTATACCAAAACCACCTGTATTTCTCCAAATGAAGTGGTCTGTCACGGTATCCCATCAAAACACAAGGTTTTAAATGATGGCGATATTATCAATATAGATGTTGCGATTATCAAAGATGGTTATTTTGGTGATACCAGCCGTATGTACTATGTGGGTACAGTTAAACCTGAAGCGAAAAGACTGGTTGAAACGACTTATGAGGCAATGGTGGCTGGGATTCATATGGTCAAACCCGGTGCAACACTCGGGGATATTGGTCATGCAATCCAACAAGTTGGGCAACGTGAAGGTTATACGATCGTTCGTGAATATTGTGGTCATGGGATTGGTAAGATTTATCATGAGCAACCTAACGTATTACATTATGGTCAACCCGGACAGGGCTTAGTGCTTAAAAAGGGTATGGTTTTTACCATTGAACCAATGATTAATGCGGGGAAATCCAGTGTCAAAGAGCTGAAAGATGGCTGGACTGTGGTTACTGCGGATAAGTCTCTGTCAGCACAATGGGAGCATATGGTTGCTGTCACAGATACAGGATTTGAGTTGCTTACTCCTTGGCCTGAAGGCACTGGTAGCTACCCTGAAATTTAATCTTTAGACTTTGGTCTAATGAATGAATTATGCTCGATGATTTATTGTTTTTTTATCTTTGAAAATGAGATTTTTCTCACTTTATTTGCTGAAAATGTGGTTCTTTTAGGGGGTGTTTTCGGTTGAGAAATATCCAATAATTGTTTTTAAGTATTGGTTTAAATATTAACCAATCGCTAAGATAGCTTCCAGATTCTCGCTGTAGTTTCTATTGTTGTTTCAAGCTTTCTAGCTTACCCATCCTAGGGTAAGCTTTTTTTTGTCTATCGCTTCTCGATTTGCTTTGATTCGACGATTGAAAATTTAAAATAAGATGAATGAGCCTCCATTCATCTTATTGATCAGAATGCTATTTTTTAAGTTTAAAGTTTAAAATAAACGAAACAGCGAATCCAAATAGGAGTCCCCAAAAAGCGGAACCAATCCCAAAAAACTGAACACCTGATGCACTGAATAAGAAGGTGAGCAGTGCGGCTTCACGATCTTTGACTTCATGAAATGCAATCGCAATATTATGGCTAATCGTACCAAACAAGGCGATCCCCGCTAATGCCACAATAAAAAGATGTGGAAAAGACATCAATAGACTTGTCAATGTTGCCGCAAATAGCCCCATCAAAATATAAAAGAAACCACAGCTCATGCCAGCAATATAGCGCTTCGCAGGGTCTGGGTGAACTTGGTCATCCAGACTGACTGCAGCACTGATTGCAGCAATATTCACGGTATAACAGCCAAATGGTGCAAGCAAAGTCTGCGCTGTACCTGTCCAACCAATAAGTTGGTTAACATGGGGTTTATAGCCATAACTTTTAATCATCGCAATCCCTGGTAAATACTGAGATGCCATATTGATTACAAATAAAGGCAGTGCCAATCCGAGAATTGCAGACCATGTGAACTCAGGTGTCATCCATACTGGTTTTGCCAACCCCCAATGTAAGGTTGGAACATGAAACTCCATAAAAAATGGACAAATGATGATTCCAGCGATCACGGTAATCACAATACAATAACGTGCCCATAGCCGTTTAGTGATGATATAAACCGCCAAGAGGCTAAGAATAAATGCCCAGTCGTTTTGCATACTGGCAAATAGAGCAATACCAAACTTGAGTAATACGCCTGCCAGCATGGCACTGGTCAAACTCTGGGGAATATACGAAATAATTTTTTCAAATATGCCTAAAAAGCCTAGCGTGGCAGTCAGTAAACCACTCACCAAGAAAGCACCAATTGCTTCATAGAGTGAGTAGCCGCTGGCAGTGGCAATGATGAGTGCAAGTGCAGCGGTTGACCATGAGGTAGCAACAGGATATTTGAATTTCCAAGAAAGAATTAATCCTGAAAGACCTATACCTAAACCGAGTGCCCAAAACCAAGAGGTAATTTGTTCAGGGTTTGCGCCAAGTAATTGAGCCGCTTGTATGACGAGTACAGCCGAAACACTGATACCAATTAAGAAGGTAATGAAACCTGCAAATACAGCAGGTATAGAGAAGTCTTGGAGTAACTTTTGCATGATCCCTTGCTTTTAAATTTGATTGAATGGTTGAAAATGCAACCATCATACATGGATCATTTTAAAGCTTATAGGGTTAATTGGAATTAAATAGCAAAAGGAAAAATAAAATTGAATAAATTCTCATTTTGGGAGAATTTGGCTTTTTAAATCTAGAACTGTTTTAGTTGAAAACAATGTATAGATAAGCTGTCAAAAAACGCTGACACAAGAATATAATTTCCCTTAATGAGTATTTATAATCAAATCAATTACATGGAAAAATAAATTATTTGATTATAAAAAGCTTGCAATGCCACACCTTACATTCAAAGTTTAAATAGCTTTGCGTAGGCGATGCCTCACTTTTCAGAGATGAAAAGTGACACAAATCTTCTATTGAGCGGGGGTATGTCCTGTACCCCCGCCCAACGGCGACATCCATGTCGCCCCACGATAGGATCACCATCTAGAATTAAAAACTAAAAAAATGAATTAATAACCAACAGTTTCTAAAAGTTCATACAAAACATAAACTTCATTTATGCTCAATGACTTGATGCAAATCATTTGTATGAATAATTATGCGGTTTGACTATAGATTACCCATTGATAAAGATTAGATATTGCCTTGAATAGAAAGCGCAGTTTATCCAAAAGAATGCTTTTAATCGGGAGATTTATTTAGCTAAATCAGCTTACATCGTTGAAACAGCAAGCTTTATTCCAAAAGCACAGAACAGTAAACCTACACAAGCAACACAACCCGCAGCAATTTTGTAGCGTGTATTGAAAAAAGTGGCGAGCTTAACACCTGAGAAGATTAAGATCGTCAAATAACCCATACTGATGATTTGCAGAATCACAGAAAGTGCTGCAAAGCTTAAAGCAGGGTAAGGGTAATCAGGGTCAACAAACTGAACAAAGAACGAGAGATAAAATAAAATTGCTTTTGGGTTGAGTAAGCTAATGGTTAGCGCTGTTCGAAATGGGTGGAATTGTTTGTTAGATGCAGTATTCGATGTATTTGTTTGTAGCGTTTGTGGTTTGCTCTGCCAAGTTTTGATACTTGCGATCAGTAAACGAATACCGAGATAAGACAGATAGCTTGCACCAACAACTTTGAGAATGATAAATAACCAAGGAAAGGCATGTAGTAGAGAGGCAGCACCTAAAACAGTGCAGAGAATCAGGATTAAATCTCCTGTAAATACGCCTAAAGCACCGATATAGCCCGTTTTAATTCCAAATCGAGAGGCAATTGACATCACATACAATGAGTTAGGACCGGGTAAAATGACGATAAAAATAGTCCCTAGTATATATGTCACAATATCGGTAATACCAAACACAACATTCTCACTGTATAAGAAAAGCGAAATAAAAAAGCCGAGTGTTTATGATAACAAACTCGGCTTTAGAGTGTGAGCGATTTTAGTGCAATTTTAACCAAAAGCGCATCTACAATTTAGATTTATATAAATCATTCTAAATACATAGATTAGTCAATAAAATCAGCATCTAGGCCAAAAGATTGACGCAATAATAATGCAAGTTGTTCACGCGCTTTGATAAAACCGTCAATCCCGCTTTGCAATAATTGGAATGCCATTAAATCAGCTTCCAATTGTTGTTTAAATTCTGCTTTAGAGATCTCTTGATGTTCTTGAGCAGTCTGATCAGTGTCTAAGCTGAGTTGAGAAAGAACATGACGTTGATCATTGTTCAATTTTTCAAGCAGACCCGGTGCAACGGTTAAAAGGTCGCAACCTGCTAAACCTAAAACTTGGTCAATGCTACGGAAGCTTGCGCCCATCACTTCAGTTTTGATTTGATGTTGCTTGTAGTAATGATAAATTTGTTTAACAGACAATACGCCTGGATCTTTCTCAATTGGATAGCTTTCTACATTTTCAGCTTTTTTAAACCAATCTAAAATACGACCGACAAATGGAGAAATCAAAGTAACATTGGCATCTGCACAGGCTTTGGCTTGGTGTAAACCAAAAAGCAGGGTTAAGTTACAATGAATACCTTCTGCTTCAAGTACTTTCGCTGCCTGAATACCTTCCCATGTAGAGGCAATCTTGATCAAAATACGGTCTTGGTCGATCCCATATTCTTTATACAATGCAAGTAGCTCTTTAGCCTTGGCAATGGTTTCTTCGGTATTATAGGAAAGGGCTGCATCCACTTCTGTTGAAACACGACCTTCTACAATATTTAAAATTTCGACACCCAATTTGACGGTGAGAATATCGATGGTGCGTTCGACGAGTGCATCTAATTCATAACCTTCTTTTTTTGCTTGAGCATAGGCATCTTCAATTAGCTCACGACTTTCAGGCTGTTGTGCTGCTGCTGTAATGAGTGAAGGGTTAGTCGTTGCATCCAAAGGGCGAAATTGTTGAATTGCGTTTAAATCACCTGTATCAGCAACGATAGTGGTTAAGCGTTTTAATTGATCTAATGCAGATTGTGTCATTACCGATTATTTCTTAGTTAAAATATTTGTGATTTATTTATAACACAATGCGATTTGAGCAAAACAGGAAAATGTACTGAAAGGCCTATTATTTTGTATGAATTCTTTGATTTCGAATGTAATTAATCAAAAAACGAGCAGCTGAGCCTAAGTTGCTCTCACGACTCCAGACTAAGTCGACAAAATATTCAAATTTTGGTGTGAAATCGAGCAAATCTAAGATTTTTAACTTATGTTTGAGCTCTGGATTTTCATTAAACATTTCTAAGGGAAGTACCCCCCAACCCAGTTCTTTTAAAATTAAAGCACATGCTGAGTGGTGATTGTCTGTCCGCCAATAGTTTTTAGAATAGAGTAATTCGGGTTTAATGGTTCGATCACGACTTGCCACGACAATTTGTCTGGATTGTAGGATTTGTTCAAAAGTAACTTGTTTATGTGCTGATAATGGGTGATGAATAGCTGAAACAGGAACCAAGGCTTCTTTTTTAAATTCGACAAATTGCTCACGGCTTTCAAGTATTTCACGTTCAAACATCAATGCCAGTTGTGCCGTCTGATTCATCAGCATTTTCAGCGCATCTTCTTGTGGTGCTGAGAAGATATTAATTTCTAAAGTTGGAAAGTGCTCTCCCAGCAGTGCAATGTATTCAGCCCAGTCTGTATGCAATAATTCTGAAACCACCACGATATTTAATGAGGATTCCAAGCCTTCGCTAAGCGCAATCGCTTGTTGTTTCCACTGATTCATTTCTACCAGCAGTTGTTCAGTTTTTTCATATAAGCGTTGAGCTTGAGGTGTGGGTATTGGTTCCCGCCCTACACGATTAAAGAGTTTTAGATTTAAGTCTATTTCCAAGTTGGCGATAGACATACTGACAGCGGAGGGAACTTTGCCAAGCTGTCGTGCTGCTGCTGAAAATGAACCTGTTTCCATCACTGTTTTAAAGATGGTGAGTTGTTCTTGGTTGATATTCATGCGCTTGGCACCATTATGTTTAGTTTTTCAGTCTTTAAATTTACTCCAATTCACGCAACCTTTCAATAAAATTGAAAGAACCTGACTCGATTGATCAATATTATAAAAATATAATGCAACCATCGAATCAAGAAAGAGTAGTTTTAAATGATGATTTCCAAAAGAAGGGTTATTCATGCATTAAGCTATGAAGTCATCCTGTTGGTGATCATAGCGATTGCATTAAGTTTTATTTTTGAAGTGCCAATGGAAGTTACCGGCGTATTAGGTGTTGCAATGGCCGTGACTTCAGTGGTTTGGAATATGGTGTTTAACCATTTCTTTGAGCAATTTGAACGTAAGAGAAAGCTTAAACGTACCATTGGTGTACGTATTTTACATGCCATTGGTTTTGAGGGTGGTTTGATGTTAGCCACGATTCCAATGGTTGCTTACGCAATGGATATGTCTTTGTGGCAAGCAATTTTATTGGATTTTGGAATGACCACCTGTATTTTGGTGTATACCTTTATTTTCCAATGGTGTTATGACTTGATTGAAGAGCGTATGGGGGCAAAACCTGTACATTCTTAATTAAGCCTGCAATGCATTTATTTTAAATTTTAGTGAAAATTTCAAATGTGTTGCGATAGAGATCCCCTTAGTTTTATTGAAAAGTAAGGGGATCTTTTTTATAAAAATTTAATTAAATTAATTTTCTGGAAAAATTGTTTGATTATAAAAAAACTGCAATGCCACACCTTACATTCAAAGTTTAAATAGCTTTGCGTAGGCAATGCCTCACTTTTCGTAAGAGATTCCAAACCTTGCGCTGCAAACAAAGCTATGCTTTGTTTTTGCTCATGTTTGGCGAGGGGTACGTCCTTTACCCCCCGCCCAACGGCGACATCCCTGTCGCCCCACGATAGGATCACCATCTATGATTCAAAAGTACAAAAATGAATTGATAACCAATTGTTACTCAAAGTTCATATAAAAACATAAGCTTCATTTATGATCAGTTGCTTGATAGAAGTCACTTGTATAAATAATTAGGTGGTTTGACTATAAGGAATAAAAACTAGGTAAAACATAATCAATAAAGATAAAAAACCGTTACACGATCACAGCTCAGTTTAAACAAACTTTTGCAAAAGATAATTGGAATTCAATTTGTTTTGTAAAATTGTTCGCCTACAATAGGGTCTGTTAACATTTCATAAATGGCTTGCGTTGTAGGCTAAAATTGAGCAGGCAAGGCATGAAACGAAGAGAATAGCGAGACTATTTTCGAGTTTCATAACACAGACTGAGATAATTTTAACCACAACCCTTCGGGACTAGAGTTTTTTTGTCGCTACGTCGTTACGAACTACTCATTTAGCTGACTAAATTTCGTATTTCGTGCCTCGAATCGTCTAAAAAAACTCGTTGTCGCAAACATAGAAGAAGTGTCAACAGACCCTAATAAATTCAATATATGTAAGAGATGGATTGAGGCAAATATGGTGCAGACAGTTCAGGAGCAGCTGCCACATAGACACCAGCTTGCTGCTCAAGAATTACTTCAGGTTTCAGCAAATTTAAATAAGATTTATCTTGATCAATTTGACTATTTGTCCGAGATTACTGCGCACAACTTTTTCCAGTTTGATCCACAGCAGCATAAATTCAGTCTGGCAAATCAGTTACTCAATATCTACTTTGATGAAGAAAAGGGTTTAATTTTTGCTTTAAATTTTGAAAAGTTTCCGCGTTGTTTAGAAAATAAAATCAATATCAATCGTTTTGTTCAATATTTCTCAGAAAATATTTATTTTTATACAACAAAATATCATGAGATACATCCGACTGATTTAAAGACCAAAGCCCAAATCATTCGCCAAACACTGATTGAACAGGTTTTTGAGTGGGTGGATGGTGAAAATCGGGTAGAGCAGTATTTATATAATATTAGTGAAGCAGATGCAGAACGTATTGATCAAATTTTGCTGCACTACGAATATTTTGATTATGCCTATGTTTCTGATTTTGCTAAATATGGTAAAGCGATCCCTTTAAGTGTTGAAATTAATATTAAGCATTTAGTACTGATTAATTCTGTATTGGGTCAAGAGTTTTTGCCGATTCAGTTATTGGTACCTAAATTTCAACAGGCCATTTTTTCTTTAGATCAGTTTATTCCAGCGCATTATTTGCGTATTTTAAAGATTTTCCACCCAGAAACATTACGCTTACATGAACTCAGTCAGTATTTTGCAAGTTATCAATTACTGGCTGTACATGCTCAAGAACAACCGCAAATGCTTGCTTATGCAAAATATATGAAACGGGGCTTTTGGCAATATCAGGATTTATTGAGCAAGCTGCACTTTTTACAAAAAGATGCTGAATATTGGGAACAGGATCAAGTTCCACAATTTCCAATTTGTAGCCTTAAGCGCACTGCAAATTGGCTATTTAAACAAGATGAACAGGTCAATGATTGGATTAGTCGACATATAAAGGATCCCAATGTCAGGATCACGATCACAGCATTAAGTCTGATTGATACTTCAAAGATTTATCCTGAAGTCACTATAAGTGTTTTAAAGTATTTTAAAAATATTGCAGCGCGGCTATTTTTAATTGAATGTCATTCCTTTGCAATTACAAATGAATGGCAAAATCACCAAAAGAACAATCGTTATAGTTTTTTAAAAACAGAGATTGAAAATAAATCGAATAAGAAAATAATTTCTAATTCTTATTTATATATCGAAGAATGGTTGGATTTCGCTGCGTTGATGTTGGCGGATCAACCACAGATGTATAAAAAAATATACCTTAAGATAAATCGTATCATTCAAGCATTTATGCTGTTTGTACAACACATTGCTCAGGGCTTGCCCACGCAACTGATTAAGTTTATTGATCCGCAACGACAACAACATGCTGAATTTTTTATTCAGTTGCAAAAGCACAATATAACAGTCGATGATTTCCGTAAAAAACTGAAACACATGCAGATTGGTCGTGCATCTAACCATAGTATTTATGACAGCTTTGTTTTGGACTATGTGATGCATTTATTTAATGATCATCACGATATAGAGCGGAATGTCACTTGGTCTGGTCTATATCAACAAGCACAGCGTTGGCATCAACATCATTATTTTGTTGATACCTTATCGACACTTAAACAAAAAATAGATGTAGAGCATTGGGATCGCGTTGCACCAATGCAAAAGATTTATTTTGAAGAGTGGTGCTATGAAGAACTGAATAGCCTAAAACGAATTATTCAAGAGTCGTTGGTGTTTAAACACTGTTTGGCATTGTCCTATTGTGCGCGGATTGTAGATCGTGAATATGTAGCATTTCATGTATCGAAAGTTGATGATGCGACTCAGGAAATGACTTTGGGTTGTTATTATAAATTAGGACGTTTGGTCTTTGATCAATTGCGTTTACCCAACAATCATATTCCTGATGAGTTTTATATATTGAAAGCTCAAGCTTTTATTGATGATGTAAATCAGCATTTAAAATGGAAAAGCAGTATTCAACCCAATGAAGAATTGGGGAATTTATAGTTTGACGCAGATCATTTTTGAGTGAGTGACTTGGCTTTAATTCACTTTTCATGATGCATTTGGCTTAACTTTTTATGCAAAAATCGTTAGGCTATAGCCGTCCCATCCTGTTTAGGTAATTCAAGGCTGTTATGAAACAAGAAACTGCACTCAAACTTATGAAAGCGGGTGAAAATGTCTTTTTGACTGGATCTGCTGGTGCAGGAAAAACCTATACGCTTAATCAGTACATCAATTATTTAAAAGCACGCAAAGTCCCTGTTGCAATTACAGCATCAACGGGGATTGCAGCAACACATATGAATGGCATGACGATTCATACTTGGGCAGGCATTGGGATCAAAGATACGCTGACTGATGATGATTTAAAGCGTATGAAAGAGCGTAAATACTTAAAAGAGCATTTAGAAAATGCCCAAGTCTTGATCATTGATGAAATTTCAATGTTACATGCCAAACAGCTTAATTTGGTTAATCAAGTTTTAAAATATTTTAAAGAATCTGATGATGCTTTCGGTGGTATTCAAGTGATTGCAGCCGGAGACTTTTTTCAGCTGCCGCCTGTAGGAAAAAATAGCGAATTAAATCGAGATAAATTTTGTTTTATGTCAACCGCTTGGGTTGAAGCAAAATTTCGTGTTTGCTACCTGACAGAGCAGCATCGTCAAGATGATTCGGCATTGAATGACGTACTCAATGCGATTCGTGCCCAGAATATTCAGCCACAGCATATTCAAGCGCTACAAGATACCCGTAATCAAGACATTGGCGATACCTACACGCGTTTATATACCCACAATATGGACGTGGATAGCATCAACTTTCAGCATCTCAATGCGATTGAAGGGGATGATCATCAATTTGTAGCGGTGACAGATGGTAATGAAAAGCTGATCGAAACATTGAAATCTTCTGTACGTGCACCTGATGAGTTGACGCTTAAAAAGCATGCCAAAGTTATGTTCGTTAAAAATAACTTCGATATGGGCTATATCAACGGTAGTTTAGGTGAAGTCATTGGTTTTGAAGAGGACGATGAACTAGGAATGTTACCTAAAGTCAAAATGACCGATGGTACAACCTTATTGGTTGCGCCAGAAACATGGTCTGTTGACAATGAAGGTGGTAAAACCATCGCCAGTCTACAACAAGTCCCATTACGGTTAGCTTGGGCGATTACTATTCATAAATCACAAGGGATGACCTTGGAAGCCGCGGAAATCAACTTAAGCCATACCTTTGAAAAAGGTCAGGGTTATGTGGCTTTATCCCGGCTTAAATCGATTCAGGGTTTAAGATTATTAGGTTTTAATGATCAGGCGTTGGAACTGGATAGTCTTGCAATTAAAGCAGATCGCCGTTTTCAAGAGTTATCCAATGAAGCTGAAGTGCATTATGCAGATTCAGACTTAACCACACAGCACAATGCCTTTATTCGTCATTGTGGCGGGACGTTAAATACCACTGAAATTGAACGTAATGAAAAGAAGCTGGCGCGTAATAGTGGTAAAACCAATTATGCTTCGGCAACACTTGATGAAACACGTGAATTGTTTGAAAGTGGCTATGAGATTCAGGATATTGCGGTTGAACGTGGATTAACTCCTGCGACGATTATCAATCATTTGGCTCGTTTACATCGAGAACAAGGTTTAGATATCTCGATTGCAAATCCCGGTGAAGAAGTTGTAGAAAAAATTCGTGTGATTTATAAAAAATTAAAGAAACGTCAAGATCCAAGTCATTTTAATGATGATGGTGCGATTAAATTGCGTCCAATCGTTGATTTAACCAGTCCCAAAATGGGCTATGATCAGGTACGTTTGGCATTGTTATTTGTTGAGTGATAGATGTTTTTAGTGATGAATTAATGGCTAAATTTGAGAAAAAGTTATTAAGTCCACGTTTAGCTATTTTGTCTAAATACAAATATTCTAATAGTTATAATCTCTGCTTTCAGTTGTGCCCATTTTATTATGCGCATGAATTGATAGATTCAAATATTTCTTTTGAAGGGTTGGAGCTACCATCTCCATTTTTAAAAGATTTGCTTGGGTTGACGTTGGTTTTTGATGAAAATGAATGTGATGCATTTAATGGGTGTTTTACCATTAAAAGTATCCATAATCCTGTCGATTTATACCAATTGGCATTTATTGAAAGTCGTGACGGTTATCTAAAAGTGATTGCGAAAATCAAGATCGATTTTGAGTTTGAGCAATTTGATGATTTTGAAAATCTAGAATTGGTGATCAATGCTACTGTTGCATCTCAGATCTTATGATTCAATCGTTTTAAGTTAAAAAGAATGAATTAACACAGATGCTTATTGATGATTTTGTTAAGGTCTATCAATAGAATACAATAGATGTGGTGCTTTGAATGAGATAAAGAACCATAAAGCGCCCTAGTCCAGAAATGTTTCATCTCATGGTTATTCTTATTCTAAAATTAAAGTGAATTTCAGCATCGTATAGCTGTGTAGTAAATTTGGATGCTATACTCGCACTTTAACTTCCTTCAAAACCAGCGCTTTTTTATGACACTTACGCCACCTTAAGTTTATTTACCTCTTCTAATCTGTAAATAACTCATCACTGTCTAGTGATGTGGTGTAGTCGTTTGTGTGTCGTATATCACATCACTAGCCTATCAAAAAATCAAAAAAATAGGCGCTATTTATGTTATCTAATATCCGAGAACAATGGTTCTCTAACATCCGTGGGGATGTGCTTGCTGGACTTGTTGTGGGACTTGCACTCATCCCTGAAGCTATCGCTTTTTCAATTATTGCTGGTGTAGATCCAAAAGTGGGTTTATATGCATCATTTTGTATTACCGTCGTGATTTCGTTTGTTGGGGGACGTCCAGCAATGATTTCAGCAGCAACAGGCGCTATGGCATTGCTTATGGTCACTTTAGTAAAAGAGCATGGCCTTGAATATTTACTTGCTGCAACAATTTTAACGGGTGTGATTCAAATATTTGCAGGCTATTTGAAGTTAGCGAAGTTAATGCGGTTTGTTTCTAAATCTGTAGTGATTGGCTTTGTGAATGCTTTAGCTATCTTAATTTTTATGGCTCAGTTGCCTGAATTTGTGAATGTGACGTGGCATGTTTATGCTTTGGTTGCATTAGGTTTGGTAATCATTTATTTATTTCCGCTCATTCCAAAATTAGGAAAAATACTGCCTTCTCCACTTGTGTGTATTATTGCAATTACGATATTGGCAATGAGTCTTGGATTTGATGTGCGAACAGTTGGGGATATGGGGGCTTTGCCTGATACGCTTCCAATATTTTTACTTCCAGACATCCCTTTGAATGTTGAAACATTGAAAATTATCTTGCCGTATTCATTCGCATTAGCGGCAGTTGGTTTACTTGAATCTATGATGACAGCGACGATCGTGGATGAAATGACTGATACACCAAGTGATAAATATCAGGAATGCAAAGGGCAAGGAATCGCGAATATTGCATCTGGTTTTATAGGAGGAATGGCGGGTTGCGCAATGATCGGTCAATCTATGATTAATGTGAAATCAGGCGGTTTTTCTCGCTTATCAACATTTTCAGCGGGTATTTTTCTTCTTATTCTTGTTGTATTTATTAGTGACTGGCTCAAAGTGATTCCGATGGCTGCATTGGTTGCTGTAATGATTATGGTCTCTATTAGTACCTTTGAATGGCGTTCTCTAACTAGCTTTAAAGCAAATCCTAAAAGTAGTAATGCTGTGATGATCGTGACCGTCATAGTGGTCGTGGCTACTCATAACCTCGCATTAGGTGTACTCAGTGGCGTTTTGCTTTCAGCGCTATTTCTTGCCATTAAATTAGAAGATGATATTCAGGTGAAGTCTACTTTTGAAGGTTCAGCACGTTTATATGATTTAAGCGGTCAGATTTTCTTTAGCTCTTCTGAAAAATTTATGCAAAGTTTTGACTTCAAGGAGAAAATTTCAAATGTAATTATCGATTTGACTCACTCCCATATTTGGGATGTCACATCTGTTGCGATGTTGGATTCTGTTGTAAGCAAATTTCGTAAGAATGGAATCAACGTCACAGTACGTGGTTTAAATGAAGCGAGTTCAATTATGATCGATAAGTATGGCACACATGCCAGAATTTAAATTAATGAGACTCTATATTTATGTAGAGTCTCTAAAATCGGTATAATCTTAATTATGCAAGTACTTCGTAATATGAATTAGCTAAGATTCATTTATGGGATATATGCCACAAATGCTAAAACTAAAATCAGCAAGAGAGGGACAATAGTTTTAGCTTGTGAAATATTGATACAGCTGAAAAATACAATCAATGTAGTGTAAAAAAATAAAATGTTTGAAATAATTAAGATGCTAACTTAAGCCCAATGTCTAGCTTTTAAAAAAGATTCAAACTTAAAGTAATATTTACAGATTAAAATCAACGAAATATAGATTAGTATTTGATTTATCTCGAATTCCTTATCATTTAGAAAATTTAGTATTTGGAAGTAAATCTGTAGAGCTAAAAGTAAGCTAAAAAAAATAACACCTCTACGACTTGCTTTTTCTTTTACAGTTCTCATAAATCTAAGCGCTAAAATGCTAATTTCGCGTTAATTTTACAGTTTTTTTATATGTTAATGCTATAATTCTGACCAATATCCAGTACTTTCAAACGGTTAATACCATGCCACAAATGTTTATTGATTATTCTGACAATATTCAGAATTTAGATAAAAAGAAATTGATGTTGGGCTTAAATCATGCACTGTTTGATACAGGTTTAGTGGGGCACGCGCATGATATTAAATCCCGTATTCAATCAGTTTCGGATTATTTAATTGGCTTTGGAGATGAAAGTGGCGAGCAGAGTAATCAAGCATTTATTTTTGTACGTTTACAAGGTCTAAGTGGACGTACTGAACCACAAAAAGACTTAATGACTGAAAATTTATCGCAATTTTTACAGTCATTTGAAGATTATTCTGCACAGGGTTTAGAAATTCAGCTCTGTGTAGAGTTTGCTGAAATGCCACGAGAAATTTATAAAAAAGTTTTCGTGCAAAAATAATCAACTTGGGGCTTAAAAGATAGGCCCCAATCTTTTACTTATTCATTTCTGAGTTCGCATATTGCTTTAACCAGTTTTGGATATCGCGCTTGTAACTCAACACCATTGAGTAAATCTCTTTCAATCTCGCCCGCCGCAAAATCATAGTGATGTTCTGGATGTTGTAAATATACCGCATCACGAATCTCAGACTCTTCTTCATTTTCATGATGGACGCTATATGCTTCATCAGCAACATAGAGTAGACCCTCAGCCCAAGTGTCGCCTATATCAAAACTATATTTCCCGCTAACAAAGTTTTGAATATCTTCTTGTATGTCATCAAAGAATTCCTTGCCTTTGAGGATTAACCAACATCTAAAATAAATAAAACCATCATCTGATAAATAGGCATCGAAATTGAAAATACCATCTTTTTCAGTAAAATCAGATTCTAAAATTGTCGAGAGTTCTGCGATTTCAGCGCTATAGAGTTGTGAGAGTTTGAGCTGGAGTGTTTTTTCAAAAGTAATCAGTTGTTGTTTATCTAATTGAGATAAATATTGCACAAGATCTTGTAAATGCTGGTCAATATCATAATCAGACCAGTGAGCATTTTTGTTGTGATTCGACTGGTCTATTGCGTCCCAAAACAATTTTTCTTCTTCTCGTAATGACATCAGTGATTCCATAGGTTTAAGCTTAATTTTAATGCTAAAAAGCAAATTTATCTGTTTAGTTTAAAGACTTAAGACTTCTATATCAGCATATTGCCAAATTTTATCTGCACTCATTTGATATATTTCATCTAAAAATGCGACATTAAAGCTTCCAACAGATTGGGCTTTTTCAAAAGCCAGTTTTCCTGCAATCGCAAAATGGATATGTGCAGAGATTGTTGCAATCGTAGCTGTTGTGACTGCACTATAAGCTGCAATTAATGCCCCTAAAGCGCAACCTGTTGCCGTGACTTTCGGCTGTAAAAAGCTTCCGCCATTGACCTGAATCACACTATTAAATTCTTTAGATAGAATAAAGTCAGATTCACCAGAAATTGCAACACATTCGGTATGGGTTAAAAGTGCTAAAGCCTGTAAATACACTTCATTGCTTGACACAGTACTGTCTACACCTTTCGATTCAACCTGATTTCCGGCAAGTGCACTGATCTCTGAAGCATTGCCACGAATAACATTTGGTTTAAGCAAAACCAATTGATCAACTATTTCACTGCGCCATTTGAGAAATGCACCATAACCAACAGGGTCGAGCACCCACGGTGTATTTTTACTTGCTACAGTTTGCGCTGAAATTTGCATAGCCTGCATTTGTTCAGAGGTTGGTGTTCCCACATTGATACTTAATGCCGCAGCAATAGAAGCAAAGCTTTCAGCCTCAAATGGGTTATCAATCATTGCAGGTGAAGCCCCAGCAGCCAGTAAGACATTGGCAGCATAATTTGCTGCAACACTGTTGGTGATGCACTGGACTAAGGGCTGTTGAGTTTGCAACTCAGTCAAAGCATCCACAACTTTTTGTAAAATGACATCAGTGTGGGTATGAAGTTGATCCGTTTGAGAATGTGTAATATTTTCAGGATGATTCATAAATGCTCCTTACTGAGTAAAGTAGTGGTCTTGGTGTTTGCAACTGCGACAAAATAATGTCACATAATTTTGTGCATCATACTCAACCGTTAATTCGTTTGAGCCACAATACATACAGCGCTTTTGCGAATAGAAATTTAAGCGTGGTTCGATCTTTTTCCAAGATTTCCACACAGGTTGAAAGAAGATACCTTCATCGTAGCCTAAAAACCGATAAAACAGTATTTCACTCATCCTACTTAATGGAATATTCGGTGGACGTGGCAGGGTTGAGGTTTCCCATTTTTCTGCAATTGCGCGTTCTCGATATTGTTGCACTGTTTTTTTGAGAATATTGGTATTAATAAAGTTTTCGTTACGAATTTGTAGCGCCTTTTTTTGATATAAATATTCAAGCGCAGTTTGAATGAGATAGAAAATTTGCCCAACGGCTAATGTGTCGAGTAGGTGATAACAGAAGATTTGGAAGTTTTTATTGCCCGAAATCTGGATACCCCACGTGCGACAATAATGTTGGGTAAACTGTACAATTTCTTGATACAGCACAACATAGAGTGCATTTTTGACTTCTTCGGATGTTTTAAATGGGATACCTTGGCTTAGATTTTCATAGAACCAATGGCGTAGTTGTGTTGCGATACTAAACATACTCGGTTCGGAATAACCATCCAAACGAACATTGATATAGTATTGATGTGCATCATCACTAAAATCTTTGGCAACAAAAACATTGTCTTTAATCAGTTGATTGAGAAGTTGACTTTGAAAATAGTAATTGGGGGTAATGGGATGATATTTAATCACTTCCCAATCAATAAACTCTTGATGGTTGGTATTTTCATGCACCTGATTGTCTAAAATACTCAGTAAAAATAATTTATGTAAAAAACTGAGCTGGTCTAAACCTAATTCAAAATTATCTTTTTTCTTTAGCTTACGGGTTTCTTGCAAGCGAGTTTCTTTAATCAGTTTACGCCGTTTGCTTTGGCATGTTTCACAATGACAGTTGCGTTGATTGTTTTGAAAAACTTGATGATTGCAATGGCTACATTGGTGAAAACTCACTTCTTTCTCAAATTCTTCAGCTTCAACATAATACATACTTGCCTGACAAAGTGGGCAAAATGTACTTTCATCCAGCTGTTTTTGCAGAATTTGAAGCATAGAGATAAATATATAAATTATTAAGGACTTTTCATTATACACATCTATATAGATGAAAGCTGATTGCTTAAAATGAATGTTTTATAAAATATACAATTCAATGATGATTGAATCCATTGTATGATTATTCAATGATATTCAAAGACTAAATCTCAACGAGCGAATCCATTTGAGTGCAAGTTTAGATGTTTCGGAATGGGATCATTTTTTAATCTTTTTATCTGGACTGTACGTAGAATGCCATTATGGTATTTTCTTGCTCAAAGCACTTAAAAATATTCAAATTGATCCGATTGAGAACCGTTATATGGGGCGCTTCGTTGCGTCAAAACATATTGACCATTCGGAATTATTGCAGGATAAAATAGCGCAGTCTGGTTTACATTATCATTTTGAAAAGCAAATATTCGTAATCCCTTTACAAAAGTAACAATGTGGAGCTTTGGGGAAATGAAGATTGTATGGTTTATCAGTTTATATGGTTTAAATGCGGTAAATAGAACGTATCTATTGATTCTATTTACCGATAAAAGGTGATTTAAACAATAATCCTAACGCTTATCTGCCTCAATAAGCAGCAGGGCATGGTAATTCAGAATCCTCAAAATGCTCCATTTTAGCCTGAAGCAATGCCTTGGCTTTTTTAGCTGGAACTTTGTGCTGTCCTAGCATTTCATATTGTTTTAAAAGCGCTGTCACTTCACTGGTTTTTAAAGGAATGCCTTCACAAGTCATAAACATCGCAATAACCTGATGATCTAACTTCGCTTTATCCAGCATTTGCATCGTTTTAATGTTTTCAACACGGACTATATGGTCTTTAAAAATCATGTTGCACCTCATTTTTTGTTGAGTATTTTTATTGTGCGATATACACAACATTAAACAAGCAAGAACTGTGCTCAAAATGTAGTCGCTTTGAAAAAAGTGTAATGTTGTGCATCGAGGTGTTTAATGATTTATCGCGCACCAACGGGTTGGTACAATCCATTACCCTTACCAATATGTGATTGATAGATTGGAATCCATGGTGCGAAGAATATATTTTGTTTCCATTCATTTAGCACATTAAAACCGTTACGTGCAATTGCGATACGATGTTGTAGATTGGCCAGATTGGTTGCTGTGAATGGTGCGCGTATAATCAGATAGGGGGTGAAAATTAATTTAAATTTATTGATGCCCACAAAGATATCACCACGTAAGCCTAAATTCTCTAAACTCAGCGAGAGCATAAAATTATTAATTTTAGCAAAATCACGCATTATTGGCTTATCCCACATCGGCTGTAGAATTTTTTCTTGTTCATGAATGCCAAAGCTGATAGCTGCATCTGTAGCCAACTTTTTAAATTTTGATGAATAAATGCTTGATCTAAGCGCTTCTTCATCCGCGATTTTCTGTAATTGAAACGCTTGAGTCAGGGTTGATCCATAACCAGTCAGTTGTTGTGCCAACACTAAAGCATCATAGTGTTGATGCATGATACTGAGTCCACCAATATCTGCCATGACATTGGCCTGCCCATTAATTAATTCATTATTGGCTTGGGCAATGGTGGACTGTAATGTCGGTACATTCATCCCTGCAATAATGACACTTTGACCATTGGTGACATTTAAGGGATCTAAAGCATTGGACAATGAGAAGGTTAATGCATAGGTAGAACGGACATCATTGGCTACAAAAATACCCAGATTTGGCCAGAAGAATTTTGGATTGTTACGACTGAGTGCATCGTAATACATTAAAATAAAAGCATTAGTTGCAAGTAATATTTTTTGTTGTGACTGGTTGCCATAAGTATTTATAGCAAGCTGCCTAACTGTGGAAAATTGCTGGCGAATTTTGCTTCGGATACTTTCGTACTGTTGAATAGTGGTAGTAATGGATGGGTCGAATAGAAAGGTTTGATTATTGGCAATGTTGTAAAGTTGCTGGTACAGGTTTTTTTCAGATGTGTTGAGGTTACGTTGTGCCATATTGGCATTCATATTGTAGGCAAGTTTTGAGAGCTGTGCTGGGCTCGCTTGAGTGGCATAGCTGGTTGCTGCCATTGTTTGTGTGGCATAAGGTACGACCAAAACAGCTGTAATACCGATGATACATCTCGTTAATATTGCTTTAAATCTGGATATGGTTTTCTTATTCATGGGGAACATCCTGTTAATTTGTTTTTTAGAATTATGCTTATTTTGAATGTGTGCTATTCAAAGGTTCTAGTTATAGATAAGAAAAAATAAATTTAAAATGTGCTTTTAGGACAAGCAGATGAATGGTTTTTCCAGTAAATGATAAAATTATGTGATAAGTAAAATGAATATAGTTTCATTATAAAAATCAGAACAAATCGCCATTGTCATAAAACTGTCATCACGACATTGCATAGTGCAATAAATTTTACATATATTTGACATAAGAGTAGAGCAATATGGCATTTAAATACGGCGTTGCTGCATTAGCTTTAATGCTAAGCGGATCAGTTTTTGCAGCAGTCACTTTATCTGCGCCAGAAGAAATTGTAGTATTGGCGGTAAACGATCAAGAAGTGAATTCAGGTTTAATCCGTAAAAAGAATGAATATAAAGTCGATGCTGGTCAAGTTGCAGTAAGTGTTCGTTATCAGCAATATTTTGAACATTTAAATGGTGAACACGACATTTTAAAATCGGGTGTGGTCACAGTGACAGCGCCAGATTTAAAAGATGGTCAAACTTATAAAATTGCTTTGGTAAATCCACCTCAGCGTTTTGAAGATGCAAAAAAATATGCAGAACAACCAACGATTGCGATTTATGACAATAAAAACCGTCTCGTGGTGCAACAGACTGGTGTGAATACTGAAGCGAAGCCTTGGTTAGGTTCTGGTTTATTCGGCAAAGTGATTGATTTAACTTCAAGTAAGAAAGCGCCAGTAAATCAACCAGCAGCTGTATATGCAACAACGACAAGCCAATCGCCAGCAACAACCTCAGTTGCTAAGACTACTCAAACCGTGAGTGATGCCAATTCGGCAGATCGCCAATTGATTCAAATCTGGCAAAATGCAAGCAAGGCTGAACGTCAGAAGTTTATGACTTGGTTAGCTGAGCAATAATTTGAAGTACATGTAAAAGACCATTTCGATGGTCTTTTTTGTGTTATAACAAAGTGTATTTTTGAAAAAAAGAATAAAAATGTTTGAAAGTTTTTTGATGTCAGATGATTTTCTTTATACAGTAGCGATCATTTTTACCGCTATTGGCTTATTTGCTTTTAGCTGGATTCCATATCGAGCTTATTGTATTACAGCGCAACTCTTTCAGAATAAATCTAATATTTTCCATTTTCTGGCTTTCTTTGCTAGTTTAGGTATTTTATATATCTGGTCAATCTCATTTTATAAGCTAATCTTTAAATGTATTGCCGGCACTGCCCAAATGCATTGTTCGGGTAGTCGAAGTGGAGAATTGCTGATTCTCTTGGAGGTTGTTTTATCACTGGTCATTTTTGAATTGGTCTTATTTATCTTCAAGTTTTTAAAAAGCAAACTGTATGCAGCTTAATTTTAGAACAGCACGAATATCCGACATTACAAATTTAGTTGATTTGATTAATTCTGCTTATCGACAACAAGACGGTCGTAGTTGGACGAGTGAATCAGAGATTGTCACGGGTGATCGAATCAATACCGAGCAATTAGAACAAACATTGGCTCAGAATAATTTTCAGTTATTTGTTGCTGAATTAGATGAGCAAATTGTGGCATGTATTGGTCTGACTTTTATCCAGCATGATGTGGAAATCGGCACATTTTGTATTGCAGCTAAATTCCAAAATCAAGGTATTGGCAAATATGTTTTAGATTTTGCTGAACAGTATCTGCATGACAAAGTCCTATCTAACCATTGTCATTCCACGCATTTCGTTATGTGGGTTTTAAGTGTACGTCATGAATTGATTGCTTATTATCAACGCCGTGGCTATGTACAAACGGGTGTAGTGGCGGATTATCCTTTAAATGCAAATGTAGGCATACCTGTTATAGATTTGCATTTAATTGAAATGAGAAAGAGGGTGCCCAGTAAAGTTTCATCCAATTAAAATAAAACCCTGAATAAATCAGGGTCTTATTTTTTCAAATTTAGGACTTAGCTGAAGAACCAAGTGTAATAGCCCCATAGCATGAGTGGCCATGCGATATAGGGACTAAATAACCATTTCCATAACCAAAACTGTGGCAGAAATCCTACCCCATGTATAAAGCCACCTGAAATACCAATCATCACCATCATGAGCGCACTATGGTTATAGTGACCATTGGCATCAAGCATTGCGCCAGGATGAATCAACAATACCGCAGCAAGAGGCAATGCCATCAAAAACGAAATGGCCATTGCAAACTTATTCGGCTTTCTTTCTTTTGTTGTCATTGCGATCTCTGTCATGGTTTATTCCTCATCCAAATCTTGATGATGTTCAATATAGAGTGCACTTAAAACACCTGCAAAACACGCCATCAAGATCCCAAGAATCCAAGCGAAATACCACATAAATATTCTCCTATTTGCTTAGACACAGCCTTAGTACAGGCTGTGTGAGTTGTCTTGAACATGTTTGTTGGTGATAACGCCCCACATTTTGTAATAACACCATGTGGTATAGATTAAAATAATTGGCACAAATATAGAAGCAACCACAGTCATTACTGTCAATGTATTCTTACTTGAAACCGCATCCCACATGGTTAAACTTACAGTTGGGTTGATACTTGATGGCATTAGGAATGGGAACAGTGCAAAACCAGCAGTTAAAATTGATCCAGTCACCGCTAAGGTAGAACCTGTAAAGCTCACGCCAGCTTTGTTTTTACCAGCACCAAAGATAATCAAGATTGCGCCAAGAATTGCAGAAATCGGTGCAAGCATGGTGATTGGGTAAATTGAATAGTTATTCATCCAACCATGGTTACCTGTTGTTAATACTTCTTTCGCAAGCGGATTGGCAACAGCATTGGTATTAAATGGCTGTACCAAAGTATATCCTTCGATGCCACCAAAATATAACCAAGCACCCACGCCCAAGAAAGTGACTAAGAAGAGTATACCCATCAATTGTGTTGCTTTAGCAGAACGTTGACGTAATACACCATCTGTACGCAGCATTAACCATGCGCCACCATGTGCACACAACATCGACAAGCTTACTATACCGCAAACCAGTGCAAATGGATTGAGTAGGGCAAAGAAGCTACCTGTATAAGTTGAACGTACAGTCTCATCTAAAGTAAACGGTACACCTAAGAACATATTACCAAATGCAACACCGAAAACCAGCGCAGGTACAGCACCACCGATACATAAGCCCCAATCCCAAGAATTACGCCATTGGGTATTTTGCAGTTTAGAGCGATAGTCAAAGCCAACAGGTCTAAGGAAGAGTGCAAATAAGACCAGCAAGAGCGCCCAATACATACCTGAGAAAGCCGTTGCATAAACCATAGGCCAAGCAGCAAATAGTGCGCCACCCGCAGTCACGAACCACACTTGGTTGCCTTCCCAATGCGGTGCAATGGTATTGATTGCTGCACGGCGTTCATCATCAGTTTTACCTACAAATGGCATCAGTGCCATTGAGCCCATATCGAAACCATCTGTGAGGGCGAAGCCAATCAGTAGAACACCGACTAAAACCCACCAGATAATTTTGAGAAGTTCATATTCGATCATGATTGATTCTCCCCAGTTTGAGCTTGCTGAGCTTCAAGTTTCTCGAAGTGATATTTACCTGTATGTAAAGAGCTTGGTCCTAAGCGTGAGAATTTGATCATTAAATACATTTCGATAATCAATAACACAGTATAGAACGCGGCTAATGCAATGATTGATCCCCATACATCGCCAGTACTTAAACTTGATGCAGAGAGATGTGTAGGCAACACTTCACCAATGGTCCAGGGTTGACGACCACCTTCAGCCACATACCAACCTGTTTGTGCTGCAATCCAAGGTAATGGCAGTGCAAACAATGCAAATTTAAGTAACCATGGTTTATTTTCTGCATTACGTTTTGCCACAGCAAATGTTGCAAGGATAAACAGGAGTAGCATCAAGAAACCAGAAGCGACCATTGCACGGAAAGAGAAGAACAATGCAGTTACATTTGGAATGGTATCTTTTGTTGCTGCTTGAATATGTGCTTCAGAAGCATCTGTTACATTTTCAGTATATTTTTTAAGAAGTAAGCCATAACCTAAATCTTTTTGGTTTTCTTTGAATGATGCCATAAGTTCAGGCGAACGGTCACCAGCACGAAGTTTTTCAAGTTCGCTATATGCCACCATACCATTACGGATACGTGCCTCATGTTGAACCATCAAATCTTTAAGCCCAGTGACTTCTTTATCGAGTGAACGTGTGGCAATAATACCCATCGCATACGGAATTTTTATGGCATAGTCAGTACGTTGTTCTTCCTGATTTGGAATACCAAATAAAGTAAATGGCGCAGGTGCTGGATGAGTTTCCCACTCAGACTCAATTGCAGCCAGCTTGGTTTTTTGAACATCACCAAGCTCATAACCAGATTCATCACCCAATAAGATGACTGAAAGTGTAGACGCTAAACCAAAGATTGCAGCGATGGCGAAAGAGCGACGCGCAAATGGTAAATCACGTTTTTTCAATAAGTAATAACTTGAAATGGCGAGAACAAAGATTGCACCAGTGACATAACCTGCAGACACCGTGTGAACAAATTTCACTTGAGCAACTGGGTTAAAAATCAAAGCACCAAAATCGACAAGTTCCATACGCATGGTTTCAAAATTAAATTCTGAACCGACAGGATTTTGCATCCAACCATTGGCAACTAAAATCCATAATGCGGATAAATTCGAACCCAGCGCAACTAACCATGTCACACTTAAATGTTGAACTTTTGAAAGGCGATCCCAGCCAAAGAAGAATAAACCAATAAAAGTTGATTCTAGAAAGAATGCCATCAATCCTTCAATGGCAAGTGGCGCACCAAAAATATCACCCACATAGTGAGAGTAGTACGCCCAGTTTGTACCGAACTGGAATTCCATGGTCAGACCAGTGGTTACACCTAATGCAAAGTTAATACCGAAAAGTTTGCCCCAGAATTTGGTCATGTCTTTATAAATTTCTTTACCAGAAATCACATAAGTGGTTTCCATAATGGCAAGAATAAAAGCCAGACCTAGAGTAAGTGGTACAAATATAAAGTGATACATCGCGGTCATTGCAAATTGGAACCGCGAAAGATCGACCACGCTTTCAGAAATCATCAACGTGTCTCCTTGATTTGGGAAGGACTGCCAGCAATACGCTCAGCAACTTGGTTATCAAAATTTTTAGGAATAGTCGGCGCATCAAACCAGATATGTTTAATCGTCATTAAAAGTGCAATCTTAATTATTAATATGATTGCAATTTCCCTGACAAGCCGCCGGTTTAAATCATTAGGTTTTAAGCTCATGCGTTAAGCCTATTATTTAAATATGCTTATATTATTAAACAAAACACCACAAGAAATAAATAGATAAAACAGTTAAAATAAAAATATATTATTAAATTTAAATTAAACAATGACTTAAAAATTTGTGTTGTTAAAAAATATACTAATTTTTATTGATTTTAAAGTTGATTAAAACACTTGTAATTAATAAAAATAAAACCTAGTAAAATAGTATTGTTTAGATTTTATTAAACCAACTAAATTGGTTTGAATTAAGTTTGGTGAGAAATTATTCCGATTAAAATGGTTGGTTTAAATTTTTGCTGAGTTTATTATTTTAGAAAAAATCCAATTGAGTAACAAATATGGGGGGAACAATAATCGTGATTTATGCTTAAATTTTAGTCATAATTAAAAGTTGAAAGATGTTTCTATTTTGATAGTTGGGTATTTATTTGATTATGTACAACTTCATCTATATTTGGATTTTTGCTGAAGTTCAATGATTTAAATTCCTGTTCATTTTATCTAATAAATTATAACTGGTTGAGCTGAAAGGAAATCACCATGAAATGTTTAGTTGTTATTGCTCACCCTGTAACTGATAGTCTTTGTCAAAGCTTGGCGAAGACCGCAATAGCGACTTTAATTGCCAATGGTCATGAAGTTGTGATTGAAGATCTGTACGCTTCTGGTTTTTCACCAGCACTGACAGATGAGGAACGTCAAAGTTATTACAGTCCTACATTTGATCAAACTGTTGTCAAAGAGAATATAGATGATTTACTTTCCGCAGAAGCTTTAATACTGGTCTTTCCGACTTGGTGGTTTGGTTTTCCTGCAATGCTGAAAGGCTGGTTTGATCGTATTTGGGCTCCTGGAGTTGCTTATGATCATGCAAACGATTTGGGTGCAATTCAACCTAAACTCGATAACCTAAAATACACATTGGCGATTACTTCATTGAGTTCAGCTTGGTGGGTAGATCGTTTGGTACTTTGGCAACCAGTAAAACGCATATTGAAAATCGCATTATTGAGTACCTGTGCACCAAAATGCCATTTTCAAATGTTGTCACTGTATAAAGCTGAATCACTTACTCAAGTTCAAATTGCATCATTTTGTGCACGGATTGAAGCTAAAATTGCAACTTGGCCAAAATGAGGGCAAGTTATGATTAGATTCAGCTGGAGACGTAATAAAGGTATTGGATGTGCTAAACCGAGTCAGACTTTTAATACTGATCTGAACTAAATAGATGATTTGAGATCGAAATTTTCTTGGCAATATAATGTGATTTTCTAAAACGTATTAAGATGATTTGAGATTGAAATTCTAACTCACCAAATTCTGGTTCGACTTGGATATAGTGCAGTTGTCCATTTTCATCACGGACCCGTGCTTGAGCTGAAAATCCTGGTCGTGCATTACCACTAGAGACTGTAGCCAATCGTCCAAGCAAGTCAACTTGATTCAAGGTAACTTTAGGTTTTATCACCTGATCCAAACAATGAATCATAAACACGGTAAAGAAGATTGCAATCACCAATGCGGGTAAAACCACATAATACCAAGCGGCAAATACTTGTTTGCTTGCAAAGATAGAGAGCTGTAAAAAATAGCCTGCAAAACTAAAATTCAATAATAAAAAAACGAAAATAAGTACTTTGGAAAATTTAACTTGTAACAGCGGCGACTCAATGAGCCAATCTGGTGAAATTTTTTTCAGAAAGGTGCTTGGCCGTAAGCCGATATAGTAGCCAAAAGTTTCTGCCATACTCAGCAGAATTAAAGCCAAGACACTGAGGTGAAAGGGCATTAATTCATGTTCAAATAAGAATCCAAGCATGGCAGTTTCCAACCTTATTCGTCCTCGATGTAAATACCACCATCTGAATGGACTGAAATATTCACTTTTTCAAGTTTATCACCCAGACATGGTCCTGAAATACATTCACCTGTTTCAACTTCAAACAAAGCACCATGTGTAGAGCATTGAATATATTCGCCGTCTTGGTCTAAAAACTGATTTTCCAGAAATTCCAGTTCAGTTTGTAGATGAGGGCAGACATTTTGGTAGGCATAAAATGCACCATCACGTTGAGTGATAAAAATGGTGTCGCCAGTCATTGTGTCAAACGCACGTGCCTTACGCTCTTCAATTTCATCGGTCATTGCAATTTTTTCAGACATTTATGCACATTCCTTTTTGAACGTTTCGAGTAGATTTGCGTATTCTGCAACGTCTAGGCGTGGTCCAAACTTAGACACCACTTCACTTGAAATAAGAATAGCAAGTTGTGCCGCAGTTTGTAAATTTTCACCATTATTTAAAGCATATAAGAAAGCACCTGAGAATGCATCACCAGCACCATTTGCATCTACTGCATTTACTTTACGACCTTGAACATAAAAATGCTGTTTTTGATCTGCGACTAATGCACCTTTTTCACTTAGTGTAATCACCACATCAGTACTTAGTGTTTTTAATTTATTCAGCGCAGCTTCAACGGAGTCAGTTTCTGTATACATCATGGCTTCTTGTTCATTACAGAAAATTAGATCCACACCATCATCGATTAGTTCATTTAGACCTTGACGTGCATATTGCACCATTGCCGGGTCAGATAGGGTCAATGCGATTTTAACCTTGTGATCACGGGCAATTTGACGTGCTTGTTTTACGGCTGCGCGTGCTGAATCACTTGTAGACAAGTAACCTTCGATATATAACCATTGCGCTGTTTTTAAAGGTTCGAAATCCATTTGTAGATCTGAAAGTTCTGCAGTAATGCCGAGATAAGTTTGCATCGTGCGTTCTGAATCTTCACTGACCAGAACCATACATGTACCCGTAACACCTTCACTGATCGATTTTTTCGAAGTTTCGATGCCTGCTTCATTTAAGCCGTCGAGATAAATTGTGCCTAGATCATCATTTCCAACACGGCACGCATAAAATGCTGAAGAACCTAAGGCACTGAATGCCACTGTGGTATTGGCAGCTGAACCGCCAGATGCTTGACCTTTATAATTTTGGCTGGCTTTTAAATTATTGTATAGCTGAGTTTGAGACTCACCATCTGCGAGTTGCATGGTGCCTTTTTGCAAATTTTGTTCAGCTAAAAAGAGATCTGATACTTTAAATTCTTGGTCAATGAGTGCGTTACCAATTGCAAAAAGGTCAACTATAGCCATGTTCTTCATCACATCAATGTTAAAAACATAAAGTTTACACGAATGCTCAGCTTTACAGTAGTTTGTTGAAAAAATTTCAATTACATTTGTCAAATATGGTTTGTTGGAATTTTATAACTTGATGGTGTGCTGAACAAAACCTGTTTTTGAGATGATTATTGCGTAATTTAAGCCATTGTGTTGATCAGTGTGCGTGATTAAATTAGATTGTTTCACGGTGATTGATTGAGATCGCTGGGTTAGGTTTTGTTTAGAAATAAACATAGGCATAAAGTTAAAACTGTCTACAGACCCTAAATATATTGGAGGTTGAGTGAATATTTTAATTCAACAGGTAGATCAATTGCCTGCGCAAATTCAAGATTTAGCCGTAGTTGCTGAAAAAGAAGGGTTTCATTTTATTCAACGTTTGGTTGATGAGTTTCAGCAAGGCACTAATAAATTTAATCGACATGGTGAATTTTTATTGGTTGCGTTTGATGGAGATAAACTGGTTGCATGCGGTGGTTTAAATATTCAAATCAGTGAAGATGGTGATACAAAGCAGAACCCTGAAACTCAGCATAAAATTGGTCGGGTACGTCGTTTCTATGTATTGCCTGAATACCGAAAAACTGGATTGGGTAAAAGTTTATTGCTCGAACTTGAAAAAAGAGCAAAATCTAATTTTTCTGCCTTGTGCTTAAGTAGTGAAAAAGATGCAGCGCCATTTTATCAAAAGCAAAATTATGTTTTTGTCTCAAATCACCCAAATTATAATTACTTTAAATATTTAATTTAGTGAATTTGGAAATCCCTTGGCCTATAGCGCTTAACTTTGAGTAGCAGCATAATTCGATCAAGGGGCTGCTGGTTTATAGCTATAGGCTTTAAGATACTTTTTATTCTTGGAGATGAATCCATGTTGATCTCCAAAAAAAATTTCTTGGTAAACATACTAAAAATAGCCTAAGCAATTCTTTTCTATAAAAAGCTCTTGATACAGATAACACTTGTTTAATCATTTTCAGGGAAAGCCTATTTAGATTGGTTCACAATCTTTACTCATTATCAGAATACATAGAAAACATTAGCCTAAAAAGGCTCGAAGCATCACTAATTAAAATATTGAGTTAAAAAAGTTAAGTTTTACAGTGATGATAGAATCTTTTGATCATCACTTTTTTATTTATCTCATTGCTGATTCTTGATATTTGAACAGCAAGTCGTGATGAATCCTGATTGATTTACTAAGAATTAGTGTTAGGAATGAATCGCATTTATTAAAGTTTCGGTTATACTTAAACGTATAGATAAACATTTAATATTGGAGATCGCATGACTGTAGATGTCACTGAAACCTTATCTCAAACTGTTCATCCTGCGTTTCAGCTGGTACGTCAACACCATGTAGAAGCTTTAGACATTTTAGTGTCTGAATATAAACATAAAGTGACTGGTGCAATGCACTACCATTTAGCAACTGATCATGACGAAAATGTGTTCCTTGTTGCTTTCCGTACTCAACCGATGGATTCCAAAGGTGAGGCACATATTCTTGAACATACAGCATTGTGTGGTTCAGAGAAATTCCCAGTACGTGATCCATTCTTTTTGATGATTCGTCGTTCATTAAATACTTTTATGAATGCGTTTACAGCAGCTGATTGGACCGCTTATCCATTTGCAACCCAAAATAAAAAGGATTTCCAAAACCTTTTGGAAGTCTATTTGGACGCGGCTTTTGCGGCCAATTTAAATCCATTGGATTTTGCTCAAGAAGGTATTCGTATTGAGCTGGAAAATGGTGAGCCTGTTTATAAAGGCGTGGTATTTAATGAAATGAAAGGGGCAATGAGTTCACCGTCAGATCAGCTTTATCATCAGCTTGCGCATCATTTGTTCCCGAAAACAACCTATCATTATAATTCTGGTGGTGATCCGAAGGATATTCCTGACCTAACTTATGATGAGTTAGTGGCGTTTTACAAATCACATTATCATCCGAGTAATGCAGTATTTATGACTTTTGGTGATGAGCCTGCTTATAAACTGCAAGAACAATTTGAAAAGTTGGCGCTGTCTAAATTCAGCAAAGGTGAAACGATTTACTCTAAAGAAGAGCAGAGACTAACAGCTCCGATTGAAGTACAAGAAACCTATGCTGTTGATGCAGAAGATTTAACAGACAAGACCTATCATATTTTGTCTTGGTTATTGCCAAAAACCAGTGATGTTAAACTTCGCTTGGGTATGCGTTTGGTTGAAGGGATTCTTTTAGAAAACTCTGCTTCGCCGTTGCGCCATTATTTAGAAACATGTGGTTATGCACAGTCTACAGGTCCAATCATGGGTGTAGATGATTCTAACTATGAAATGACGTTCTATTGTGGAGTTCAAGGTTCAAATCCTGAGCATACTGAAGAATTTAAAAATGGCGTGCTTAATATTCTTCAAGATGTTGCTTCTAAGCCTATCGATAAAGACATGGTTGATGCAATTTTGCATCAAATTGAATTACATCAACGTGAAATCAGTGGTGATGGTACGCCGTATGGTTTAACACTGATCCTCAATGGTTTGGGCAATGCAATTCATCATAATGATCCAATCCATGCTTGGGATGTAGATACTGCCATTGCAGAAGTAAAAGAAGAACTCAAAGATCCGATGTGGTTATCCAACTTGATTCAAGTTCATTTATTGGATAACCCGCATCGTGTACAAATGACTTTAGTTCCAGATGCAAATAAATCTGCTCAAGAAGCAGAAGATGAAAAAGCACGTTTGGCGAAAATTGGTGAGGCTTTGTCAGAAGCAGATAAAGCTGAAATTATCGCCCAGACAGAAGCTTTAAAAATTCGTCAAGAAACACCAGATGATTTGAGCTTATTACCTAAAGTTGGTTTGGAAGACATTCCAGCTGAATTGGCCATTGTTCAAGGCCAATTGCGTGAAGTGATTTGCAATGGGGTAGATACACCATTAAATCTGTACCATGCAGGTACAAATGGAATTTACTACCAACAAGTATTGATTCAAATACCAGATCAAATTGTAAAATCGCCTTATTTTAACTTACTGTCTGTTCTCATGGGAGAAGTCGGTGCGGGAGAATATGATTATCTTGAACTTCAACAGTTACAGACGGCAGTCAGTGGCGGTTTGGGAATGGGCGCTTCACTTCGTTCTAAAACCGATGACAAAGGTCAAATTAGTGCATGGTTGACCTTAACAACCAAATCTTTAACGGATAAGTTTGATGCAATTCAGTTGCTTAAATTGGCTTTTGAGCAACTACGTTTTGATGAAAAAGATCGTATTATCGAACTTTTACAACAACGTAAAACACGTTGGGCTTCTCGTTTATCGGGTTCTGGACATAGTTATGCAATGCAAATTGCCTCACGTCATATGAGTGCGTTGGCAAAACGCGATTATGACAATACAGGCCTAGGCGCATTGAATTGGCTAGGTGATTTGATCGCAAAAATTGAAAAAGATGATGCGGCATATGATGCGTTTATAGATGAGTTAAAATCAATTCATAAAGGCTTAATGCTTGCACCAAAACAATTTTTATTGGTGTGTGAAGAGCATCATTCAGAGCGTTTAGTTGAAGAAGTGCAAACGGTTTGGGATAAACTTGCAGTTGATCAATCTCCTGTCTATTTAACGCAAGTGGCTATGGATGAGAGCAATGCAGATCAAGCTTGGTTAATTCAAGCCAATGTTCAATTTTGTGCTTCTGCTTACCAAGCTGTAGATGTTGCCCATCCAGATGCAGCGCCGTTGATGGTGCTTGCAGGCTATTTACGCAATGGTTTCCTACATAGTGCTATTCGTGAAAAGGGTGGTGCATATGGTGGGGGCGCAAGTTATGATGGCAATGCTTGTTCGTTCCGATTCTATAGTTATCGTGATCCACGCCTTGCAGAAACTTTCCAAGACTTTGAAGCAAGTTTAGATTGGTTGTTAAACAAAGAGCAGCATGATTATCAGCTTGAAGAAGCTATTCTCGGTCTGGTTTCCAGTATGGATAAACCTGGTTCACCAGCAGGTGAAGCCATTACTGCATGCTATGCATTGCTTCATGGACGCACACCTGCGTTTAGAAAGCAATTACGCGAGCGCTTATTAAACGTTACTATTGACGACCTTAAGCGTGTCACACAAACTTATTTACTTGAGCAAAAGCCTGTAAGAGCTGTAGTCGCTCCAGTTGCCAAAAAAGAAGTGTTGGAACAATTAGGTTTTGAAATTAAGAAAGTAAATTAACCCTATAAATTCTTTCTGGAGAATTCTATGTCGTTCAAAAATTTTGAACGTACACCATTGAATCTGAGCATCTTAATGATGCTCAGTTTTGGTTTGGTGACCATTGCTCATGCAGATGATACTGCACAAGTGAATCCTGCAAGTACGCAAGCCTGTGTTGCACTCGAATCTAATGCTGACCGTTTGGCTTGTTACGATAAAATATTTAAAATACCTACAGTTGCTCCGCAAGTTTTGGTGTCAGAGCAACGTGCTGCCTTAGATATTCAAAAAGCCGATGTTGAACCTGAAACCCTCAAAGATAAAATCACCCAGAAAGCAGAAAATTTATTTGCGATTCATGGCGATAAAATTGATCCGAATACCTCATTACTTGATCGACGTTGGGAGCTTTCTCAAGACAGTAAATTAGGTACGTGGAATATTCGAGCGAACCAACCTGTATATTTACTTCCCGCATTTTGGACCAGTAAGAAAAATGAATTTCCACAGAGTCCAAATCCTCAAAACACCGTGGATGAAGATCAAAATTTAAAGTCGATGGAAGCGAAATTCCAGATTTCTTTAAAAACCAAAGCTGCCGAAAATCTGTTTGGGAACAATGGTGATGTTTGGGTCGGTTATACCCAATCTTCTCGCTGGCAAGTTTATAACAGTGAAGAGTCTCGTCCATTTCGTGAAACAAATTACGAACCTGAAGCGAGTTTGATTTTTAGAACCAATTATAATTTATTAGGTTTAAATGGTCGCTTACTGGGTCTGACTTTGAATCATCAGTCAAACGGACGTTCTGATCCGCTATCACGTAGTTGGAATAGGGTCATTTTAAATCTTGGTTTTGAAAAAGATAATTTTGCCTTAATGGTACGTCCGTGGTATCGCATTGAAGAAGATTTTCAGGATGACAATAACCCTGATATTAAAAATTATATCGGTCGTGGTGATTTGACCGCATTCTATCGCTGGAGTGACAATGATTTTTCTTTGATGCTACGTCACTCTTTAAAAGGTGGGGATGACTCGCATGGTGCAATGCAATTTGATTGGGCATTTCCAATTAAGGGCAAGTTACGTGGGCATTTTCAATTGTTTGATGGTTATGGTGAAAGCTTGATTGATTATAATCACCGTGCGACCTATGTTGGTCTAGGTGTTTCGTTAATGAATTGGTATTAATCATTTAAAATAGCGTTGATTGGCTAGATTTAAATAAGAAGCTGTCTTTATACAAGGTAGCTTTTTTGCTTCTGATTATTGAGTTATAGGGAATAGCTGTAGTTTTATTTGGGTAAATAAAGGGAGATCCTATAGCACTATTTTTATACTAGATTAAGTATGGCAACAATCTAAGTACGAATGATGGAGGGCACTTAATTGTAGCGAAACAACCACTTCTATTGCCTCATAAAGCCGACTAATTCTTGTTTCAAAAAAATATAATCATATAACTGAATACAGTACCTAAAATATATCCAGATAAAGCTATGCTTGATGAAATAAGCGCTTAATCAATAGAATAGACGCAATAAAAAACCACGCTATTTTTAACGTGGTTTTTTATAATTTGGCTATTTAAAGGCTTTATTTACGAAGTACTGACTGTTGAATCTTCATCCTCTGAGGCTTTTTGTTCAGGTTCAACCAAAAAACCACCTGTCTGTCTATGCCATAAGTGTGCATAAATACCATTTTGTGCGATCAGTTCCTCGTGAGTACCTTGTTCTGCAATTTGACCTTGATCTAAAACAATCAAACGATCCATTTGAGCAATGGTTGAAAGACGGTGAGCAATCGCGATCACAGTTTTATTTTGCATTAACTCATCTAAGCTCGATTGAATTGCAGCTTCAACTTCGGAGTCTAAAGCACTGGTTGCTTCATCCAAGATTAAAATAGGCGCATCTTTTAAAAATACACGTGCAATGGCAATACGTTGACGTTGACCACCAGAAAGTTTTACCCCACGCTCACCAACATAAGCATCATAGCCAGTACGACCTCTTAAGTCTGAAAGTTGCGGAATAAACTCATCTGCTTTGGCTTTTCTTACTGCTTCATACATTTCTTCATCAGTCGCATCAGGACGACCATATTTGATATTTTCCGCAACTGTACGATGCAATAAAGAGGTATCTTGGGTCACAAGCGCAATATTTTTTCTTAAACTGTCTTGAGTGACTTCTTCAATATTTTGACCATCAATGGTAATTTTTCCATTATTGATGGTGTAAAAATGTAAAAGTAATTGAATTAATGTAGATTTTCCAGCGCCTGAACGTCCAACAATACCAATTTTTTCACCTGGTTGAATGTTTAAATTAAAGTGATCAATGACTTTTTTGCTGTTATAAGCAAATGTGACATCACTAAATTTAATATTGCCTTGAGTCACAACAAGTGGTTTGGCATCTTCTTTGTCTTGGATATTAATCTGACGACCTAAAGTTTGCATGCCATCTTGAATTGTGCCGACATTTTCAAATAGGGCAGAAGTTTGCCACATCATAAACTCAGCCATACTGTTAAGTTTAAGAATCATGGCTGTTGTTGCTGCAATCACACCAATCGCTGCTTGACCCTGTAACCATAACCAAACGGCAGTACCTAAAACACCAAAGAATAAAACGGCTGTTAGCAAATTGATGCAAAGTTCGTATGCAGTGCCTAAACGCATTTGTTTGAACACTGTACGCATAAACTCTTTCATTGACTCTTTTGCATACTGGCTTTCGCGGCCTGCATGTGCAAAAAGTTTTACTGTCTGAATATTGGTATAGGCATCGGTTACACGCCCAGTCATCACCGCACGCGCATCGGCTTGTTCTTTGGAAATTCGTCCTAATCTTGGAATGTAATATAAGGCTGCACTAATAAACAACGCCAACCATAATAAAAGTGGAATCAATAGAATAGGAGAAATTGATCCCAATACAATGCTGATGGTGATGAAATAGATGACAACATAAGTCACCATGTCGCCCAAAATCACCCAAAACTCACGTACCGCTAGTGCCGTCTGCATGACTTTGGCAGATAAACGTCCAGCAAAGTCATTATGGAAGAAGTCTAAGCCTTGGCGTAGCATTAGATTATGGAATCTCCAACGCAAACGCATTGGAAAACTACTGTATAAAATCTGATGTCTGATAATGGATTGCATACTGGCAAAAAAGATATTTGCCAATAAAATACAGCTTAAAAAGATCAAATTTTCACGATGATTTACTAAAAAGTCTTGAGGTTTAGACTGTGTTAACCAATCGACTAAATGTCCGATTTGTGAAAAAAACAAAGCTTCAAAACTTGCTGTTGCAGCAGTGAATAATATTAAAATCAATAAATAACGCTTAACACCAGTCGCGGCTTGCCAAACAAATGGAAAGAACTTGGTGGGTAATGGTTCGTTTAAACCTTTCGACGGATATGGATCGACTAACTTTTCAAACCATTGCAGCAACATAAAATCCTCGTGGAAATTTTATAGATTGATTAAATTGTAAAATATTGAAATGAAGTTACAACCTGAACAGCTTAAATTATTTTAAGGCAAATTCAGCAGAAATTGGGAGAATAGTGGGGTAATGTAGATTGTATAGTTTTCGCGGAAATTACACCAGTTATTTATATCGAATAAAAACGATTTATAGTATAGCCAAAGATAATTAAAAAATTATTGTACTTTGACAATCTAATCGTAAATTGAACATTAATCTTCTAACACTTTAACAATCATAAGAAAGTAAAAACACTGCTCGAATGTTTTTTACATGAGCGTTCAATTCTTAAAAGAAACTTTGCCTTTCTATAAGTACTATATTAAAATATAGATTACAGTCTATATTTCTAGGTTTCGCATGTGGACAGTCATTACAACGGATTTGTTTAATGAATGGCTTGAACAGCAAGATGATTCAACACAGGAAAAAGTCTTAGCTGCATTGGTCGTTCTACAACAGCTGGGGCCAAGTTTAGGTCGCCCTTTAGTTGATACCGTAAATGACTCGAAATTCACGAACATGAAAGAATTACGTGTTCAGCATAGAGGTAAACCACTAAGAGCCTTTTTTATATTTGATCCATTACGACAGGCTATTGTGCTTTGTATTGGTAATAAGGGCGGTAAAAAGCGTTTTTATAAAGAGATGTTAGATATTGCAGAACAGCAATACGAACTTCATCTTTCAACCCTAGGAGATCAATCTAATGGCTAAAACCTTACAGGAACTATTGGCTGGTCGCTCTCCAGAGAGTCAAGACCGAATTCAAAAAATGGCTGATGAACTACGTTTACAAACGCAGCTGCATCTTATTCGAGAAGAATTAGAGATTTCGCAAAAAGAATTAGCTGAGATACTTGGAATCAAGCAGCCTTCACTTTCAGCAATTGAAAATCGTGGTCATGATCTTAAAATTTCAACAATAAAGAAATATGTTGAAGCAATGGGAGGGAAGCTTCGCATTGATGTAGAGCTTCCCACAGGAAAACATATTGAATTTAATGTTTAACTGTTGAAAATGGAAGCGATAAGCTTCCATTTTTTGATAGGAATGAGCACGATTATGCTGAAAATTATCTAAACTTAAATTTAATTGAGTCTAGAGCTGTGTTAAAACGCTAAATGTCTACTTTTTTATTTTGGGTTTTAAATCATTGACAAAGAGTATCAATCCAAACAGTATTGGACTACTCAGTATGCACAAGGCCACAAAAGAGATGCTATTGCCATAATTTAAACTGAATAAAAATAAAGCCAAGATGATCAACGCAAACGAGATAACTTTTACCAATTTCACATGTTGCGCTAAAACAGACAATTTACTTTTCTGAGTCTTGGTGATCTGCTTTGAGCTGATCAAATACAAGCTATAACTGGCAATCAGTATCAGGAGAAATGCAAATACCAATATCATGACACAGACTCCTGCGCTGATTTTTGTTCCAGTTTTTTCTTGATCTTCGCAACAGCTTTGTTTTGAATCGGTGTGATTCTTTGATGTAAAAAAATCGCTAAAATGGCAAATAACCAGATCATTAAGTCCACACGTAAAAATAACCAATAGTCCTGTAATGAATGAATATATTGATTAGAAATCAGATAATAGACATTTAAAATAGGCAAGGCTAATGTCATGGCAATCAGCAACTTGAGCTGAGTTTTCCAGAGATATTGTTGTTTTGTGCAGAGCGCAATTATAAAACTGAATAACCATAAAGTGAAAAATGTATAGACTTCATAATTCGGTGTATCTGCTTGAAGTTGCACAAAACGATTGGCATATAAATAACCCAACATCGCAATGGGTAAACCAATAATCATCGTGGTATTGAGTCGATTTACCAGATAATGTCCAAAGTGAAAATGATCATTTTTCTTTTGTAATTGTCGTTTTAAACTCCAGAGCAATAAGCCCGAAGCAATCATTGCACAGCCCAGAAGACCAGAGAAAAACAAGCCTAAACGTAATAAAGGTTGGGCGAAATTCGCCATATGCAGCCCATACATACTGGCATTTAATGTTGCAATTGCACTGTTATTACGAGTATTCTCAATTAAAGCACCAGTAGCGCCATTAAAGCTAAGTTGTGCTTGATTACGTGTAATCGAATGATCTTCTAAGGCAGTAATCGTGAGCTTGGCAAGCTGTGTATTGGGTTGATCTACGGTTATGTTATCAATATTAGTTTTTCCCCATTGCTGTTGGGTTTGTTGCAGGAAATGTTGAATAGATAACATATTCTTCGGCTGCGCTTGTTGAGCCTTGTTTGCAGTTGAAACATGACGAATTTCATCAAAATACTGATATGGATTATCTGGATAGGCTTTTTTCATCCCTGCGGGGAAAAGCAGATAGAAAAAGATCGCTAAGCCGGTAAATGTAATGGTTAAGAAAAAGGGCAATGCGATTACCGAACTTACATTATGAAAATCTAAATATGAACGCTGACCTTTAAATGCTCTTAAGGTAAAGAAATCGGTAAATATCTTTTTATGGGTAATAATGCCTGAAATCAAGGCTATAAACATAATTAACGCTGCAAAGGTGACAATCAAACGCCCAATCGAATAAGGCATTCCATAAAGCTGATAATGAAACCCATAAAAGAAATCACCGCCTTGTGTGGCAGAAAGACTCAATTCTTTACCTGTATTGGCATCTAAAGTTTTACTTTCATAACCACCATCTGCTTTTTGCCAATAAATTTTATTTGCAGGGGTATTCTGGTTTGCAACGGCGATATACCAACTTTTTGCATCTGGGGCATTTTTTTGCAAATAAGCAAATGCAGACTGTATAGCGGATTCCTGTTTGATCTGCATACTCGCGAATTGTGGTTGCATCCACATACTAATTTCATGGCGATAATATGTTGCAGAACCTGTCAAAAAAATTGCAAATAACAGCCAGCCGAAAGTAAGCCCGATCCAAGAGTGTAACCATGCCATAGATTGACGAACAGATTTATGCATGAGTTAACCTATAAACTTGGAAAATAGGAAAAAAGTAGCAACCAGAGCTAGGCTGATCAGCGTAAGTTTTTTTAAAGAATGTATACAAAAGCTTAGAATCACAAAAATAATGTAAAAAATAAGTGCGCTAAATGCCGCCAAGTAAATAGATTCAGCTTTGGCAAAATAAGGATAAAATACATCAATTAAAGCTAAGGATACTAAATAACTGCACACATAGCCCATACCAAAAGCCAGTATAAAACGATAGAGCACTGATAAAGGGTAGAGCACAATCTGCATAACGATCACTTTCTTGCAATTGAAAACGCCTTAATCTTAAAAGATTAAGGCGAATTCAGATTAGTATTTAAATTTTACAGCAACACTATAGTTTGCAGATGGGCCATAAAAAGCCTGACCATCTGGGAAGCTATATAAATATTTTTTGTCTGTCACATTGTTTGCATTTGCCTGTAGCGAAATATGCTTATTCAAGTCATAGCTACCCATCAAATTCACAAAAGCATAAGCATCTTGGGTAATTGTACTCTTTTCAGAAGAGTCATACAGCTTGGTCGAATCTTGCCATTGTAACGCTGCGCCAATTTTCAGTTTAGGTATAGCTGGAATAGTATAGGTGGTTAAAAGTTTAATGGTTTGGTTAGGGTTGTAAGTACGTGCCTCTCCGCCATTTTTTAAATCTTTTAAGCTAAATTGGCTATAGCCAAATGCCAGATTTAAATAATCTGTTAATTGTTCTGCCAGTCCAACTTCTACCCCTTGAGAGCGCAAGTCACTGGTTTCAACTTTTCGATTGAGAGGGTTTCCGTCAGAGTTACGTAATGGGTAATTACTTTGTTCTGTACGAAACACCGCCAAAGTTCCAGTGAGTTTGTCATCTAGCCATGAACTTTTAATACCTGCCTCATAGCTTTCGCCTTCAACTGGTTTGAGTGCTTTATTATCAGTACCTAATCCAGATTGTGGGCGGAAAATAGAGGTATAGCTTAGATAACCCGTGTATTCAGGGTTAAAGTTATAGGTAATGCCAGCATAAGGAGATACTTTGTTTTCATCATAGGCCATTGATGAACCATAACTTTCACCTTCACTTTTAGCTTGAACATAATTTAAACCGAGTAAAAGTTTTAAATCATCGTTTAAGTGTAGGCGTGTTGCAGCATATACAGAATTGAGCTTTTGAGTATAGTTTGCAGCATCACTAAAAGCAGACCAAGTTACTGATTGGGGTGTCCAGCTTGCCCAGTTTGTGGTGAGCTGACGTAAATAACCTTTGGAATAATCATTGTAGATATTAATATCATTGATCATACCTGAAGTTTGTTGATCAAACTGTTTACTTTGTAGATAACTATAACCCAGTGTCGCTTCGTGTTCTCGGCCAAATAATGAATAAGAGCCTTGTAGATTTAAGTCAGCAAAATGTCTTTTTAGGCTTTCTTTTCCGCCCCAAGCGGTAAGGGCTACATCCGCTCCATTTTGATCAGGGTAACCAAAAAAATAGAGTAAGTTACTGTTGTGGTCGGTTTGGGTGTAGTTATAGCTCAGCTTTGCTGTCCATTTATCATTAATTTTTTGCTTTAGCTCAGCAAAAGCATTTTGTGACTTATTGTCACAATAGGCCCAATCTGGATTAGGATTATAATTTCGGTTATAAGAAAGTTGATTTCCATCTGCACCGAGAAGTGGTAAAGCCCCCCAATTATTTGCATTAGGTTTGTTTTGTTGTTGGCTATAACCGACTGTCAATAATGTGCTATCACTTAAATCCGCATCAATGATGCCAGAAAATCCATTTTTCTCGGATGAATAGCGATCTAGATAAGAATCTCCAGTTTGTTCATAACCCATCAAACGTCCGCGGATGCTGCCTTCTTTGTTTAATGCACCTGAAACATCTGCTTCATAGCGTTGGGTATTCCAAGAGCCATAACTTAGCCCAGCATTGGCTTGAAATTCTTGGGTAGGACGCTTACGGATATAATCGATTGTTGCGCTTGGATCACCAAAAGCATTGGTTAAGGCATCTGCACCTTTAATCACATCAATACGATCGTAAAAATATGTATCAGGGTTGGTATTATTATAATTGTAGCTGCTAGAAGGGAAGCCGACGCCATCAGTTAAAATATTTGAGATTTCAAAACCACGAGCAGTGTAGGTTGAACGTTCGGTTTCTTGACTGCTGACAGTAATACCAGGCGTATTACTTAGAGCCTCACGTGCACTATTGAGTGCAAAATCATTTAATTGCTGACGTGTCACAACATTCACTGTTTGTGGTGTTTCTTTGACTGGAATATTCAGCTTGGCCGCACTTGCAGATTTTTTAACGATATAAGATTTTGATTGTTCAGAGCTTAATTCAGTTTGATCAGCTGCGGCTTGAACTGAAATCGTGGGTAGATTTTCAATATCTGCAGCAAAACTCTGCTGAGCACTGAGTACCGCTAAACTAAGAATAGAGAACTTAAAACTGTGTGGGAGAGAATTCAGCATTGCTTATCTTAAATGATAATAATTATCGCTTAGTTTATTGTTAGTAGCATGAGCTTACAATAGTCGTGCAATTGAAAATATAAATAGAAAATAAAATAACGATAGAAAATTAGATGAATTGTTATATAAATTCACGCATTTGCCATACCAGTATCCTGTTTTGACTATTCACAATTAAATCTTATGAATATGCTATCATGCACTTATAGTGCTGATCAGGAAGAATATCTTGCAAAATCGAAAGCTTAAAATTGGAATTGTCGTAGGTGAGGTATCGGGGGATACTTTAGGCGCAAAACTTATTCGTCGTTTTCGTGAACAGGGTATTGATGCTGAATTTGAGGGGATTGGTGGTCCTCAAATGATTGCAGAAGGATTTAACAGTTTTTATTCAATGGATATTTTATCTGTGATGGGAATTGTTGAAGTGCTTAAAGATTTAAAAAAATTATTTGCAGTACGTGATGGTCTGGTCGAGAGATGGTCTGCCAATCCCGTAGATGTTTTTATCGGTATTGATGCGCCAGACTTTAACTTACGCCTTTCAAAAAGTATAAAACAGAAAAACTTGCCTATTAAAACGGTGCAATATGTCAGTCCATCTGTATGGGCTTGGCGACAAGGACGGGTGCATGGCATCAAAGCCAGTGTTGATTTAGTGCTTTGTCTATTTCCGTTTGAAAAAGGCTTTTATCAACGGTATGACGTACCAGCAGCCTTTGTTGGGCATCCACTGGCAAGTCAATTGCCATTACAAAATCCAATTTTGGATGCCAAGCAAGAGCTTGGTTTAGATATCAGTCAAAAGCATATTGCCTTGTTACCGGGGAGTCGACGTGGTGAGATTGAACGACTTGGGCCGTTGGTGTTGGATGCAGCAAAAATTCTTTATCAAAAATATCCAGATTATCAGTTCCTGATTCCTGCCATTAATGATTTACGCAAACAGCAAATTCAGGAATTATTAAAGCATTATCCAAGTGATTTGGTTGCAAAAATTCATTTACTGGAAAATACCGATAAAGAATCAAAAATTGGTCGTCAGGTCATGAATGCTGCCAATATTGTGGCTTTGGCATCGGGGACAGCGACACTTGAAGCATTATTGTTACATCGCCCAATGGTGACTTTTTATAAGTTGAATTGGTTAACTTATGTGATTGCTAAATTTTTAGTGAAAATTCCGTATTATTCATTGCCGAATATTATTGCGGGTAAAAAAGTGATTCAAGAGCTTATTCAACAAGATGCCACAGCAGAAAATTTGGCCAATCAAATTGAAAAATTAATGAATATTGAAACTGCACAAATTCAGGTGATGCAATTGATCACCATGCACAAGCAACTTTTGGCTGGAAATAGTGAAGATCCAGTTCAGGCGATTTTAGCAATTTTAACAGCTTGATTTTTAACGCTAGCAACTGATTAAGCAAATATTCGTTTGCTTATCGAACTGCTGGAAAACCTTGTAATCAGTTTAGAAAACATTTAACCAATAAAAACTCCTCTAAATCTAAGATAAAGAGGAGTATGTATAAATCAATTTTGGGGTTTGGGGGTAAAACTATTCCGCCCGAACTTTAAGTTCATAACCTGTATATTTACGAATATTGATGACACCCGTATCCATAATCAAGTATTGACCTTTGATTCCTTGTAGCTTGCCCCGAATGATTGGGGTTTTATCTAAATTGTGCGATTTAACTTTTTCAGGGTAAATATCGACAGGGTAGATGAATTCACGAGGTAATTCATTTTCTAACAATTCAACCGTTTCATTAAATTCAAGATTTTGCGCAAACTCATCGCGAATACTTTGAATCTTAGGGGAAAATTCTTGAACCAATTCATTACGAATTTCAATCAGATCAATCGGTTCAGCTTCACCTTTAAGTAGCTTTCGCCAATCCGTTTTATCTGCAACCTGTGTTCCAAACATGACTTCAAGTTGACCTGAAAGACGGCGCGAACCGACTTTTAAAATAGGCAGTGCTTGGGTCGCACCTTGGTCTAACCAGCGTGTTGGCATTTGACCTAGACGGGTAATCCCCACTTTTAAAGCACTTGAATTTGCTAGATATACTATATGCGGTTGAAAGCAAACCTCATGAGCAAAATCATCTTCACGGCAAGTACCTAAATGATAATGGCAAGTTTCAGGCTTCATGATACACATGTCGCAAGACGCCTTGGTTTTCATACATTTAAAGCAGTGGCCTTGCGAATAAGACTTCGGTGTTTTTGCGCCACAAGAAACACAATAAATATTTCCTGTCGCTTCAATCTCAATTTCCTGGCCTAAACTAAATGGTAGCTCGGTTTCTGAGCGATCTAATATAAATTTATATTCAACATTTGCCTTATGTGTTTGTTGATCAGTTACACTAAGGTCTTTAAGACCTGCATGCATTTTATGACAAATGCCTTGTAGTTCCATGTTTAATTACTCGCTTCAAAAAAGGTGCAGTTATGGCTGAGCAAAATGTCATCACTTCAATGCTAGACGATTTATCGCAAGAACAGCCAATTCAAACTGCATTGTGTATTGGGCAAAATTTGGCGCAATACCCTACAAATTATTCAATTCAATGGTCCCATTTTAACGTATCTGAGTTTTTAAGTCTGCCTTTTACGCAACGATATGATTTAGGATTTGTACTTTTAGATACAGATGAAATGTCTGGGGTGACCGATTTGCAGAAATCCCAGTTATTGGTCAAGTTGCGTGATTTACTGGCAAAACGAATCGTCGTGGCATGTCAGTTAAAAGATGAACAGTTGCTCAGATCGCTTGGTTTTACTCAACTTATTGATAAAACATTACATCAAAATGATTTTGCACTTTGGCAGTTTAATATTTTGACCTATAAGCATGTACCAGATTGGTTTAATTCTAAGTTTTGGGCCAACCCAGAAAACTGGAATAAATTTCGTTGGTAATGGTTTTATTTTAGTTATAAAAATCAGCCTTAAGCTATTGCAAAATTTAACAATTCCAATTTTGGTGAATAGGATAAAGCCAAGTATGCTGTACTTGTCTCATAAAACTTAAAAAAGGAAAACTCATGACAGATTTAACCAATATTGTGGAAATTCTGGCAAAACAAGCACTTGGCGGACAACAACAATCACAAGGCGGGCTTGGTGGTGGATTGGGCGGGGTACTTGGTTCAGTACTCGGTGGCTTGGGTGGGCAGCAACAACAATCACAAGGTGGATTGGGCGGCGTACTCGGTTCAGTTTTAGGTGGTTTGACAGGTGGACAACAACAACAAGCACCACAAGCGGGTGGTTTTAATGCTTCTTCTTTATTGATTGCAGTTGTGCCATTAGTCTTGGGTTGGATTCAACAAAATGGTGGCCTACAGGGTGCTTTGGCTAAATTGCAAGGTGCAGGCTTAGGTGGGCAGGTTCAAAGTTGGGTCGATCCGTCACAAGGTAATGGTGCTGTAAATGTTGAGCAAATCCAGAGTTTATTTGGTGGTCAGCAAGTCGAGCAAGTTGCTCAACAAGCCAATGTTCCGACCAATGAAGTGTATGGTGCAATCTCTACAGTATTACCGCAAATTATTGATTCACTCACACCACAAGGTGATGCAACAGATCACACTGAAGCCAATGGTGATATTCAAAATGTCATGAATTTGGTATCAGGCTTTTTAAAGTAAAATCGAACATAAAAATGATCAAAGCTAGTCAATAGATGTTGACTGGCTGATTTTAATTAAGGCTTAGGGTCATCCCCAATTGCTTCGCTACTTTTTACGTCGCCATTCTGTTTCTTTTTAACATATTTAATTTGCCCATATCCTTCAGCATACCATTCATCCAATGTTTCATCTCCGATTTGAGAAATGAAATGACATGCATTATCGAACTTTAAGGTATTGTCATCATTGTCAATTAAAGTCAGATCCTCAAACCCTACAAATACTAAGTCAATCGTCTTATTGTTTTCAGACTTATCATTGTTATCCATTTGCGACTCAATGACTGCGTTATACGTCATTTGGAACTTTTGCTGTGGTTTGAGATTGGATGGGAATGTTGGAAGCGGGGCTTGATAGGTGGTTTTTACCAGCACATCATTAGGATTTGATCCGAGCGCAGCAATACCATAGTCTAAGTTTGCAAGCATGGTACGGCCAGTTAAATCGTAGATATAATCTGTGCGCACACCTGCGCCTTGTCTAACGATTGCTATCGCATTCTGATTGTTAAAGGTTGTGGGAACAATCTGGATTTCTGTCTCTTCATTGTTGTTTAGAGTAAACTGTTTGTTGGGTTCTAACTTAAAGCAATTATCTGAATTGGCTGCTTTATGTACTTTTTTAACCACTGGTGCTTCTGCTTGATGTTCAGAACTGTCATGCGGTTTGTTTTTAGAACAAGCAACACTAAAAATAGAAAGTAAGCTAAGTAAAACAACAGTTTTGTTCATTTTTATCCTAGACGATAAAGTTTAAATTTCACGAGGCTATTTTTCACCATGAGCCAATAAAAAACAACCATATTCTTACGAAATATGGTTGGAGTAAACTTTATATTTATGAATGGCTTATTATTCGGCTAAAACAGTTTTGTCTTCCTCTTCATCATCTTCAGCAGAATCCATACCTAATTCTTTGAGTTTGCGGGTTAAAGTGTTACGCCCCCAACCTAAGAGTTCAGCAGCATGACGTTTACGACCACGGGTTTGTTGAAGTGCTGCGATGATCAAAGTACGTTCAAACATTGGGGTGGCAATGTCTAAAATTTTCATTTCACCATTTTTAAGCTTTTGAATCGCCCATTGCGCCAGTAACTCATCCCAATGATGTAATGCAACACGGTCGATACCAGCTTGCGCTTGACCTTGATCATCAGATTTATTGATTGGAATTTGTTTTAATTCTGACGGTAAGTCTTCTGGATAAACTTCACGGCCTGTGATCATCACAGTTAACCAGCGGCAGGTATTCTCGAGTTGACGTACGTTGCCTGGCCAAGGCAGTTTTTGAATATACTCTTGCGTTTCTGGGCGTAAAATTTTTGGACTAACCCCGAGTTCTTTACCCGCGCGTGCCAAGAAGTGTTGTGCCAACATCGGAATATCTTCAGAACGATGAGCAAGTTTAGGAATATGAATACGAATGACATTTAAGCGATGATATAAGTCTTCACGGAAACGGCCATCATTGACCAACTTTTCTAAATCTTGATGTGTTGCTGCCACGATACGAACATCAACACGAACTGGAATATGACCACCAACACGATAAAATTCACCATCTGCCAAAACACGGAGTAGACGTGTTTGTGTTTCAAATGGCATATCACCAATTTCATCTAAGAATAAGGTTCCACCATTGGCTTGTTCAAAACGACCTTGGCGTTGAGTATTGGCACCAGTAAATGCACCTTTTTCATGACCAAATAATTCAGTTTCAATCAAATCTTTTGGAATAGCTGCCATGTTTAAAGCAATAAATGGTTTACTGCTTCTTGGTGAGTGGCGATGTAAAGCATGCGCAACTAACTCTTTACCTGTCCCAGACTCCCCGTTGATCAATACGGTAATATGCGATTGAGATAGACGTCCAATGGCGCGGAAAACTTCCTGCATTGCAGGGGATTCACCAATAATCTCAGTAGATTGAATTGGGGTGACTTTGGCAGATTCTTGTTGTTGCAGCTTGTTGATGTGCAAAATGGCACGATTCACCAACGCAAGTGCTTCATCAATATCAAAAGGTTTTGGTAGATATTCAAAAGCACCTGTTTGATAGCTCGATACTGCAGATTCTAAATCTGAGTGTGCTGTCATAATAATCACAGGCAGATCAGGATAACTTCCTTTGACTTTTCCTAGGAAGGTTAAACCATCAATGCCGGGCATACGAATATCAGTGAGAATGACATCTGGCGCATTGCTTGGAAGCTGATCTAAAGCAGATTGTGCTTCTTCAAAACTGGTGACATCAAAGCCTTCTTCTTTAAATGTTTTTTCCAAGACCCAACGCATAGCACGGTCGTCATCGATCACCCAAATTTTATTATGCGACATGGTTAGACTCCCAAGGTAGATATAAGCTAAATACTGTTTTTCCAGGAACGGATTGGCATTCAATCATTCCGTTGTGTTGATGCATGATATTTTGTGCGATGCTTAAGCCAAGACCTGTTCCTTTGGCACGGCCAGTCACAAGCGGATAAAACACGGATTCTAAAATTTCTTCAGGAACACCAGGGCCATTGTCTTCAATATCAATACGAATGGCTGATTTATTCAGTACGCCATTAATCGTCACCAAACGTTGAATGCGTGTACGCAACATCAGTTCAGGTTGATGATCAATAAAAAACTCACGATTCTCAGTCATCGCCTGTACCGCATTGACACTAATATTGAGCATCACTTGAATCAGTTGATCGCGATCTGCTTTGACATCAGGCAATGAAAGGTCATAGTCTCGTGTGATTTTAATTTTTTTCTTGGTTTGATTTACAATTAAAGAGCGAACACGTTCAAGCGGTTCATGCACGTTGACCAGTTCGTAGCTCGGGAGCTGACGTGAACCCAGCATAGTATCAGCAAGGTTTCTTAAACGATCGACTTCACTGATAATAATATCGGTGAACTCCGCATATTGTGGATCGTTTAAACTACGAGCAAGCAGTTGAGTTGCACCACGAATTCCACCTAATGGGTTTTTGATTTCATGTGCAACACCTCGAATCAGTTGCCGTGCAACTTGGTGTTGTTGAATCAGGTTTTCTTCTTTAGAAATTTTAAGCATCCGATCAATCGGATTTAATTCAATTAATAGTAATGGGTGATAGGGTCTTCCTGTATTTAACTGTGATACGGAATAATCAACATGCATGTCTTTAAAGTTAACATTGATAATCGCTTCACGGCGTGTATAGGCTTGACCTGTTTTTATTGAGTTGTTTAATGCTTCCAAGGTATTAAAGCTATCATTTGGTGCATGTAAAATATTAATCACTGGCTGACCTGCCGCACGAAGCAAGCTAATATCAAACAATGCTTCGCATGATGAATTAAGATAAAAAATATTTAAATTACAATCGACCAAAAGAATTGCAGTGGTTAAATTATCCACCAGCAATCTATAATCAATTGTTGGGTATTGATCCATTAGCAGAGCTTTCCTGTCTTTAAATAGCGCAATGGCATCTGCACCTCGTTTTCTATTTTTCCGAACATGGGTGATTGAATCGGTTAAATCGTCCTGATATAAAGCAAGATGCACGCCAACTTTTAAATACTGCGCAGTTTTCTTACATGAATGATAAAAATTGCGCATTTACTGCGCTTTATTCAAGTGTAAAAACCTGCATTCATATTACGCTATCATTATATTGTTCCAAAATGGTGCATTGTAGTAATTTAATTATTTGATTGGATGTATTTTGGTGCATTATACAAAGAGTGCAGTTTCCACCTGTTTTTATCTCTTGAAAAGTCATACAATACGCGGATTATAGTGGAGCGCAGATTCATGAAGTCCCCCAAAGTCGGTTTTGTATCTTTAGGTTGTCCTAAGGCATTGGTAGATTCTGAACGCATTTTAACGCAGTTAAAGACTGAAGGTTATGATGTTGCATCAGATTATGAAGGTGCTGATTTAGTTGTTGTGAACACCTGTGGTTTTATTGAATCTGCAGTACAAGAGTCTTTAGACGCAATTGGTGAAGCCATGAGCGCCAATGGTCGTGTGATCGTCACAGGCTGTTTGGGTAAAGATGAAGATAAAATTCGCCAGATGCATCCAAATGTCTTAAAAGTGACAGGTGCGGCGGCGTATCAAGATGTGATGGAAGCTGTCCATCAGTATGTTCCAGAACCACCGAAACATAATCCTTTTGTAGATCTTGTACCTGAGCAAGGTATTCGTTTAACACCTAAACATTATGCTTATTTAAAAATATCAGAAGGCTGTAACCATCGTTGCACATTCTGCATTATTCCAAGCATGCGTGGTGATCTTGTGTCACGTCCTGTTGGCTCTGTATTAAATGAAGCACAGGCGTTAAAAAAAGCGGGTGTAAAAGAAGTCTTGGTGATTTCTCAAGACACCTCCGCTTATGGTGTAGATACCAAATATAAGCTTGATTTTTGGAATGGTCAGCCTGTTAAAACCAAATTCTATGACATGTGCGAAGCGCTCGGTCAGTTAGGGATTTGGGTGCGATTACATTATGTTTATCCATATCCACATGTGGATGCGGTGATTGACTTAATGGCACAGGGTAAAATTCTTCCGTATCTAGACATTCCTTTTCAACACGCCAGTCCGCGCATCTTAAAATTGATGAAGCGACCAGCTCATAGTGAAAACACCTTGGAACGTCTAAAATTATGGCGTGAAAAATGTCCTGAATTGGTTATTCGTTCAACATTTGTCGTGGGTTTTCCAGGTGAAACTGAAGAAGATTTTCAAATGTTATTGGACTGGTTGCAAGAGGCGAAACTTGATCGTGTGGGTTGCTTTACCTACTCACCTGTAGAAGGCGCAACAGCCAACGATTTGCCTGATCATGTTCCTGAAGAAATTAAGCAACAACGCTATGAACGTTTTATGGAAGTTCAACAAGCGATTTCTGCTGAAAAACTGCAAAGTCGTATTGGCCAAACCATGACAGTTTTAGTGGATGATCTTGAAGAAGAATTCCCAGTCGCAGTTGCTCGCTCTTATGCAGATGCACCTGAGATTGATGGTAATGTTTTTGTTGAAGATATTGATAAGTCAGTGATAAAAGCTGGTGATTTACTTGAAGTCGAAATTACAGATGCAGATGAATACGATTTATTTGCCAAGTTGATTCGCGTTAAATCAGCTTAAGTGTTGCCGATTTCGATTTGATTAAATACGAATAAAATTGTAGATATAAGTATTGGAGTTTTGTGATGTTAGATTCTAAAAAGCCACGCTATGAGCGAATTTTGCTGAAACTTTCGGGTGAAGCGCTTGCGGGTAATAAAGACATGGGGATTGATGCCCAAGTCTTAGATCAAATGTCTTTATCTATTGCTCACTTGGTTGGTTTGGGTGTGCAAGTGGGTATCGTGGTGGGTGGTGGTAACTTATACCGTGGTAGTCAATTGCAAAAAGATGGTTTGGTTGGCCGTGTAACGGGTGACCAAATGGGTATGCTTGCCACAGTAATGAATGGCTTAGCATTACGTGATGCTTTGGTTCGCCGTAACATCAAAACCCGTTTAATGTCAGCATTACCAATTGGTGCAGTAGTTGAAGCCTATTCAAGCCGTGATGCAATTCGCCACTTAACTCAAGGTGAGGTGTGTGTATTTGTTGCAGGAACAGGTAATCCATTCTTTACAACGGATACTGCAGCGTGTTTACGTGGTATTGAAATTGAAGCAAATCTTATTTTAAAAGCCACTAAAGTTGATGGTGTCTACAATAAAGACCCAAGCAAATATGATGATGCTGTTAAATATGACCATTTAAGTTTTGATGAAGTTTTAGATGAGAAACTTGGTGTCATGGATTTAACTGCAATTTGCTTATGCCGCGATCACAATGTGCCACTTCAAGTATTTGATATGAACAAGTCTGGTGCTTTGCTTTCTGTGGTAATGGGCGAAAAAGAGGGCACTCACGTTACAAACTAATGTACGTGGGTAGTAAAGCTCTTTATACTACTGCAATTTTAGATTAGGGTGTATTGACACTTCGCCTGTTTATGAAATGTCATTAGACCTCATACACATTTAGATAAATAAGTAAGGAAGATCATATGATTAACGATCTTAAAAAAGACGCAGAAGACCGTATGAATAAGTCATTGGAGTCTTTGGAACATGGTTTTGCAAAGGTTCGTACAGGTCGTGCGCATCCATCGATCCTAAATGGAGTTATGGTTCCTTACTATGGTTCTGACGTGCCGTTAAACCAAGTGGCTAACGTGGGTGTTGAAGATTCACGTACTTTGTTAGTTCAACCATTTGAACGTTCAATGGTTTCTGCAATTGATAAAGCAATCCGTGAATCAGATTTGGGCTTAAACCCAGTAACTGCTGATGCGATTCGTGTGCCAATGGCAGCTTTGACAGAAGAAACACGTAAAGATATGCAGAAAGTTGCACGTAACGAAGCAGAAAATGCCAAAGTTGCGATTCGTAACATTCGTCGTGATGTTTTAGGCGATATCAAATCATTATTAAAAGATAAAGAAATTTCTGAAGATGATGAACGTCGTGCAGGTGATGATATCCAAAAAATTACCGATAAATTTGTTGCTGAAGTGGACAAACGTCTTGCTGCGAAAGAAGCTGAATTGATGAAGGTCTAAGATTTAAATGACCACATCTGAAGACAACCATCTTCCAAAACATGTTGCCATCATCATGGATGGCAACAATCGTTTTGCAAAAAAGAAACAACTGCAAAAAGGTGACGGACACCGTGAAGGTAAAAATGTCCTTGATCCGATTGTAGAGCATTGCCGTAAAGTTGGCGTTCAAGCGCTTACTGTGTTTGCTTTTTCAAGTGAAAACTGGAACCGACCACAGTATGAAGTTGATTTGTTAATGAAATTGTTGGAAGACACAATTCATGAGCAAATTCCACGGATGGAAAAATTCGAAATTTCGTTGAGATTTATTGGTGATCGTAGTCGGCTTTCTCCAGAGCTACGTGAATTAATGTTGCATGCTGAACAAAGGACTGCTAAGTTCAGTAACATGACTTTAACAATTGCAATTAGCTATGGTGGTATGTGGGATATCGCAGATACTGCACGTAAACTTGCGCAACAGGTTAAAGATCAACAAATTGATGTGAATCAAATCAATACTGAGTTATTTGCACAACAAATAAGTTTGGGGGATTTGCCACCCGTGGATTTATTGATTCGTACAGGCGGTGATTACCGACTGTCTAATTTCTTACTGTGGCAGGCTGCATACGCTGAGTTATATTTTACTGAGACATTATGGCCAGAATTTACAGTGCAAGAGTTGGATCATGCGTTCAATATTTTTTCAGGGCGTGAAAGACGTTTCGGAAAAACCTCTGAACAAATTCAACAAGAACATATAGAGAATTTATAATGTTAGAGCGGATTATAACCGCATTGGTATTGGTGGCAGTTGTACTGAGTTGTATGTTTGCAACAAAATCTCAATATCCAATGTTAGTGTTAATGATTATCGCAGCTGGGGCAGCAGGTTATGAGTGGTTTAAACTCATGCCACATGAATCTGACCATGTGAAGAAAATAAAAGCTGCTGGATTCGGTGTATTGACCGCTTTTTTTTCAGGGTTAGCATTATATTTTAATGATTTGGCGCTTATTCTTTGGAGTGCCTCTATTCTCACTTGGTTGTGTAGTCTGTACTGGGTAAAACATTATCCTGAATACGATGGCTGGTACAATATCACTTTAAATATTGTTGGCTTGGTTTTAATCAGTGCCGCTGTTACCGCTATTTTTGAAGTTTGGAAAAGCTCGCCTTGGTGGTTGATGTACCTGTTCCTGTTAGTTTGGGGCGCGGACAGTGGTGCATATTTTGTTGGGCGTAAATTTGGTAAGCGTAAACTTGCACCAGATGTGAGTCCAAACAAATCAATTGAAGGTTTGATTGGTGGGATTGTCACTGTTGCGATTGTGATCATTGTGGTTCAATCGATTTATCTACATTTAACGCTTCCACAACATATTCTTTTCCTAGTTTTGTCTATTGTGACTGTGTTTAGCTCTGTGCTTGGCGACTTGTTTGAATCTATGATTAAACGTCGTGCAGGAATTAAAGACTCAGGTCGTATCCTTCCAGGACATGGTGGGGTGCTTGATCGTATAGATTCATTGCTTGCTGCGGCTCCGTTTTTTGCGGCTGGCATGTATGTTTTAAAACTTATTGGTGTAGATTTATAGATGTCACAATCTGTTTGTATATTAGGTGTTACAGGTTCTATTGGGCGCAGTACTTTAAAAATTTTACAACAGCATTCGGACCAGTATTCAGTTTTTGCAGTGACTGGATTTAGTCGAATCAAAGAACTCAGTGAAATATGCAAACAATATCGACCGAAATGTGTTGTTGTACCATCGGATAAAGTAGATGAGTTACAACAGCTACTTGCTATACATCATATTTTTGATATCGAAATCCTCACAGATGAAGCAGGGCTTATTACCGTATCGGAACATCCTGATGTAGATGTAGTGATGGCAGCAATTGTTGGTGCAGCAGGATTGTTGCCTACTTTAGCCGCAGTGAAAGCAGGTAAGCGCGTTTTACTTGCCAACAAAGAAGCCTTGGTGATGTCTGGCGATATTATGCTTCAAGCAGCTAAAGATCATCATGCTTTGTTACTGCCTGTCGACTCTGAACATAATGCTATTTTTCAATGTCTTCCTCAAAATTATTTACAGATTCAACCCAATGGTGAGCCTCAATTGGGGGTCAAGCAAGTTTTGTTGACTGCTTCAGGCGGCCCATTTTTAAGTTTTAGTTTAGAACAATTAAAAACCGTAACACCTGCACAAGCCTGTAAACATCCAAATTGGTCGATGGGACAAAAAATCTCGGTAGATTCTGCAACCCTGATGAATAAAGGTTTAGAATTGATCGAAGCATGTCATTTATTTTCAATTAAAGAACAATTTGTTACAGTTGTTGTTCATCCACAAAGTATCATTCATTCAATGGTTCAATATGTGGATGGTTCAACTTTGGCTCAAATGGGTAATCCTGATATGTGTACGCCGATTGCGCATGCACTTGCATGGCCTGAGCGGATTCAAACTCATGTCCCGCCTCTGGATTTATTTGTCCATTCACAACTCGATTTTCAAGCGCCAGATATTACGCGTTTTCCATCGCTTAAACTGGCTCGAAATGCTATGCAGGCGGGTGGATTGGCACCGTCTATTCTCAATGCTGCTAATGAAATTGCTGTGAGTGCTTTTTTACAGCAAAAAATTGCGTTTTTAGAAATTTCACAAGTGGTTGAACATACCTTAAATCACGTTCAAAATGGTTTGGCAGATTCGATTGACACGATTTTGCAGACAGATCAACTTGCGCGCCAAGTTGCTTCACAACGCATTACACAATTGGGAAGCTGATCATGAGTGTTCTATTTATCATTGTTGCTGCCATATTCTTACTTGGTCCGCTGATTGCAATTCATGAATTTGGACATTATTGGGTTGCACGTAAACTCGGTGTAAAAGTACTGGTCTATTCGATTGGTTTTGGTCCAACTTTGTTGAAGTGGACATCGAAAAAATCAGGCATCCAATATCAACTTTCAGCATTACCACTGGGTGGTTATGTCAAAATGTTGGATGAGCGTGAGGGGAATGTTAGTGCTGAAGATTTACCGTTTGCATTTAACCGTCAGGCCCCATGGAAGCGTATTGCGATTGTTGCTGCAGGTCCATTGATCAATTTGATTTTTGCAATAGTCCTATTTTGGATTCTATTTCTTCCTGCACAAGAGCAATTAAATACTCGTGTTGGTGTAATTCTACCCAATACACCTGCTGCAACAGCTCAAATGCAGATTGGCGATAAAATTGTTGCTGTAGATGGAACAGATGTCAGCACTTGGGAAAAACTCAACTATGCCATTGTTGATCGTGTTGGTGAAACAGGTCATATCGATGTTCAAGTTGAGCGCAATGGTCAGCCGCAGAGTTTTGCTTTACCGATCAAGAATTTCTTAAAAGACCAAAGTCAGTCACCATTTGATGTGCTAGGTTTTACCCCATATCGTCCACAGATTCCTGCAACTGTTTATAAGTTAAGTAGTGATGGCGCTGCGATTCGTCAAGGGATGAAAGAAGGTGATCAAATCATTTCGATCAATCAAGTGAAAATGAAAGATTGGTTTGATGTGGTAGATGTGGTACAAAAATCACCTGAAAAATTACTTAAAGTTGATGTGTTGCGCCAAGGGCAGATTGTACATTTACAAGTAATGCCGCAAGGTAAACGTGACAATATGGGAAATGTAACAGGTATGTTGGGTGTGCAAGCACAGACTGATAAACTGACAATTCCTACTGAATATAAACAAACAATTCAATATAATCCTGCTGAAGCTTTTGTTGTTGCTGTTGAAAAGACTGGACAACTTTCAGCAATGATTTTGAATTCGATGGTGAAGATGGTGCGTGGTTTAATTGGCTTAGATAATTTGTCGGGTCCAATTACTATTGCAAAAGTCGCCGGTCAAAGCGCTGAAATGGGGTGGCAAACATTCATTTCATTTATGGCTTTGATGAGTGTGAGTTTGGGGATTTTAAATTTATTGCCTATCCCGATGTTAGATGGCGGTCATTTGGTTTATTACATTATTGAAGCAATTCGTGGTAAGCCTGTTTCTGAACAAATACAATTGGTTGGGTTAAAAATTGGTATGGTACTGCTTGGTAGCATGATGCTTCTTGCAATATTTAATGATTTTATGCGTTTATAACGCAATTGTGGATTAACTTACTGGAAAATAATAGGCATGCAGCACTCACATTTATTTATGCCATTAGCGCTCGTTAGTGCGATGGCAGCTGTACAGCAAGTACAAGCGGCAGATGAGTTCATTGCACGTGATATCCGTGTGGATGGCTTGGTTCGTTTAACGCAACAAAATGTTCTTGCACTTTTACCAATAAATAGTGGTGACCGTGTCAATGATCCTGCAATTGCGGATTCAATTCGTGCTTTATATGCTTCAAATCTTTTTGATGATATACAAGCATCTAACCAAGACGGTGTCTTGGTGTTTAAAGTGATTGAACGTCCAGTAATTTCAAAAATTAATTTTAAAGGCAATAAACTGATTCCCAAAGAAGCTTTGGCGGATGGTTTAAAGAAAATGGGCTTGGCCGAAGGCGAAGTGCTTAAAAAATCTGCCTTACAAACTTTAGAAACTGAGTTAGAGCAGCAATATGCTCAACAAGGCCGTTATGATGCAGATATTAAAGTTGAACAAGTTGCTCAACCAAATAACCGCGTTGAATTGAATATCAATTTTAATGAAGGTAAGCCTGCAAAGGTTTTTGATATCAATATTATTGGTAATACCGTATTTAAAGAAGACGACATTAAACAGGCGTTTGCGGTAAAAGAAAGTGGCTGGTTATCGGTTATTTCTCGAAATGACCGTTATGCACGTGAAAAAATGTCAGCAAGTCTAGAGTCATTGCGTGCGCTATATCTCAATAAAGGTTATATTAATTTTGATATTAACAGTTCAAATTTAAATCTTAGTGAAGATAAAAAACATATCTTTATTGAAGTTTCAGTCAATGAAGGCGAGCAATTTAAATTTGGCGAATCTAAATTTTTAGGTGATGCACTTTATAAAACTGAAGATTTAAAAGCGCTGCAAATCTATAAAGATGGCACAACGTATTCTCAAGAAAAAGTCAATGCTGTAAAGCAGTTACTACTCCGTAAATACGGTAATGCGGGTTACTACTATGCAGAAGTAAATGTAGTTCCTGAAATCAATAATGAAACCCATATTGTTGACTTAAATTACTATATTAATCCTGGTCAACAAGTGACTGTGCGTCGTATTAACTTTACCGGTAATACTAAAACTGCGGATGAAGTATTACGTCGTGAAATGCGCCAAATGGAAGGTGCTTTAGCAAGTAACGAAAAAATTGACTTGTCTAAAGTTCGTTTAGAACGTACTGGTTTCTTTAGTAAAGTTGATGTTAAACCTGTTCGTGTACCGAACTTGCCAGATCAAATGGACTTGAATATTGATGTTGAAGAGCAACATTCTGGTACCAGTACATTGGCTGTAGGTTATTCTCAGAATGGTGGTATCACATTCCAAGCAGGTTTAAGTCAAACCAACTTTATGGGGACAGGTAATCGTGTTTCTATCGATTTATCTCGTTCAGAAACCCAAGATTACTATAATTTAAGTGTCACTGACCCATATTTTACTATTGATGGTGTCAGCCGCGGTTATAACATGTACTACCGTAAAACCAAGTTGAATGATGACTATAACGTTAACAACTATGTGACGGATAGTATTGGTGGTGGTGTTACATTTGGTTATCCAATTGATGAAAACCAAAATATTAGTGCGGGCCTAAACATTGACCAAACTAAAGTAACCACTGGTGCTTATGTTTCTACCTATGTACGCGATTATTTGTTAGCGCATGGTGGTAAGCAAACAGATACAAGTAGTTATTGTGATGGTTCATATAAGTCACAAAAAGAAATTGATACTGAAAAAGGGAATACACCACCAAATCCACTGCCTGAAGGCTATGATTTAGCAACTAACTGTGTTGATGATAAGTTTAATTCATTGGCCTTAGATGAGTATGGAAGTGCCTTTGAAGGTAAGTTCTTAACTTATAATTTAAACTTGGGTTGGTCATATAATACACTGAACCGTCCAATTTTCCCTACAAACGGTACTTCACATCGTGTTAATGCTGAAATCGCATTACCAGGTAGTGATGTTGAATATCAAAAAGTTACTTATGATGCACAGACTTATTTCCCATTAGGCCGTGATTTCGTATTACGTGGCTACGGTAAGTTGGGTTATGGTAATGATTTACCATTCTATAAAAACTTCTATGCAGGTGGTTTTGGTTCAGTCCGTGGTTATGACAACAGTACATTGGGTCCAAAATACCCTGGTGTGACCTATAACGAAAGAAAAACCAAAGATTACGACCCAGAAGAAGTCGGTGGTAATGCTTTAATACAATTTGGTACAGAATTGGCTTTACCTGTTCCATTCAAGGGTGATTGGGCGCGTCAGATTCGTCCTGTGATTTTTGCTGAAGGTGCACAAGTCTTTGATACAGACTGTAGTACAGCGACTGGTGATCTTTATCTGGATGGTTCAAAAACACCAATTAATGCAAAACAGTACTGTAAAGACAATAATGATTTTGACTTTGGTAACATGCGCTATAGCGTGGGTGTAGGCTTTACATGGATTACCATGATTGGCCCACTTTCGTTGAGTTATGCATTCCCATTGAATGACAAACCAGGTGATGAAACTAAAAATATTCAATTCGAGATTGGTCGTACTTTCTAAGTACGATCTTTTTACGAGATTTAACTTAATATAAGGAACAATGATGAAAACAATGAAAATGGCCATTATGGGCTTAGGTTTGGGTTTTGCTGGATTGGTTCAAGCCGCTGGTTTTGGTGTGGTTGACCTAGAAAAAGTTGTAGAAAGTAGCACCTACTTAAAGCAACAGAATGCAAGTTTAGAACAATCGGTTAAGCCGCAAACCACGAAGCTTGAACAAATCACTAAAGATATTGAAGCATTGAAACAAAAAGCACAGGCTCAAGGTGCAAATGTTCAACAAATTAATGCGCAATACCAAGCAAAAGTGAATGAATTCCAAACGATTCAGCAAGGTGTTCAGGCTAAAGTACAAAGTACAATTCAAAACACTAATGCAACTTTTGAGGCTCGTGTAAAGCAAGTTGCTGAACAATTGCGCCAAGAAGGTGGATTAGACTTTGTTTTGAATAAAAATTCAGCACTTGCTTATGACGCAAAGAGTGATTTAACTGCTAAAATGATCCAAAAGGTTAATGCAATTAAATAATCAATGAAATCAAATCGTTTTCATCTCGATGAATTAGCTCAGCTTGTACAAGGTGAGCTAATTGGTCAACCCAATTTTGTTTTAGATGGGCTTGCAAGTTTAGAACATGCGCAATCCAATCATATTTCTTTTGTAAATAACGACAAATATTTGAATGAAGCTCAAAACTCTAAAGCCGGCGCTTTGATCGTCACGGCAGAGTTAAAAGAACAGCTTACAAATTGCCAAAATTTTATTGTTGTCCGCAATCCCTATCTTGCCTTTGCAATTTTAACCCATCAGTTTGAAGTTAAAGTAAGCAAACGTGGTATTGAAAGTACTGCGCAAATTTCTCCTTCAGCAATTATTGCAGATGATGCTTATATTGGTCATTATGTTGTGATTGGTGATGATTGTGTCGTCGGTGCAAATACAATTATCCAATCGCATAGCAAAATTGATGATGGTGTTGAGATTGGCAAAGATGGTTTTGTCGATTCTCATGTAACCATTACAGGCCAAACAAAAATCGCAGATCGTGTTCGGATTCATTCCAATACTGCAATTGGTGGAGAGGGCTTCGGTTTTGCACCTTATCAAGGAAAGTGGAATCGTATAGCTCAATTGGGTTCTGTACGTATCGGAAATGATGTGCGTATAGGCTCAAATTGTAGTATTGATCGTGGTGCTTTGGACGATACAATCATTCATGATGGTGTCATTATTGATAACCTTGTGCAAATCGCCCATAACGTGCAGATTGGCGAGAATACTGCCATCGCAGCCAAGTGTGGTATTGCAGGCAGTACGATTATTGGCAAAAACTGTGTTCTTGCAGGTGCTGTTGGTATCGTAGGGCATATAAAAATCACGGATAATGTCACAATTACTGGAATGTCAATAGTCACAAAAAGTATTTCTGAGGCAGGTTCTTATTCTTCAGGTACTGGACAATTTGAAACAAATCATTGGAAAAGGACGGTTGTGCGCTTAAGACAATTAGCAGATGTGCCATTGACCAAACTGGTGAAACAAATAGATCATATGCAGGCTCAAATTGAGTCCATTGAATCAACTTTAAAGTCGCGTAAATAATTATGACTGAGTCTAAATCTCTACCTTTTACGGTTCCTGAATTACCAATGCAAACCCAAACGATTCGTGAGTATTTGCCACATCGTTATCCATTTTTGCTTGTCGATCGTGTAACTGAAGTTACAGAGAATGGGATTGTAGGATACAAAAACGTTTCAATTAATGAAGAATTTATGCAGGGTCATTTCCCAGGCTATCCAATTATGCCGGGTGTTTTGATCGTTGAGGCGATGGCACAAGTTTCTGGTGTGCTCGGTTTTATCATGAATAATGAAAAACCAAGACCAGGCTCTTTGTTCTTATTCGCTGGTGCTGAAAAAATACGATTTAAAAAACAAGTCGTACCAGGCGACCAACTCGTGCTAAAATCTGAATTACTCATGCAAAAACGTGGCATTTACAAGTATTTATGTACTGCCAGTGTTGACGGCGTGGTAGCAGCAACCGCTGAAATTATCATTTCTCATCAGAAATTAGAGCAGGCATGAGCAATAACGACTTAATCCACCCAACCGCTATTATTGACTCTTCTGCAGTGATAGCACCAGATGTCCAAATTGGACCATATTGTATTATTGGTCCGCAAGTGACGATTGGTGCTGGTACCAAACTTCACTCACATGTTGTGATTGGAGGCTATACACGTATTGGTGAAAATAACGATATTTTCCAATTCGCAAGTGTAGGTGAAATTTGTCAAGATTTAAAATACCAAGGTGAAGAAACTTGGTTAGAAATTGGCGACAACAATAAAATCCGTGAACATTGCAGCTTACACCGTGGCACTGTTCAAGATCGAGGCCTAACCAAAATAGGAAGCAATAACCTATTGATGGTGAATACGCATATTGCACATGATTGTTTGATTGGAAATAACAATATTTTTGCAAATAATGTCGGCATCGCTGGCCATGTTCACATTGGCGATTTCGTCATTGTGGGCGGGAATTCAGGTATCCATCAATTCTGTAAGATTGATTCTTATAGTATGATTGGTGGTGCATCACTGATTCTTAAAGATGTTCCTGCTTATGTCATGGTTTCAGGTAATCCTGCGCATGCTTATGGTATGAATGTTGAAGGGATGCGTCGTAAAGGCTGGTCTAAGAATGTGATTCAAGGCTTAAGAGAGTCGTTTAAATTGATCTATAAAGAGAATTTAACCACTGAGCAAGCCATTGAAAAAATTCGTCAAGAGATCCTTCCAGAAGTTGAAGAAGTCCAGTTATTGATTGATTCAGTATTAGAATCTAAGCGCGGTATCGTGCGTTAATTGTTAAAGATTCCATAAAAAAATGCCTCTATTGAGGCATTTTTTTATGGTTTAAATTGTGAATAAGCGGATTAACCTTTTTTGAAAAAACCTGCTTCTTCTGATTTAGGATAGGTGCTTAACAGTTTGCTTTTATAGACATTTGCAGTTTGTGTGTTCTTGTTGACATCTTTGGCAATACTATAAAGTTGGTATAAAGCACGCGGTGCTTTAGACGAGTTTGGAAATTTAGCTGCTACGATTTCATAGTTTTTCTTGGCTTCATTGTAATTTGGTGGATCAATTGCCAATTGAAACTCAGCTAACCAAAAATAAGCATTTCCAGTATAAATGCTGTTTGGATAGTTTTTAATAAAGTTTTGCATAGGGGCGATGGCTTGTTTTGCACCACCTTTTTTATAGGCATCTAAAGCAATGGTGTAGGCTGCTTTTTCCAGTGCGACAGGATCACTGGTATTATTGCTACTGTTGGCTGGTGTTGCTGAATTTTGAGTTGCTGATGCCGGGCTATTCGTTGTAGCTTTGCTTGCAGTGGTTGTTTGATCGGTTGTGGCTGAACTATCGACAGGTGCATTTTCAGCAGGTGCTTGTTCTGGTTGATTGCTTTCAGGTTCAAGTTTCTGATTGAGCAGTTCAAGACGCTGATCTAAATCGGTATAGCGGTTGGTGAGTTCTTTGTTTAGTTGATCAATGGCATGATCTTGTTCTTCAATCTTGCCACGTAATTCACGAATTTGATTTTCTAATTGTTGATTCTTTTGTATTAAATCCCAATTCATATTTCCAGCAATGGGTGCTGGTGAATTCGCTACATCATTTCGAGACGATGCAGTATCACTTAATCCACGAGATTCTATAGGGATTGCATATAAAGATGCTGAACTGAGTAAGGCAATAGAAAACAGGGCATGCTTTTTTAGCATAATTTAAAATCCATCAAAGTCAAAATTTCTCAAATAGACTGATATGGGCTATTTGAAAATCAATAATTGTTATCATTAAAAACGGCTAGGGACGGAATTGCAAGATGCTTTTACAATCTTCAGCTAATTCTAATGCAATATGAAGCTTTTTTGTATTTTAACGCCTACAATCTATGAAATGATGCCTTTAATACATGAAGTGGCGCTGATATAAATTTCAGTCGTATATTTTCTGATGCTTGATAAGTTCAAAGAGCTATTGAAACTATAGTCAACCTGTTAAAAAACTCAGGCACAAGAATATAATTTTTCTTAATTAATATTTTTAATTAAATCAATTGTTTGATTATGAAAAAGCTAACAATGCCGCACGTTACATTCAAAGTTTAAATAGCTTTGCGTAGACGATGCCTCACTTTTCGTAGGGGATGCCAAACCTTGCGCTGCAAACAAAGCAGTGCTTTGTTTTTGCTCATGTTGGGTGAGGGGTACGTCCTGTAGCCCCGCCCAACGGCGACATTCATGTCGCCCTACGATAGAATCACCATCTAGGATTCAAAAGTACAAAAAATGAATTGATAACTAACAGTTTCTAAAAGTTCACACAAAAGCATAAGCTTCATTTCATTTGTGATCTATGATTTGATGCAAATCACTTGTATGAATAATTAGGTGGTTTGACTATAAAAGTTAGAATTACTGTTAAAAATTAACCATATTGATGATGAAATAAGCAAACGAATGAATAACTTGAGAAAATCACAATGTTAGGCTTGAAAGAAAATTAAAAATCTCTATACTCTGTTCTTGCAATGGTAGCCCTGCTGGTGGTTTCGCAATTGTACTCTGAAAACCCCGCCAGGACCGGAAGGTAGCAACGGTATCAGAAATACGATGTGCCGAGATTTTGCTAGTAGGGCTGCCACCAGATTTCTAAATCTACCAATAATAATAACTCAATATATCTATTCGATTTATATCCTGCATTTTAAAACAATATCTGCTATTTAATCCCTGAAAATTTATATTCTCAATCTTTAGACCATCTGATTTAATTCAACTATCATTTTTAGTCGTGACTAAAAATCTATCACCCTTACTGAGCTTATATTGAAAATACGCGTATAGTTTTATCGATGAATGAAATGATAGCTTGTACAGTGCTAAAAGATATTGGATCTGCTTAGAATTTATAAGAAATCAAAAGTGAGGAGGGAATTCTATCAATAGATTTTCAACCTAAGATTCTCAACCTACCGTTTAATGAAAAGTTGATCTTGAATTGTATCGACTGACCATCATCAATCATCATTTGGTTTTTTTGAAATTGCTTTCATAATCGCATCCATTTCAAAACCACGATATTGTAAAAAGCGAATTTGTTTGGCTTTAATTTTTGGATCTTTACTGACCTCTGTACCATATTTTTTAACTTTCAATTGATAGGCTTGTTCATACCAATCAATTTCTGCAATATCCTCTTGTACTAAGGCTTTATCCAGTTGTTTGGCACGTAAAGCCAGTTTGATTCGATTCGGGCCCTTACCTCTACGGACTTGGCTACGTACAGTCATTTCCGCTACACGTTGGTCACTTTGGTAGTTATTCGCTGACAGCTCATCAACCAAAATTAAAACCTCCTCACGGCTTTGCGCATAGGTCATCAGCTTTTCAATCAGATCAGCTTTGGAATATTCTTTTCGAGTCAACACCGCAAAAGCATAAGAACGCAAACGTGTACCTGTTAAGCCCTGTGGTTTGGGTGCAAGATCCTGCTCCGCATTAAAGGCGTGTTCATCATTTGCAATGCCAGACTCAGGTTCTGCAGTTTGAGATGTAGAATGCTGATACGCTGTTGTTTCTTGTTCACCAAATTGCTGTTTGAGTTTTTGGTAATCTAACAATTTGGGAAATTTTGCTTGGCTCATAGCTATTGATAACAATCTATTTATTTCAGAGATAAACGCTAGTTTAGCTTTAATTCATTTTTTTAACAGTGCAAATCCTATACGGATGAATTTTCCTCCGCCTAAATAGCAAAGAATCTAAACCAGTATAAGAGGGGAAGATAAGCAGATATCAGGGTTTAGATTTTTATTTAAAGCGCTTCATGTCGAAGCTTAATAACGCCTAAACTGGCTTACCGATACTATCCGTTTCTATTTGATCAATGATTCGAATTGATTTAGGGCGAAGGTAACGAGGGGGTAAATTTTTAAGTAATTCGCTATGATTTATAAGCTAAAAGACAGAAAATTGACAATCTAAAGTAATAAACAGTGATTGCAGAATCGTTATGCTGTTGCTAGGATGTTTTTTTAATCGATTTATAAATAAATAAAAATGTTCTTGCTTTAGAATTGCTTAGAAAAAATTGATGAGCAAGTTTAGACTGTATTAAAGGAAAATAGCTTGAAAAAACTTTCAGTTTGGCATGTGGGTTTAGCTCGCTTAATCACTGGATTTTATTTTTCCAAGATCCATGTGATTGGAGAACGTGCTTCAAAGCCGACTTTATATATCGCAAGTCATCGTAATGGTGCAACTGATGGGCAGGTCTATACATGGGCAATTGATAAAACCCCTTCATTAATTTCGATTCAAATGTTACGAAAATGGTTTCTAAGACTCATCTTTGATGGGATTGCTGTGGTGCGTCCACAAGATACTCAGCGATATAAAATTTCACATGATTCAGTTGCTTCGCCTATACAGCTTGCAATTCAACAGCTAAGTTCAGGTGGTTCATTGTGTATTATGCCAGAGGGTTCGAGTGAGTGGCGAGAAAAACCTGAAGCTTATAAAGAAGGTATGGCACGTATTGTAAAGCAGCTTAAGCTCAATCAAATTGATTTTGTTGTGCAATGTATGGGAGTGTTTTATACCAAGCCTGATGGATTTCGTAGTCAAGTGAGTATTGTTTTTGGCTCAGCATTTATGCCACAGGAAAGCACAGTTGATGGTATTTTTTTGGAAATGTCTGAACGGTTAAATGATGTATCTGTAAATTGCGAAAATGTTCAACAGTTCAATCAGATTCAGGCAATGGCTTGGAATCACATTAAATATCTCGAACCATCCATACAGTTAGAATCACAACAATATCAAACGCAGGATTATGGGGAATTATTTTTAGCGTTGCAGTCAAAAGCAAAACATAATGATCTATCCGTTGACTCGGCTATAAACCTTGAAATCAAAAAGTCGCTAAATCCTACAAGAAAAATTCTAAATCCTATGATTAAAATTCTATTTTTTATTGGCTTTTTCCCAACTGTTCTCTTTGCACTACTGGCACAAAAAGGTTCAGATGGTCGTAATAATCTCACTTTTTTTAGATTGTTGGGTGGTTTTTATGGCTCAATTTTGACCTGTATTCTATGGATAGTTGGATTATTTATTGTGCCTGTTTATAGCATCATAATCATGCTACTAGGCTGGATTGGTTGGTATTTTTACCCAGAACCAGAACCTATTGCATTAACGACGAGATGCTTAAATAAAGATACGATTGATTAAAATCCAATAAATATATTTTAACCACAAGGAAAATAAATGAAAAAAACAATCTCAGCGGCATATTTAATAATTTTATTCATATTAATTTCATTGGCTGCAGTCGGTATGATCCGTTCAGCACAATATCAAAGTTTAGCTCTGTTTTCTATTGTGAGTGTATTGTGGTTAGTGAGTGTCTATTTACATTTCAAAAAGTTAAATTGGCCTTGGTATGGACTATTACTTTTTTTACTGTCGTGGGGAGTATTTCCACTCATGACGCTCATCTCAAAATTTGTACTGCCATGGTCTGCCGATGCTTTATTACATAATATCGATCAGCATATTTTTTTCGGAAAAATCCTTGTTGATTATTTTCATTATGAAAGTTATCCAGTGCTCGCAGATATCATTTCATCTTGCTATTTTTTCTTTTATTTTCTTGTATTGGGGAGTGTCATTTTATATACCGTTAAAAGACAGTCTATAGCAGGTCAGGTATTTTTTAACTCAATTATTTTGCTCTATAGTATTGGTTTTGTTGGTTATATTTTATTTCCTGCAAGCGGACCAGCATTTACAGTTGCGCCGCAAATTGGCGGTGGTGGCTCGATTACACAGATGGTGACTAAAAGTGTAAATCAGGGGGTGACAGGAATGGATGTTTTTCCAAGTTTACATACTGCAATTTCAATTTTTATCGTTGGCTATTTACACCAAACAGGTTTTAAAAAGATCAGTTTGATTCTATCTCCGATTATTCTTGGAACCATCTTTGCAACTATTTTATTACGTTATCACTATGGTATAGATGTCATATTTGGCATTATTTTAGCCATAATTGTACTGAAACTTAGTCAAAAATGGCTCAATCAAACGGTGTATACGGTATGAATTGCAGTAGTGGAGGGGGATGTTAATTTAAAGTAAATTGAAACGTGATCATTTTTGATTGAATTTAAATTTTTTATATAACCAGAACATGATGAACAAAAGTTAAAATTTATAAGGGTGCTTTAAAATGAATAATACCATAGCGGAACATCAGCGAGAACAGCAAACAATCTTGCTGCCATTACAACAATTTGAAGATATTGATGTTACCCAAGTCGGAGGCAAAGGTGCGGGATTAATTCGCTGTCAGCAAGCGGGTTTGCCTGTACCAGAGGCTTATATTATTCCCGCGTCAGTGTATACAGAATGGTTTAGCCCTTTTAAACAAGATATTCAACACATCCTCGTTGATACACATTCTGCACAGGAAAAAAGTAGCGCTGTACGTGAATTTTTAGCAAAACAAATATTGCCTCAAGCTTTAATAGAAAGTCTTATTGATTTACAAAGCCGTTTGACGGATACCTTTTTTGCCGTTCGTTCATCGGGCAGTGCAGAAGATTTGCCAGGTGCTGCTTTCGCAGGTTTACACGACACGATTTTAAATGTCCATGGAATTGATCGCTTACAGCAAGCGGTTTTACAATGCTGGTTGTCGTTGTGGAATACTGAAGTGATTGTCTATCGTGAGCGTCTAGGAATAGCTGATGACACGATTAGTATGGCTGTAGTTGTACAGAAGATGGTGAATGTTCAGGTCAATGATGCAGCAGGTGTGGCATTTTCTATAGATCCTGTAGGTGAAAATATAGAACATGTTTTGATTAATTCTGCTTTTGGTTTAGGTGAAACCGTGGTGGCAGGAGAGTCAGAAGTTGATGAGTTTAGAGTGGATCGTGAGGGTCAAATCAGTACTGAGTTTATTGCGACAAAGTCACATGCGTTGGTTTGGCAATTAGGCCAATCTACTACAGTTTTATTATCACCTGAACAACAAAATCAACGTTCTTTAAGCCCTGAACATGCAAAGCGAGTTGCAGCGCTGGCGAGACAAGCAGAGCAATTCGCAACATTTCCACAGGATATTGAATGGGCTTTTGAAGGTGATACACTTTATATTTTACAGTCACGACCTGTAACACGTTTTGCACCCAAATGGACTCGAGATGAGTCTGCAGAACGTTTCCCAAATCCTGTTACCCCACTAACTTGGCAGTTGTGTGAGACAGGCTTTCATACCTCATTGAATTATTCATTTCGCTTAATGGGGCTACCGCCATTTCATGATAAATGGTTTGTGGTTAAAGATAATTATGTCTATGGCAATCAAAATGCAGTCCGTGTCTATGCGGGACGTATGCCGATCGCATCATTAAATACGCCTGAAAAATTTGCTCAATTTATTGAATCTGGTGGTTTATGGCAATTTACTTGGATCAGTGAATTACCCACTCGCTGGATGAATGATTTAGATTCTTATTTATTGGCAATTGGACGTTTTAATCATATCGATTATCAATATAAATCCATAGAAGAGTGTTGGGATTTACTTCAACAAATTAATAAATTAGGCACAGAATACTTCTTACCGAATATTGCAATTTCATTGACTCAAAATTTACTTTATCAGACTTTACGTGCAGTGCTGGTACAGTTTGAAGGAGACAATGCACAGCATATTTTTGATTTATTGATTTCAAATACTGAAACCAAAACAGGTATAGTCAATCAGGCGATGTGGCAAATTTCACGCCAGTTACGTGAATATCCAGCATTATCTACCACTGCTTTTAATGATGTTCAGAGTTTAGAACTTGCCTTGCAAGATTATCCAAAAATTCAGCAAGTATTTAATCAGTTCCTTACACAACATGGACATCGTGAAGTTGATTTTGATGCTTATCAACCAACATGGGTGGAAGTACCGCATATTGTCTTTGCACAAATTCAGATGATGGCAAAACAGGATGAGGATCATCATAAAGCAACCTATTGGCAAAAGCGTGACAGCATGCTTGCAACTGAGTTGGCTTTATTAAAAGCTGTACCTGAAACGTTTAGATTCTTTTTACAAGAATTGATTCGTTTAGTTCGTACTTATACTGCTTTGGATGATATTGAACATTATCATACAACACGTTTAACGATTCCTTTCCGTAAAGCAGCCCATGAAATTGGTATTCGTCTTGTAAATTATGGTGCTTTGGATGATGCATGGGATGTGTTCTTTATTCCGCCTGAGAGTTTACAACAAGCAATTGAAGATAAAGATTTTAGCCAAATACGTAACATTGCTATCACACAAAAAGCACAGTATCTCGATGCTCAACAAAAAACAGCTGAATGGGTTTATGGTGAAAATAATGATTTCATGCAACAAGGGGGCAATGTTCGTAAAGGTTTAGGTGGAAGTTCAGGACAGACTGAAGGCGAGGTATATGTCATTACAGACCCAAATCAGTTTATTTATTTTCCAAAAAATGCCATATTGGTGGCGAAAACGACTAATCCAGCGTGGACGCCTTTATTTTATCAAGCCAAAGGTGTTATTACTGAAAGTGGTGGTCCATTATCACATGGTGCTGTAACAGCGCGTGAATTGGGTATTCCTGCGGTAATGAGTATTCATGGCGCATGTAGTTGGTTAAAAAATGGCGATCGAGTCAAAATTGATGGTCAAACAGGTATGGTGATTTTAGAGGAATAGAATCATCTGGATTTAAAGGGCATTGATTAGGCTATCTTTGAAAGGTCCTTTTTTAAATCATAGATCAATATAAAACCCCCCTCATCCTAGCCTTCTCCCGAGGGGGAGAAGGGACTTTCAATATCAATATGATTGATTCTAAATGATCATATTTTGGTTTATCAAATAAGATCTATTAGAGTTTATGATGCGATATAAAAAAAAGCACCATGAGGTGCTTTTTGTTGAGCTTTAAATATGTGGATTACACATCTAAAAAGTCAGGCTCTTCTTCTTTCTCTTCCGCTGGTGCAGCATTGGCAGTGGTTAAAAGTTTTTCACGAATCATACGATCAAGATCTTGAGCCAATTGAGGGTTTTCCTCTAAATGGCGAATGACATTGTTTTTACCTTGACCGATTTTGTCACCTTGATATGAGTACCAAGCACCTGCTTTTTGTACGAGTTCTTGTCCAACTGCAAGATCAACCAATTCACCTAAGTGGTTTACACCTTTACCATACATAATTTGGAAAAGTGCTTCACGGAAAGGAGGCGCCATTTTGTTTTTAACAACTTTGACTTTGGTTTCAGAACCTACAATTTCATCGCCTTCTTTAACTTGTCCAATACGACGAATATCTAAACGTACAGAAGCATAGAACTTCAATGCGTTACCACCAGTTGTGGTTTCAGGGCTACCAAACATCACCCCAATTTTCATACGAATCTGGTTAATGAAGATAACCATACAGTTTGAACGCTTGGCATTACCTGTGATTTTACGTAAAGCTTGGCTCATCAAACGTGCTTGTAGGCCCATGTGAGAGTCACCCATTTCGCCTTCAATTTCGGCTTTAGGGGTTAACGCTGCTACAGAATCGACAACGATCATATCGACTGCACCTGAACGAACCAACATATCTGCGATTTCAAGTGCTTGCTCACCATTATCTGGCTGTGAAACTAAAAGGTTGTCTATATCTACCCCAAGTTTACGTGCATATTGTGGATCTAAAGCATGTTCCGCATCAATAAAGGCACATGTTCCACCTGCTTTTTGGCATTGCGCAATGGCTTGTAGCGTCATTGTCGTTTTACCAGAAGATTCAGGACCGTAAATTTCAACGATACGACCTTTTGGTAAGCCCCCAATACCCAATGCAATATCAAGTGTTAAAGAGCCTGTAGAAACCGCTTCAACCGCTTGAACAGTGTTATCACCTAAGCGCATCACTGTGTTTTTACCAAATTGTTTCTCAATTTGGCTCAGTGCCGCATTCAGTGCCTTGCTTTTGTTATCATCCATCTCGTAAACCTCAAACGATGTAATATCACTAATATCTTAAGTGGATGTCATTAAATTTGATCTTTCGTCCACGGCAGTAATAGTGACAGAAAATAAAAAATGGTTCTATATTAAAAAAACATTAGTACGACATAAGATGTCGTACCCAACCTAAACGAATTCAGTCATCATCATAGGACCAAGATTGGTCAAATTGTTGATCATTTTCTTGTTTAAATTTGCTAATTTGTCGTCGATCTTTTTTACTTGGTCGATGATCAGGGCGTGCTAGATTATGCAATTTTCTTTGGGATGAAATCAACTCTCTACGTGCCACACTCACCTCAGTTTCTTCATAAAGTTGTTGGGCAATCGGTGCACCGCCACGAACAACGGAGAGTGCTTTAATGACTACCGTTTTACGATCAAAACCTTGTTGTATGGTGAGCTCCATTCCAACACGAATCTCTTTTGAGACTTTAACACGTTCATTATTATGATGAACTTTACCACCCTCGATTGCATCTTTGGCAATAGAGCGTGTTTTAAAAAAACGTGCAGCCCAAAGCCATTTGTCTACACGCATTGTTTCAAGTTGTTGTTTCTCAGGCTGTTTTGACATCGACATCCTTATGTTCTAAATCTGTTGACTGTAAATTTGCTAATGCTACTTTTTTCAGTAAAGGTAAAAGCTCAGTTAAATGATTGATTGCAGGGTATTCCAATTCTAATTGATGACGCGCAGCACGACCACTGGAAGGTTGAGTAATCGTGATTAAGTGTGCTATACCAAACTTTTCAGCACCTTTTAATACTGGGATGGTGTCATCCACAAAACATGCATTTTGTGGGTCAAATGGATGCTTTTGCTGCAGAATTTGCCAAAACTCAATAAACTCTTTGGAATAGCCAATTTCTTCACTACTGATCATTACTTCAAAATAAGGGCTGAGATCAACATTTTCAAGTTTAAGTTTTAAGCCAGCACAATCTGCATTGGTCAGTAACCAACAACGATAACCTTGTGCTTTTAATTGTTTTAATAATTCAAAACAGCCCGTTCTTGGGGTGATTTTATCTTTAAAATCATATTGTAACTGTAGGACATCAACCCCAACTTTTTCAGACCAATATTTTGAAGAATACCAGCAGAGGGTATGATTATGTTGTTGATAAAATGCATTTAGAATGTTTTGACTGTGCTCTAAACTACATTGATGGGTTTCTGCATGCCGTTCAGGGAGTTTTGTGTTCCAGATCAGATCATCAAAAGCTAAATCAAGGAGTGTACCGTCCATGTCAAAAAAGATGATCGGTTTTTGCATTCAAGGAACTCCAAAGTTTTTTAAAGTTTAACAAAGACTCTATGAACGTGTAAATTTTAATAAAATAAATGTGAGATGATGAGCAGGAAAACTCACCATTTGCGGATTTCTTTTACTCATCATTTATCGCTTAGCTATGCTCTCAAAATTTGATCCAACTACATATATTATAATTTAAAGCATTAAATCTAAATGCTATAACACTTAGATCCAAACGATATAAATGAGGCTTAAATGAACGTATTAGATACGATAAATTCTGAATTACATCAAGCAGCGATGCTATTAGATAATATTTCAGGAAAAATTCAAGAAGCACCAGAATTGGAAAATAGGGAAAATATTTTGCTTATCGGCAAAGCGCTCAGTCATATTTTTGAACTGCAAAAAAATATACATGAACATAGACCTGATTTAAAAAATATTCATAAACAAAACAACGATTAAAATTCAAAGCATCTGAAGTCTGAATTTTAAAGTTGTGATTAATTCTATAAATACAATTAATGAAAACAATATGTTATTGGTTAATTCATCCATATTAAAAATGAATTTCATTAAATAAAATTTTAAATAGGTTGAATAGACTTGGACTAATCTAAATCAAATGAAAATTTAGAAGTCTATATAGTGTTCAAAAAGCATATCGAATCTCAGGATATTTATTAGTTAAAAGCTATTGTTTTCATGCACTCAACATAAAAAAATGGTAGGCTTGTGGACAAAAATCAGACATCCTACAGGTCGGATCAATGTTTATTACCACTCAAGCACCACAAGATGAACAAATTTTAAAATTAGTTCCAGTTTTGGCATCTGCAAGTCAAATCTTGCTCGAGGAATACCAAAATTATTGTGCTGGAAATGCGTTTAATATTGATAAAAAGGATGATCAGTCACCTGTTACCCAAGCTGACTTAAAAGTGAATGCCTATTTAATAGAGCAATTGGCGAAAATCACTCCTGAAATTCCAGTGCTATCAGAAGAGAGTGATTACTCTCAACGACATACATGGAATATCTGTTGGATGCTGGATCCTTTGGATGGAACTAAAGAATTTATTCATGAACGTGATGAATTTACGATTAATTTAAGTCTAATTCACAACCACCAAACCATATTTTCAATCATTGCTGTACCGACAGAGCAAGTGATGTATTTGGGATATTTAACAGAATTGCCTTATAAATATTGCTTTATTCACCGTACTTGGGAACGTTATTGCAAGTTTAAAGCTGTAGAGGAAGATGCAATTCAAATTGGACTAAGCCATAGCAGTAAAAATCCAAAGTATCAGCAATATATTGATTATATTGAACAAGAGTCGCCTGTCATTAGACGAGAGGCGGGCAGTGCCTATAAGTTTTGTATGATGCTTGAAGGCGAAATTGATATTTATCCAAGATTTCATCCTACCTCTGAGTGGGATACCAGTGCAGGACAAGGACTATTGGAAAGTATCGGTGGCGGATTACTGAGTTTAGCTGCGGTACCATTTACCTATAATCAACGTGATACCGTGTTAAATGATGGGTTTATCGCATTTCGGAATGTCGAAAATAAAGAAATTGCTTTAGAAGCATTAAGCAATGTGAGCTTTTAATCTGATATACATATGCATTTTATAGATAATTTAACATTTTTAGATTAGATTGAGCGCTTGGCTGCATATGTTATAGTAAGCTTGTATAAAAATGAGTTTTAAGTTGATATGGCCTTAGATTTATTGCCGAACAGTATGCTAAAAGCAATAGATTTATTGCCCGATGCGAAAACACCTGTAACCTTATTCACGCGTCATTCAATTCGTGAGGTTGTGAATGGGCAGGGGCTGGCAGGTTATGATCTGCAATTAACTTCCCAAGGTCGTGATTTAGCGCAAGCTTGGGGTTGTTATTTGATTGAAAATACGGATCGTGTGATCCAACACTGTATTTCAAGCCCCATTCAGCGTTGTGTCGATACCGCAGCTTTGATGATTCAAGGCGCTGACGGAATTTCTCCTTATCCCAATACCCATCATATTGAAATTGTAGAAAAGGGCTTATTGGTTGAGCCGGGAAGCTTTGTGCTGGATATTAAACAGGCTGCTCCCTATTTTAGAGCACAAGGTGCTTTAGGTTTTATCAATAGTTTTGTAAATAATGCCTTACCTGGTATGAAACATCCGATTACGGGTGTGGTGGATGTGCTTGAATTAATCTATGAAACACATCCTACGCTAAACAACGGTATTAGTTTGGCTGTGAGCCACGATACGATTCTTGCTGCGATTATTGCGGTGATTTCAAAACGTACTGAAATCAGTCAAAGTGACTGGCCAGAGATGATGGAAGGCCTATTTGTTTGGTTTGAAGGCGAGCGTTTTGCAGATAGTCATTTAAAATGGATTTGGCGAGGCGAACGTGGTGAATTGTCGATACGTGAGTTTCAGCAATAGTTGCTTTTTAAATTAAAAATAATTATGTTGAGCGAATCATATTGATATTGAAAGCTCCTTCTCCCTTTGTGTAGGCGATGCCTGATCTTGTGCTACTAAATCTGTATCCCCGCATACCCACACACAATGGGCGACATTCATGTCGCCACGCGATAGCAACACGCTGTATGGTTAAACTCAATTTATTTGAGTAATTAAAAACTCCCTCCTTAGAAAAAGGTGAGAAGTATTAACTTCACAAGGGAGAGGATTTAAAACCCTAGTGTCGATAAATAACAACCTAAAACTCAATAAATCCATAAAAGTAAAATTTAGGGCAATACGCCATTTTTATATTTTTAAAATAAAAATCACATGATTATAATCAATGTGATATATTTAAATAATTGAAATATATAATTATTTTAATTTAATCTCAGAAACTAAGGATAGAGATAAGTCGTTATAAATATGGGGAAGATATGTGATGCAATTACGGTTTAAATATTTAACAATTTGTACGCTTTCAGCAATGCTTATCGCATGTGGGGGTGGTAGTGATAGTCATTCTACAAATGATCAGCCATCGAATATACCGCAAAACCCTGGCGATGGTACAAATGAGTTACCGGGGGATGGTACACCAGAAACCCCAAACAACGGTTCAGGTGGTTCAAACGGTGGATCAACTGAGACTCCTCCTGAGAGTGGTTCGGGTGGCTCAAATGGTGGTACGACTCAACCTCCTGAAACTGGTTCAGGCGGTTCAAATGGTGGTGCGACTCAACCTCCTGAAACTGGTTCAGGCGGTTCAAATGGTGGTGCGACTCAACCTCCTGGGAATGGTTCGGGCGGTTCAAACGGTGGTACGACTCAGCCTCCTGAGGGCGGTTCGGGTGGCTCAAATGGTGGTACAGGCACAACACCACCTGTAGTAGAAAAATATCCAGAACCAGTTAAAAATAAAATCTCAAGCAGTGTATTAGGCTTTTATGATTTTAATGCACAGGGTGGAAATCGCTTATTGCGCAATGATTTAAATGGTGACTTTGCTGCAATGCTACAGTTTGCCCAAAGTCATGTGGTAAACCCGAAGAATAATGAACAGGATAAAATGCCACGCTTAACAACGCAGAAAGATGCATTGTTATTGGTTACACCTTTGGTTTCGATGGGAGATGTTGATAAATTACAAGCGGAAATCTATCAAGGTAACCAACTGATACGTACCGTAAATCTAAAAGAGCCTTCACGTCTTGCTGCTTCAGATCAATCTAATCAGGATGATCGAGCGCGGGTAATGTATTCTAAACAGGCATGGTCAGTAGCATTAAAGTGGGATGAGGTACGTTCAGGATTATCCATCCGTATTATAGACTCTGTAAACAATCGCAGTGGTTCTTTAGCTGGGACAGATATTGATTTTGCCGCACCAGGCGAGTTGGTGGTGCAAAGTATTCGTTTAGGTTTATTGACTGATGCACCTAAATCCAATGGTCACTATATGCTGTTGGAACCTGAAAAAGCAGGAACCGATTATTTCCAAACCATCCCTGCTGCAAAAATGATAGTCAGCAAATACGATGAAATGAAGCTTAATCGGGTTATGGTTGCAAGTGGTGTCATTTACGATTCTGTCAGTGCAACAAATGGTGGTGTCTATGATGGAGATATGCGTGAAAACACCGCTAAATCGACATTTAGTGTTGGAATTAACTTAGCGAACTGGGGTGTCACCAGTTCATCGATGCAAAGCCAAGAGCAACCACAAGTGACTCAAAGTGTGGTGATTCATCATGCCAGAGGTAAATATGCCAATGGCGAGTCCAATCATGGCTTAAGTGGTGGAAATGGTATTTTGACATTGATCGATTCTGTGGGGAATGAATTTAGCCATGAAATCGGGCATCACTATGGTTTAGGGCATTATCCTGGCTCAGTCGAAACAAGTGGAAGTCCTACAAATTATTTCTGGTCTGCACACCATGCGGACAGCGGTTGGGGATACATTGCATTTCGAAATAAAATGCGTGGCAATTTAAATTGGGGCAATACCAATTTAGGGGATGGCAGAAATGGTGTACCAAACTTCCAAAATCTCTATGCCTATGGTTGGGATGCCATGAGTGGAGGATCCAGCGCCAGCTCGATTTCCAAATATACCCACTATACTGGTTATAGTATGTGGTTAAAAATTCAACCTGCTTTTGATAAATACGTGTGGGATCCAAACTCTACGACAGGTTATAAAAAATGGAATGTAGCAACACGTGAAATGGTAGATGCACAACCCAAAACACCAAACTCAGGCAATGTTTGGTATAACAGTACCAATGGTAACTTTTTAAAACCACGGTTGTTTAGTGTGCCTGTTTATACGATTTTAGGTGGCTATGATCCAGTCAATCAGGTGGGGATTATTTATCCTGCGGCACGAGGCAATTGGGGCAATGTCTTTAATCTACCTCAGGCCAACACGACTGGCACAGCTGCAAGTTGCTGGTTAAATGTGCAGTATGCCAACAAAGTAGAAAATATTGCACTTGCTCCACAACGGGTAAATTCAGGTAGCAATGCCAACAAATTCCATATCAACCTTGCGCAAAGTGATACACCTCAAAATGTTGATCTTTACTGCCAAAAAGCAGGTCAGCAAGCAGTGAAATTGTCGAATATCAATATTCCAGTCACTACACAAGCAATGGCACCTTTTGTTTCTATTGGTAAAGAAGCAGAGTATTCGGCATTAAGAACACTTGAAATGCCACAGCTCGAACAAGCTTTGCTGAATAATAAAGGTAAAGAGGTGGTCAGCCTAGATGCGGATTCACGCTTATTATTTGACTCTTATCGTCAATTTAAAACTGAATTGTCAGCGGACGCGCAAACAGAAATGGTCCGTTATACCCAACAGCAAATTAAACTTTATCGTTTAAATCGCTGGATAAATGCATATCGAACTGATCTCGAAAGTGGCAATGTTGAAGCAATTGAGGCATTTAATCAGTTTGTGGCAAAGTTGGAACTAAGTACTGATTTCAATTTAAACCATGTTTCCAGCATTAAAAACGGGACAAATTGTCTAAAAGTTGAAACACTGGCTAATGGCAAATTGAATGCTTATATCAGTGGTAAGAGCGGCTGCACGGGTGATGACACTGAACAGTGGATCTACGATGCAATGGGTAAAATCCACAGTAAAAAATATATGGATCAGTGTTTAGCCAATCAGGGTGGGGTGATTAATCTAAGCTCATGTAACCATGATGCAGCAAGCCAAGTGTGGGCGATGAATGCCACACTGCAACGTATCGAGCAAGGTTCAAAATGTTTTGATTTGGAATATGGCTATTTAAGCAATAACCGAGCACGTTTGATTAGTTATAATTGCGGTACTGGTGGGAATCAAAAATGGACAAATCTTACTGCCAATAACAGTTTGATTTTGGCTGCAACCCGTGCTGAAAATTTAGCTTTGATCAAGCAGCTTCTAATCAAGTAACCATTGATCAAATAAGCAAATCAAAAATTAATTAATCACAATAAAATAAGTGCCATAAGGCGCTTATTTTTGTTCATGTTGATGATTTTACTTAAATGCATCAATGATTGGACTGTTGTTATGTTGGTTTAAGAAAACTGATCCGCATTCATCAAAGAGTGTTGTAAATCTTCAGTGGCTTTACGCCCTTGTAGTTGTAAGGCAACGGCATGTATTAAACCGGTCCAAGTTTCATTAGGTTCCCAAATTTGATGCATCAACTCTTGTGCGGTTGGCATATCGATATCCATATAATATTGGCGGTATAAATACATCAAACAACTCACCCGCATATTTTTTGCACAATGTACCCAAACAATTTTTTCCTGTACCAAATGTGCGATCAAATCTAACACAAATAAGCATTGATCATCTGCTGGTGTATCCCAATGGATTGGAATTTGAATGTAGTTGAGCCCAAACTCAGCACAGATTTTATCTTCATGTTCAAGGTGTAAGCTGGCATCTGTAAATGCCAGATTGATGATTGTATCTACGCCGTATTCTTTAATCTGTTTCAGTTGTTCAGCACTCGGCTGACCTGAAGTCAGTAAATGTTCGTGGACAAACTGGAAGTTTGCGATTTGACAGAGTTCTTGTTCAAGTTCGTTCATAGCATTCTTACAGAAAATGTTTAATAACATCATAAACAAAAACGCCATCTATGTAGATGGCGTTTTTATATTAATTAACGATTTGGTAAAATTTCTTTTAAAGCTGCATCCATTTCCAGAAGCGCTTTTTCAGTGGTTTCCCAATCGATACAACCATCAGTCACCGATTTACCATATTCTAAATCAGCCAGATTTTCAGGAATATCTTGGCGTCCACCTTTAATATGGCTTTCAACCATAATGCCGACAATAGATTTATTGCCATCTAAAATCTGTTCGGTGATATTTTTCAACACAAGCGGTTGTAAATACGGATCTTTATTTGAGTTAGCATGACTGGTATCAATCATGATTTTATTGCTTACTTTGGCTTTTGCTAACGCATTTTCCGCTTCAGCAACAGAGCCCGCATCATAGTTCGGCTTACCATTACCACCACGTAATACAACGTGTGCATAAGGGTTACCGCTGGTACGAATCACTGAAACTTGGCCTTCGTTATTTAAACCCAAGAAACTATGACCATGTTTAACAGACTGCATGGCATTGGTTGCAACGGTTAAACCACCATCTGTACCGTTTTTAAAGCCTACAGGTGACGAAAGACCAGAAGACATTTCACGATGCGTTTGGCTTTCCGTTGTACGTGCACCAATTGCAGACCATGAAATAAGATCTTGGTAATATTGTGGTGAGTTCGGGTCAAGCGCTTCAGTCGCACAAGGTAAGCCTTTATCGTTTAACTCAAGCAATAGTTTGCGACCTAAACGTAGACCTTTTTCAATATTAAAAGAATCATTCATATCTGGATCATTGATCAAACCTTTCCAACCAACGGTTGTACGAGGTTTTTCAAAATAAACACGCATGATGATATATAAAGTATCTTTTACTTTTTCACTTAATACTTTTAAACGATTTGCATAATCATGTGCTGCAACAGGGTCATGAATAGAACAAGGGCCAATCACAACAAATAGACGTTTATCTTTACCATCTAAAATATTACGAACAGTTTCCCGACCATGAAGTACAGTTTGGTAGGCATTTTCATTTAATGGTAATTCAGCTTTAAGTTCCGCTGGGGTTACCAGCGTTTGAATGCTTTGGACATTCACGTCATCAATATCTGATTGAGTAATTGGATTTGAATTTAATGTATTCATTGCCGTCACTGGGTATTAGAAACATACAGAAAGTATTTTTAGTGGTCAGAATATAACACGAATTGGCCGAAGTTTTGTCATAAATAAATCATTAAAACTTTACGGTCAATTCATAATTATTAGTTATCAATAAAAGCTTAATTTTAAACCTGTGGTTGTTGGATGGATAGCGTCACCATTGCAGCCTGTGGTTTTTCTACAGGTTTGGATTTAACTGGGTTTAAGATAAAGTTAATACCCAAGGCAAATAGGGTGATCCCCAAAACCTTGCGAATCATTTTTTCTGGCATTTTAGAACTGATCAAGGTCCCTACCACAATTGCAGGAATTGAGCCCACCAGCAACCATCCAAGCAGATGAAAATCTACATTGCCAGATGTCATATGCGCAAACCCAGCAACAGAGGTTAACAAAACAGCATGTACCACATCAGAACCAATGATACGAATCATCGGTAAATTGGGAAACATGAGGATCAGCGCCATGATACCAAATGCGCCAGCACCTACAGAAGAAAGGGTCACGAATACGCCAAGTACAATCCCCATAATCACAACATAAGTACGTTTACCTTCAATGTTGAAATTATTGGCCTCATGAAAATCTTGCTTTTCTGCACGAAATTTAGCAAAGAATTTTTCAATCCTAGAACGGAACACAATAGACAAGCCTGTTATGGTCAGCATAAAGCCTAACACCATGGTTAAAATGGCTTTGTAGTGCGTTGAACTGCTGAGGTAATTGTCTAAAACCCAATGGGTGATAAATGAAGCAGGGACACTGCCCAAGGCTAACCAGAGAACAATCGGCCAAACAATATTCAGTTTTTTAGCGTGGACCATTGAGCCACAAAACTTAGAAATAGCTGCATAGAGTAGGTCTGTTCCGATTGCGATGTGTGGTTCTATTCGAAATAAACTAATCAGGATGGGGGTCATAAGAGAACCACCGCCTACACCAGTAATACCTACACAGAAGCCGACTAAAACGCCAGCTAGAATAAACTCAACAGGACCAAACATGACTTATATTGCCAGATATCAAAAAACAGGCATATCTTATGACTTTTTTGTATAAGTGGTTGTCTTGATTGTTGATTTGCTTATGCAAAAAAATGCTAAAGTCTTTTAACTTTAGTGTAATGCAAGTTTTTATATCTATCTAATTGATTATTATTCTAAATTTTGATTCGGTCTCTTTGATGGATTGAAAAATGATCATTTGAATTGAATCATATTTGTATTGAAAGTTCCTTCTCCCTCTGGGAGAAGGCTAGGATGAGGGTGCTTTTATGTCGATTTATGCTTTTAAAACACTTGTGAAAGAAAGCTAATAAATATGCTAATTATTTGGCTTTTCTTACGAAAGTAAACTTTATAACTTGGAACTTATACTTTTCCATAGAAATGAATATGTATGATTGAAAAGCTTACAATGCCACACTTTACAATTGAAGTTTAAATAGGTTTGCGTAGGCGATGCCTCACTTTTCAGAGATGAAAAGGTGACAAAAATCTTCCGTTAGGCGAGGGGTACGTCCTGTACCCCCGCCCAACGGCGACATCCATGTCGCCACGCGATAGAACGACCATGTATAATTCGTCAATATAAAAACAACTCATTGCATATCCAGTCCAAAATATGGATGGGTGCTTAATGCTCATTTTTTTGACTAACTTTCGCAAGATCTATTAAATAAAAATTAAGATCTTAATAGGATTTACTCAGCAACTTCAACGGTTAGACCATAAGTAAAAATTTCACTTTCTGGCTTTTTGCTATTGTCAGGATTAGACTCTGGATAAGAAGTCGTAATCAAATAAATTCCAGGTTTTTCAAATTTAACTTCCACTTCACCTTTTGCATTGGTTTTTACATGTGGTTGTTCACGTTGTGCACTGGTTTCATAACTACTGGCGCCTTTAAACACATCAACTTCAAGGTTTGGTACAGCTTTGCCATTGAGTAAAATCTGCGCTTTTAATGATTCACCAGCAAACAATTCATTTGGATGGGTTAAAAACTTAACTTCAAATCCTTTATTGCTGACTGCTGGAACAGGGCTTGGTTTGCCTTTGGTGACAAAGCTTTCAGCAATAATATTGTTTTTAACCTCTAAGGTTTGTGCATTTGCAGGGACTTGGTCTGCTGAAACTGAACGTGACGGTTGTGGTGGTGTTACTGGTTTTTTTTCAGCATCGGCTTTTGGTTGTTCTGGTTTAGGCGCTTGCATATTTGCATTTTGTGGACGTACGGGGCGGATACGTAACCAACGACCATCTATAAGGGCATATTTACTACTATTCCCTAAAGCATTATCTGTACGGATACGGTAAGTCCCTTCACTTGGAAGATCAAACTCAGCAACATTAAAGCGTTTTAATTCGGCAGCAGGGTTTATTTTTATTTGCTGACCTTTAGGATCTGTAAGGAGATAGCTGGTTTTAAAGTTAATGCTGGGAACAAAAAATTTTTCAAGGGTCAGTGAACTCTGGAAGCTTACATTTTGGGATGCGCTGGTATCAAAAACTTCAGGGAGAATAAAAGGGCTGATGGTATGTGCAGAACCAACTACGGGTAATGCAGATAGCAAGGCAATTTTGAGCCATTGATTCATTTTAAGCGTCCTGTAAACTTAAGTTAAAATATTTTACATAATGTACTTGATAACAAGTATCATTATCAATATTATTTTAACAAAATTCAGAGACTATCTGTATGTCCTCATCAAGCAGACGTTCACCCTCAACTCGTGCCGTATTTCGTCTTTCGCCTCTGGTCATGGCATTAGCACTGATATCTCCACTGCATAGTTATGCAGAAACAGTGCAGGTTTCTGCTACAAGCAATAACCATGTTGAATTGGAAAGCCATCATTTCCATCGTGATCATGTTTTAGGTACATCTTTAGATGTGGTGATTACTGGAACTTCGCAACAAGATGCTGCGCGTGCAACAGCTGCAATCGAAAAAGAAATTTCTGATTTGAATCGAGTGTTATCTACTTGGCAAGATGACAGTGAAATTTCACAACTTAACCAACAAAAACAGCTCACAGCATCTTCGGATTTGTATCAGGTGATTGCTGCATGTGAAGCTTGGCGTGGTAAAACCTGTGGTGCATTTGATGCACGTTTAGGCAATTTGATCGCAATGTGGCAACAGGCCAATGGGGTGCTTGAAATTGATCAAAGTACACGTGATCAATTGCTTTCGCAGTTGCAAGACAACAGTGTTCGTTTGGATGAAAAAACAAAAAGTGTGAAAATGGATAGCTCAGTTACTTTTGCACCAGATGGCTATGCAAAAGGCTATATTATTGATCGAGCTTTAATTGCAGCACGTCAAGCGGTCCCTAATTTAAAAGGTATTTTACTGGATATCGGTGGTGACATGCGCGTTTGGGGGACTTCACCCAATCAAGCGGTTTGGAATGTTGGTGTACAAGATGCTTTTCATCACTATGACAATCTAGCCCCAAGCCAAGTTTTAAATTTAAAAGACCAAGCAGTCGCATTCAGTGGTCAAGGTTATCGTAGTTTGGCTGGTCAATCTCATCTTTTAGATCCATATTCAGGTTTGCCAATCCAACATGTTGAACAATGTGTAGTCGTTGGAAAATGTGCTGCGGATGCAGATGCTTTAGCAACAGCCTTGACTGTGATGAAGCCAGCAGAAGGCATGCAACTGATCGAATCTTTGCTTGGTTATGAAGCTCAACTGACACTTTCAACGGGTGAAACGTACCAAAGCACAGGTTGGAATGCGTTGGTTCAACTTCCACAGCAAGCAGATTTTCATAATGTTGCAGCAAATGCTTCAGCAAAATGGCCCGCAGGTTATCAAGCGGTGATCGATTTGGTTATTCCCAAATTGGTTGTGGAAAATTATCGCGCACCTTATATCTCGATCTGGGTGACCGACAGTGATAAAAAACTAGTGCGGACACTTGCTGCTTGGGGCAAAGACCCAAAATGGATTAATTCAAACTATGTATGGTGGCGTCGTTATGGTCGTCAAATAACGAACTTGGATGCAGTTGCTAAACCGTCACGCCAACCAGGTAATTATAAGCTGGCTTGGGATGGTAAAGATGACAATGGTAAAACTGTAGATGCAGGGCAGTATCAAATACATGTTGAAGCTTCACGTGAGCATGGTGATCATTCTTATCAAACCTTTAACTTGGACGTAAAAGCAAAAGCTTCCTCTCAAAATTTACCTGCACAAAAGGAAATTGGTGTCGTCAAACTGAATTTTCAGAAAGTGAATTAATTTGCTGACTATACCTGTTCGGATAAGTGTTTTGATGAAAATTTTGATGAGAGTTTAATTGTGTATCAACGTCGAGATTTTTACCGCCATGCACGTTATGTGCATGGCTGGTTATCAGCTTTTGCTTTTATTGTCTTAATCTTTTTTGCTGTTACGGGATTAATTTTAAACCACCCTGAATGGTTTACCCCTGCAACAGATGAAAATACTGAAACGATTAGCTTGCCTGAAAATGTCCTGACTCAAATTAAAGGCCAAGAGAATCCAAGCACTCAAATCGTAGATTATCTACGACAACATCATGCAGTCATTGGTCGTTATAAGAGTGGTGAAGTCATGGACAATGAAGTCATGATTCATTTGGCAAGCCCAGCAGGTTCAACAGATATTTGGGTCACTTTAGACAATGGTCAAGCTGAAATTACGCTTAAACCCGCATCTACCGTTTCATTAATCAGTGATTTGCACCGTGGAAAAAATGCGGGTAAAGCATGGACTTGGCTGATTGATATCAGTGCAATCATCATTACGATCTTGTCATTGGCAGGCTATATCCTATTTTTAAGTATTAAGACTCGCTTAAAAACACATCTTTTCTTGACGGTATTCAGCTTAGCGCTATTGATGCTTCTGGTTTGGACAGTGGTATAAAAGGTTAGAACAATGACACATGCTGTACTGACTGTACTTATATTTTTAGCAATCTTGTTTATATTTCATGGCATTTTTCTGTTGTTTTTATTGAGACCTCAATCAAAACGCAATTTAGCTCAAAATGCAGATGAATATTTAATTGTATATGCAAGTCAGTCAGGGCAGACAGAAAGTTTTGCTTTGCAAACAGCCCAGCAATTATCTGCTTCAGGTTATTTGGTTCAGTGCTTGAGTATTGAACAGGTCAATGCCGCTTTATTTAAACGTAGCTTAAAGATTCTATGGATCGTTAGTACTTATGGCGAGGGTGATGCACCAGATTCAGCACGTCAGTTTGTTAAAAACGTAATGACAAAGTCATTTGATTTAAATGACATTGAGTATGCTGTGTTGGCTTTTGGTGATTCGCATTATGCAAATTTCTGTAATTTTGGTAGACAATTGGATTTATGGTTAACTGAAAACCATGCACAAGCTTTATTTCCCATGATTTGTGTTGATCAACTAAACCCTACAGGTCTGACGGAATGGCAAACTCAACTTAACCTAGTTTTGCCGCAATATTCAGCTCAACCTGTTCAATTGACACAACATCCGTTTCATTCTGTGGTGTTATCTGAACGCCATTTGTTAAATCAAGGCAGTTTAGGGCATCCAATGTATCATCTTGTGTTTACCCAAGTTGAAGCATTATGTTGGAAATCTGGTGATATTCTTGAAATTCAATGTGCCAACACAGATTCACAAATCAAGGATTTTTTAGATCGTTTTAATCTTCAAGACTCAAATGTGTTTCAGGCTAATCATCCAATAGAGTTATTGCGGTTTAAGAATTTACGCTCATTTGATGCCATGCAGCATTCAACGGCATTTGAGCAATGGTTGGCACAGGCAGAAGACTTACCGATTCGTGAGTATTCGATTGCCAGTATTGCATCACAAAGCCAGATTGAGTTGGTGGTCAGACGAGAAGTTCATCAAACAGGTTTAGGGCTGGGTTCGGGCTATCTTACCCATGCGCTGGCTTTAGGTGAGCAAATTTCTTGTCGAGTTCGTTCAAATCCCGCATTTTATCTGGTTCAAAATGATCGGCCTATTATTCTGATTGGAAATGGTTCTGGGATAGCAGGCTTGATGTCACATATTCGGCAACGCGCAGAATGGTCTTTTCAGCAAAACTGGTTAATTTATGGCGAACGTCAGTACCAAGTTGACCTTGGCTTTGCAGATCAATTGAATCTATGGCAACAACAGTCTGTACTGCCGCAAATTGATTATGCGTTTTCACGTGATACAGATAATCAGAAATATGTACAAGATTGTGTATTGGAGAAATCAGCACAACTTAAACAATGGATTGAGCAAGGTGCATCAATTTACATTTGTGGTAGTTTAAAAGGGATGGCACAAGGGGTTGAAACAGTATTAATCGATATTTTAGGTGAAAATCAGTTTGAGCAGTTGATTGAACAAAAACGTTACTTACGTGATGTATATTGATTGCGTGATGTTTCTCATTTCTATATAGATGATTAAAGTAGCGAATTAAGAATAGTATTGCGAAAGTAAACTTTATAATTTATGGAACTTATACTTCTCCATAGAAATGAGTATGCATGATTGAAAAGTTTGCAATGCCACACTTTACAATTAAAGTTTAAATAGCTTTGCGTAGGCGATGCCTCACTTTTCGTAGGAGATGCCAAACCTTGCTTTGCAAACAAAGCAGTGCTTTGTTTTTGCTCATGTTGGGCGAGGGGTACGTCCTATACCCCCGCCCAACGGCGACATCCATGTCGCCACACGATAGAACGACCACGTATAATTCATCAATATAAGAGCAAGTCATTGGATATTCAGACCAAAAAATGGGTAGGTATTGAATGCTCATTTTTTACTTATGCAAGATCTAATAATCGACTCAAGAATTAAGCCTAATTCTCAAACCAATATTCACATCAGTACCAGATGTCTAATGTGAATATTCACACAGATAAAATTTACAGCGCAATACTTTGATATTTAGATGCCCAAGGTTGTGCCTGCTCTAACTGTGCTGCCAGTTGCAATAACACATCCTCACGTCCAAAAGGTGCAATAAATTGTGAACCTAAGGGCAGATTATCTTTATTCCAATATAAGGGTACTGACATGGCAGGTAAGCCCGTGATATTGGCCAATTGGGTAAATGGAACCCATTGCAAATTATTTTTAATCATTTGCTCAACCAGCTTACCTTTTGCCAGTAAGTGGGCTTGATCGACTTTGAGCAAGGCTTTTAAAATCGGAACCTGCCAAGATGGTGTTTTTACCTCACCATTTTTCGGTGCCACTGAAGCTGTAGACGGAATTAGAAATAAATCATAACGCTCAAAGAAATGATTCATTCTTGCAACATAAACACCCCAATTATTGAGGTTGTTGATGTAGTCCACAGCAGAAGCTTTGGCGCCAAATGCTGCAATTGCCAGTGTATCTAATTCAAAATCTTGATCTGTTGCACCAAATCGCTGTTTGACTTGATTCACTGTATAAGCGCATTGGCTAAACCATGTGGTAATAAAGTCTTTGGCAAGCGCCATACCGTCAATTTGAGGCGTTGCTTCTTCAACAATATGTCCTAAAGACTCTAAAAGTTTGGCCGTTTTTTGAATGGCTTGTACTGCATCTTTTGAAACTTTGGTTCCAATCGGTGAAACAGTGGAAAAACCAATTCGCAAACGTTTTGGGGCTTTTTCAATGATGTCTAAGTAGTGTTCAGTCGGGCTTTGGATATTGAAAAGAGCAGTACGATCTGAGCCTTGAGTAGCATCTAACATAGCTGCACTGTCACGGACTGATTTGCACAATACATGTTGCATCGCAGCCCCATGCATTGCTTCACTGATTTCAGGTCCCCAAGGTGTACGTCCGCGACTTGGCTTTAAGCCAAATAAGCCACAATACGAGGCAGGAATCCGAATAGAACCGCCTCCATCACTTGCACCTGCAATTGGTACGATACCCGCTGCAACGCCAGAAGCAGAACCTCCAGAAGAGCCGCCACTATTGTGTTTTAAATTCCACGGATTTTTGCAACTGCCCCAAGCTTCAGGTTCAGTGATACCTTTAATGCCAAACTCTGGCGAATTGGTTAAACCAAAAGTAACCACGCCCGATTTTACCCAGCGATTGACGATTTCTGAGTTTTCTTTAGCAATATATTTAGCATTTTTAAATGCTTTAGAACCAGATGAGGTTGCGACACCCGCATATTCTTGATGTAGATCTTTGAGTAAAAATGGTACACCTGAAAAGGGGCCATTCGCATAATTTTGGGTATTTTTTAATGCGTGTTCATAGATCGGAATAACGATCGCATTAATTTTAGGATTTACCTGCTCAGCACGTTGAATTGCGATTTCTAATAATTCATGTGCTTGTACTTCTTTGTTTTGAACAAGCTGTGCTAAACCGATACCATCATATTGAATATATTCTGAAAATTTCATAGCTTTCCCTTGCTGTTTTGAGTTATTGGGCAAATATCTTTTGGTTTTGTTCGATCGTGGTTTCTAAACAAAGTTGATTTCTACCTTTTTCCTTGGCTAAATACAAAGCATCATCAGCCCGTTTAATCAGCTGTTGAAAAGGTATGCAATAGGGTAAAGTCTGATAACTTAAGCCAATACTGACGCTGATATTTAAGCTACGCTGATCATCTAAATGAATCGGGGTATTGAAAACGCTATTACAAATTCTTTGTGCAATGGCAACACTTTGTTCTAAAGATAGATCTTTTAATAATATAGCAAACTCTTCGCCACCTAAGCGACCAAATAGATCATTCGCGCGAATTTGTGCTTTGACTTGATGGGTAAACTCTTGCAAAACATAATCGCCAATCACATGGCCATATTGATCATTAATTTTTTTAAAATGATCTAAATCTAAAACCAAAATCGTGACACTGTGTGCTTGTTGCTTTTCAACATCCTCTGCAATGGTACGTTCACTTTCTTCATAGAAATAACGACGATTGAGTGTGGTAGTGAGACCATCATGATTGGCTAAGTATAAAATTTGGTGATAAAGCTTTTGGCGATTTAAACTGATAATTGCAAGGGTTAAAGGCCCTAAAGCCAACATCATTAAACCGATGCGTACAGACAGTGTGGTGCCTAAATAGGCATCTGGCGACTGTGCAATATAATATGCAGTCAATGCATTATAGAGCAGCATACACACAATACAGTTAATGATAGAGACAAAGAATAGGTTATAGCTTAGTGCAGCCCAGACCAGTGCTGCAATGGGGAACATAATTGCACCAGGACCCAGGAAAAAATGGGTCAGAATGACGGATAAAATGACTCCTAACAGCGGAAGAAATTTTTCGTATTGAAAAGGCTGTTGTTTAAATTGTTGGATATGGCTCTGAATGGTTTGTTTATCTGGGATTGCCAATATAATCGGTAAAAAGGCAATGACATTGAGGATTTCTCCCGTCCACCACATACCAAAATCAATCCAGATTCTATCCATAACCATAAAGGTGTTTGGTAAATAAGGGACCGTTAAACTTGCGACGATTGGTGAAGCTAAACAACCGCCAAAGGCACTGATTGCAAATAAGTATAAAAATGTTAAGCCTTTATTATATTGTTTATAATCCAGTTTAAAAAATCGAATCAGTCCTAATGTGACCAAGGCATGAGATAGATTGGCTAAAGTCAGAAAGAAGGTGATTAAAAAAGAATTTCCCGTAATCAGATCTGCAAGCATAAAGGCTGTAAATGCGCCAATCCACCCACCTATATTTTTTAAGCGATGAAACCTTAAAAAAAGTCCAAGTAAAACAGCATTTGCGGGCCAAAAAATGGCAAGAAAGGATAAGGGTCTACCAAATATTCCAGCCAATGCGCAGACAAAAATAATCATTGCAATAATAAAAAATGCAGAGATGTTGTCTTTAAGTGCTTGACTTAAATATGCGATAGCTCGAGGCAATTTGCGAACCTATTCTAAAGAGGGATTAATCTCTAAGCCAATATTTTATCTGGCTCTGCTAAGGTATTAATAAGTAATCATATCTATTTATATCGATAAATCAATAGTTTTAGTTACCTTAATTCGAGCCTGTCACAAAAATATTTTTGCTTAGAATAAACAATAAAGATTGTTCATATATGGTTAATTTTACATGTTTTATTCTAAATCTATGCTAATTTATGTCTGATGAAATATTACATACAGACTTGGTATGAAAAAAACAGCACTTATAATTTCTTTATTGCTTAGCCTTTCACCTTACGTTAGCGCTGAAACAGTTCAACCTCAAGCAACCAATCCTGCGACTGTGGCTGCAACCAATACCACAAGTACAATTCGTATAAATACTCGCCCTGAAATTTTAGGCTTATGGGGCATGGAAATTCCAGAAAATAAGAAATGTACAGAATATTATAATTTCCGCGGTTCCAATGAAGTGGTGGTGAATAGTGCCAAAGAGTGGTCAATCGGTTTGTTTGATTATCAGCCTTCACCTGATAATACGCTGGAGAAGCCACCCGCATTAATCATGCAAATTCGCTATGAAAATAATGAAACAGATTGTTCGGGGCGTAAAGAAGATCAGTCTGGTGAAGTTACCCAATATTTCGTAAAGTGGATTAATAATAACACCTTGAATTTTTGTATTTCTGACAAAGGCGATCAGTGCTTTGCTACTTTACGTAGAGTCTTGCCTTAAGTTGATTTAAAGCATCAATGTTTGTGTAAATAATCAAGCATTTGCTTTTAAATAAAAAACCTCTGATTTTACAGAGGTTTTTTATTGGTTTTTTACTGGATTAGAGGATGCATATTAAGCATCTTTTTCATGACCTTGAACTTGTTTTAACAAGTGTTTTTCAAGATAGTGAATATCCATTGCTTGTGAACAGAAGTTTTTGTCTTCAAGGATCAGATCTTTATGTAAAGGAATATTGGTTTTAATTCCAGTTAAGATCATCTCATCTAAGGCTTGTTTCATACGGGCAATCGCAGTTTCACGATCTTTACCATAAGAAATCAACTTTGCGATCATTGAGTCATAATACGGAGGAATGCTATATCCTTGATAGATATGAGAATCTAAACGGATACCTGCACCGCCTGGCGCATAAAATGATTCAATTTTACCTGGTGATGGTAAGAAGGTCGACGGATCTTCTGCATTGATACGGCATTCAATCGCATGACCTTCGATTTTAATATCTTCTTGTTGAAGATTTAAACCTAGACCAGCAGCGATACGTAATTGCTGTTCAATAATATCTACACCAGTCACTTGTTCTGTCACTGGATGCTCAACTTGAACACGGGTATTCATCTCGATAAAGAAGAATTCACCATCTTCAAATAAGAACTCAAAAGTACCAGCACCACGGTATTGCATCAACTTACATGCATTGACACAAGCTTCAAGAATATGCGCGCGGGCTTCTTCTGGTAAACCCGGTGCAGGTGCTTCTTCAAGCACTTTTTGATGGCGACGCTGTAAAGAACAGTCACGATCATATAAATGAATCGCTTGACCATTACCATCTGCTAAAACTTGTACTTCAACATGACGTGGTTTTTGCAGGAAACGTTCCATATAAACCGTATCATCACCGAACCACATTTCAGCATCACGTTGTGCAGCTTGAACAGATTCAAGTAATGTATCGACACGTTCAACAATACGCATTCCGCGACCACCACCGCCTGAAGCAGCTTTTACAATCAGCGGGAAACCAATTTCTTTGGCTTCAGCCAACGCATTGTTGGGTGTCACTGCATGTGCTGAACCAGGAACTGTTGGTACACCCGCTTTACGCATCGCCGTAATTGCAGAAACTTTATTTCCCATTAGACGAATATGTTCAGGACGCGGTCCAATGAAAATAAAGCCTGAGTTTTCTACAATTTCTGCAAATTCAGCATTTTCAGATAAGAAACCATAACCGGGATGGATGGCATCTGCGCCCGTAATTTCTGCTGCGGTAATAATGGCAGGAATGTTTAAATAGCTTTCGCTACTTGCACCTGGACCTATACATACTGCTTCATCACAAAAACGTAAATGCATCAAATCTTTATCAGCATCTGAATAGATGCCGACAGTTTTGATTCCTAAAGTTTTGCAAGCTCGAGTGATGCGTAACGCAATCTCACCTCGGTTTGCAATTAAAACTTTTTGCAACATATCAACCCCCGAGGTATTACGCGCGGTAGCGGAATAAAGGTTGACCGAACTGGATTACATCACCATTTTTTACTAAAATTTCTTCAACTACACCACTTTGAGTTGCTTCAATTGGGTTCATAATTTTCATTGCTTCGATGATCCCGAGGGTTTCACCTGCAGAAACAGTTTGACCTACATTTACAAAGGGTGCTTCACCAGGACTTGGTGCTGAATAGAACACACCAACCATTGGAGACGTTTCTACTGCACCACGAGAGGCAGCTTTAACTACAGGCGCTTCAGCGGTTGGGAGGGCAATAGGTGCTACACCAGCAGCAACCACAGGATTACGGCGAGTTAAAGCAATCGATTGATCGCCTTCTTTCACTTCAATTGCTTGAAGATCAGATTCGATCATCAAATCGATGAGCTTTTTAATTTTGCGAATATCCATGGGTTCGTATTCCTAAATTATGATTGGGTTGAAGATTTAAGTTTTTCGATGGCGAAATCAAGTGCAAAAGAATAGCCTTTGGCACCTAAACCACAAATGACGCCAACGGCTTTATCTGATAAATAAGAATGATGTCTAAATGCTTCACGTGCATGAACATTAGAAAGATGTACTTCAATAAATGGAATCGCAACGCCAAGTAGGGCATCACGTATAGCGACTGAGGTATGGGTCAACGCGGCAGGATTAATAATGATAAATTTTATGCCGTCTTGTTGTGCTTGGTGAATACGATCGACCACAGCACCTTCCCAGTTGCTTTGAAAAGTATCTAAACTTATATTGGCTTGACGTGCTTGGAGACTCAATTGTTGGTTAATGTCATCCAATGTGAGGTGACCATAGACCTCAGGTTCGCGCTTTCCTAGCAAGTTTAAGTTTGGTCCGTGAATGACCAAAATGGTCGAACTCATTGAGAGTGCTCCAATTCAAAAGTCGCAAAAAAATTTGCAAGATGTCTGCAAAGTTTGCATATTATGGCATATTTTTCCACAAATACTTTATATTTTCTTTGAATCGTCGCGGAAACGCAGTGCCTTGTATGGGCTATATAATGTTAATTTTGTCTGTAAATGGCAATGTTAAAATATGACATTTTTAGCAGATGTTTTACAGAGACTTCATTTTAAACTGAGTGACCAAAACTATTCATTTGATTTGTGTAACAGCCATATGGCTATCGTCAATAGATAAGATCTCACTACAACGTGTTGTATAGCTTGGAGACCGATTTTGCTGACGCATTTTCCATGTTTCTTGGTTGGAATGATAACCCACTTGTATACAGTCTGAGCCAAAGCGTTGTTTCATGCTTGAGAGCGTATCCATAAGCTGATCACGTTGCTGAATAAAGTCTACAGGATGCCATAAGTCATTGATGTGCTGGCTTTTGCTATGCAGTGCTGAGAACATCACAGCAACTTTTACATACTTTAAATTTTCTTTAAATAAAACATCAATTTGCTGTAATGCTGACTTGGTTAAAATCATCAAATCGTCTGTTGCATACATCAAACCAATGACACTGCTTTGTGCCTTTTTATAGGGCGCCTGTGCAACTTTTTCATATAAGGAAACATGCACAACTGCACACAGTTGTCGTTGCTTGCTCAGTCGTTGATGTGCACGATTGACATGGAAAATAATGGCTTGTTTGATAATCTCAACATTGTTTAGAGCAGAAGCAAAACTGCGTGAGGAAAGGATGCGTTTGGAGGGAATGTCTGCATCGTCCAAAGCAATGCAGGATTGACCTTTTAGCTCACGAATGGTGCGTCCAATGACCACTGAAAACTCGCGTGCAAGGTAATGTTCATTGGCAAAAGTTAAGTCATAGCAATTATAAATATTATAAGCTTGTAAGCGTTTGCTGGTTTTACGTCCAACGCACCAGACTTCTGCAACACTGGTTTCAAGCAGTAGGCCTTCAAAACTGCATAAATCTAAACCAGTCAGGTCACAGACGCTATCAAAGCCTCCACGTTTCTTGGCAAAATTGTTGGCAAGCTTTGCTATGTAAGTAAGAAGTTACTTATTTTTAACTTTAGATATAAGATAAAGGTATTTGTTCATGTGTTACTAAACCTAGGAGTGGAATAATGTCTAAATATAAAATTATAAAAGGTGGCGAAAAATATAAAATTCATATCGTTGATGAGTTGGGTATACCTAATATTGAGTTAATGTTTTATTTCAAAGCTATAGAAAATAGCTACTCTCCAAAGACAGTACAAACTTATCTTAGAGAGTTACTTGCATTTGTTAATTGGGCTGAAACAGATGTGATAGCTATTAGACAAGGATGGAACTTCATGGGAGATAACTTACAAGTGAGAGAGTTGGTCTCTTACTTTCTAAAAACACAACTCAAATGCTCATTACAAGTTAGGAACGATAAATTGGGTTTTGAAGTGCAAACTGTAAAAACCACTTTATTAGCTCCTAAAAAAAGCTTGAATCATTTACTAGCTGCACTTACTTCCTTTTATCGCATTATGAAAAAAGCTAATTTTTACGAGTATGAAAATCCGATGATTGGTGATAATGCTAAAGCATTAATTCAGGCAGAGAGAAATAAAAGAATAGGTGATTTCAACAAAGTACTAGGACGGTCTCCTATGCCCGCAGCGAGTGGAGTAGATAATTTTCAGAATCAAAGAATGTCAGCCTCTTATTTTAGAATTAATGGAAGAGCAGATTGGCGGCCAACAATAATTGGTGATCCTTTATTGCAACAATCGGTATTCGCTGCTGGAGAGAGCTGGGGATGGGGTATCCGTGAATTTGCTTTAGTACATATATTATTTGATACTGGTTGCAGAGTACATGAAGCGTGTGAAATTACTATAGGTGATTGGCAACATTCTGGTTTTGGCCGGGAAATAAAAGCAATAAATAAAGGCAGTTTTGGAGTTAGAACAAAAACTTTATATCTTTCCGATAGAACCGTTAAAGTCTTACGAAAGTATGTTGATACGGAAAGGTGTCTAGTTGATAGATATAGATGGAAATTAAAAGATCTAATGAGTATGCCGCCATCTATAGCATATGAAACTCCACTATTTATAACCTCTATTAATACTAAGTTTTCTGAAGATTATTTTCGAAGCCATTTCTGGTCTCCTGCTTTATTAAAAGCAGGAATAAAGCTAAGAATTCATCAGGTTAGACATTGGTATGTCACTATGGCAATCAAAAATCTTAAAGATATATCAAAGTCTGAGGATGAGTTGGAAAAGAATAAGTACATGTTACGGTTATTGATGTCATGGAAAAGTGATATGTTTTCAGTTTATGATCATTCAATACAGTTTTCTGATTTACCTAATTTTGCTAATCAACTCCACAATACAATAGAAGGCAAAATAAAAACAGAAAATTTAATAAGTAAGAAAATGGAAGAGTTAGATTCGGAGGAAAATGAGTCTGAGATGACCATGATGCTTAATGAAATGTTATGGAGTGATTGACTATGAGTGGAATAACACTTCCTGCAAATGAAACCAAGCGATTTTTAGTATTAAATGCTATAAAAAATCTTCATGCAGAGGGGCAGCCATTTACTAAAAAAGATGTTATGGCTAGGTGTGGACACTGTAGTTCGTCAATCACTAGTATCACTACTCAATATATAAATGAAGTTAGCGATAATTTGTTGGAGACAATGGTTACTAATGATTCAGAATATGAAAGTTGGAGGAAGGAATTCTTAACCTTAAGAGCTTTTTTGATGAATACCACCAAAAGAAATGAACTTTTTTTTAAATGGGTGACTATTCATATTGACCATATATATCGCTCTGGTAAATTACCTATTCTCACTAATGTTAGAGAACTTTCAGGTAGCCATACATTCCTGATTAGAAAAGCTTTAGATATTTGGTATAAAAATAAAAATCTAAAACAGCCACTTGAGCAGATATTACCCTATGGTAGCGCTCGACCCAGAGTAATAGAAATTTTTAACCAGCTTTATAAAGAAAAAAATATTATAACATTGAGTAAAATTGCAGAGCAGATTCAATGCTCAAACCAATTGGTTGCTTTATATTTGAAGGATACAATTAATCCTATAGTTGATCATCTTTTAGCTAAAGAGATCAAGGATAATTTAATTTATGAAGAATGGTGCACAAATTTTCTTAGTCTAAGAGCTTTATTGAATAATCATAAATTGCGTGTAGAGCTATTTCGTAAATGGGTATGGGTTCATATTGATTTTATTTATCGTAGTGGAAGACAGCCGAACTATACTGAAGTACAAAAATTAAGTGGCAGTGGTGACAAATTAATTCGAAAGACTTTGGACTATTGGTCTGAAAAACTCAATATTCCACTTACCCACAAGAAAAAATGGGAAGATATTGCTCTTGAAGAGGTCTTAAATAAAGTTGATGATAAGTTAAAATCCATTCCTTTAACATTTCTTGAAAGTGAGTCATTCGGAAAATCATTTAATAATAGTGAGCTACGATTATTAGTTAATATAAGAAATGATACGCTGAGAAATATTGCATTTTTCTCTTTAGCTATCTCTGATAGTAATAGAGTAAATGATAAATCATATTTTAGTAGGTTAGATAAATATCTCTATGAAATGGGGATAGATGATTTTAAAGATTTTGATCCTCATAATTTTTATAAAAATATGTTTTTAGGTGAAATTTTCCCAATTTTCAGCGATAATTATAAAATATATTTTTTTGAAGCTTATTTTAGATTAATCAAAAAACAGAAAAATTATTTTAAAAAGTTAACTGCTGAACAGAAAGAAATTTTTTCTGAATTTAAAATAATAGAGGTTGATGATTTATTCTGGAGAGAATCAAATGTAAGAAAAGTTAATGAAGATAATAGAAAATCGGAAAGAAAGAGTAATGTAAGTGGTGTTCATGAAAAATTTTATCATTTAAGAGAGCTAACAGAGAGAAGATATCATCAGGTTAATAGATTATACCTAGCATATTTAGAGGCTATGAAAGCTGCTAAAAATGGTAAAGAGTTACCAATAAAAATTCAGTTGACTGAAGAAATTATGACGGAGGCCTTTGCGATAAAGGTAGTTAATTTTAATTTACTCTTGTGGAATGGAGTTGCATTAAAAAAATACCATCAGCAAGTTGAAAAAACTGATTTTTATAAGAGTATCCATGATAATCATCCATCCAATGATACGGATCAATACTATTTAACTTATGATAATAGTTATACAGAAGATAAAAGTTTTTACTGGTTTTCTAGACTTCTTTCAGCTGGATACTTAAGCAATGATATAGGTTTAAAAAATATAGAGGTAAGTAGAACAATATTTAATAATTTACCTCGTAAGTTTTTAGGTCATAGTATATCTAATTGGATTAAAGTATTAAGAGATAAAACAGATTTAGAATTCATTCCTATTGATCTATGTATGACATGTTGTCTAATAGGAAATTCTTCTATTCAAATAATAACTAAGACAGGAGCAAGGGTAAATGAATTACTTCAGATACGTTTAGACTCTAAACATCTTTTAAAAGTTAAACTGCCCAATAATACAGAGACAATAGTTTTCTATGCTGTGCCTAAGGGTAGAACATCTGTAGAACCATATTACATTGATGACAAATGTATGAAGTCTCTGCATGCTTGGTGGAAATACTGCTCTGAAAATAATAGTAAATTTGAGGAAATTAATCCGATAGTTCCACTACGACAAAAAGTAGGTAAAGCAATTTATCTTTTCCAAATTAACAACTCTCATTTACAATCTCAACATATAAATGCATCTCTTAGTTTTATACTTTTCGATGTTTATTTTAAAAATAAACGCGGAGGAAAAGTAAATCTAACAACGCATTTGTTACGTCATAGCTTTGCTACAGAGATGAGGTCTTTAAATACTCCAATAGATATATTAGCGTTACTTATGAAACAACATGATACTAGCGTTACTGAATATTATTCAGCCCCAACGCCTACGATGTTGTTTGATATTCAGAGAAAAATTTTTGAAAATCGTGTTGATCTTGGACAGACATTTCGACGATCTAGTGAGGAGTTAAATAAGCAACTTAAAGATGCTATGGATACGATTGGTGCTGTAACGCCTGTTATTGGCGGAAGATGTACTGTAGCAAATGCATGTCCTGCTGCTTTTGCATGTATTGGTTGTTTTGGTAATGTACCTGACCCTCAGAAAAGAGAACAAATATTAGAATATAAAGATCATTATATTAAAATGTTAGAGGGTGCTAAGGCTAACAATTTACTCCATGAAGAAAGAAAAGCAACAAAGTTGATTTCAAATTGTGATGACATGCTTCATGAGATGGATTGCATAGAACATACAGAGAATATAGAGATATCTCCAATAAAAATTAAGTTAATGCATTTAGATGGGAGTGAAATATGAAAAGAGATTCAGCAGAAGAAAAATCTGCGCTTGATACGTTGTATAGTGAAAAGAGAAAGCGAAGTCTAGAAATAGTGAGATTATCAATTGAGACTTTACAGCAAAGAAATATAAAAGTAACTTTACAGGCTATTGTAAATATAGCAATGGAGCTATCAATAGAGTTTAATGATAATAATCTAAAAATTTCTCACATGACAATATTAAGAAATGAAGAGTGCCGAAAATTATATGAGAATTTTAGAGAGCACCAAAATAAAAGGAGAAAGAATAATTTGAAAAAAATTGATCCCCCTTTAACGAAATATGAAGTAAATAAAATTAGGGAGCTTTCTAGATTAACGAAAAATGATTTGCTGCTTTTACTAATTGAAAGTGAGCGGAAGAATAAAAATGAATTATCTATCAATACAAAACTTAGAGAAAAGCTTATAACTATTCAAATGAAAATTTAATTAATCGTATTTTAGAGTAAAAAGCAAAAAATAAGAGCCTGTAAATTATTTTGTGTAAGTTCCATTTTTTATAAATGATCTTTTAATCGATCATCGAAGTGAATCGTAAACCAATTCATCGCTAAACGCCAGTTTTGAATTGGCATTGTCCATTTCTTAGCAGCATTGGTTGTTGCTAAGTAAATGACTTTTTTGACTGAATCATCTGACGAGAAGATCTTTCGCTTCTTGGTTGAATGGCGGATCACGCTATTCAACGATTCAATTGCATTGGTTGTATAAATCGCATGATGTATTTCAGCTGGATAGCGGCTTTGTTGCATAAAGAGCTGAAAGATAGAGTTTCCCCCTAATTGACTTAAATTTAGGATGCAACTTGGGTATGAGGTCTGCCTAAATCCGTGAATTTATTGAGTACTGCTACACGTGCATGAATCTCATTGACTTGGCTTTGAAAATTTCTTGCAGTCAGTTTATCGCCTAATAATTTGAT
>NZ_VTDG01000012.1:0-99057 GCF_052824985.1 Acinetobacter sp. 1125_18A
AGCATTTCAGTTGTCGGTTCCATTTTCCAAGAGCAGATCCACAGCTAATCTAGGCTATAGCCAACAATCCAGTGGTGATTATTCTTATATCAACTATAACCGTAGTGCACCGTTGGATGGTGGTGTTGGTGTTGATTTAACTCGACGTTTTAATGAAAACAGTGATGACTTTAATCAGGCACGAGTCAGCTACCGTAACCAATATTTTAATACCGATGTCGGCATGTCGGGTAGCAATGATTACAACTATTGGTTTGGACTGTCAGGTTCGGTGGTGTTGATGTCAGGTAATGTCTTTGCTGCCAATCGATTGGGTGAGTCGTTTGCTTTGATTGATACCAATAAAGTTGCAGATGTCCCTGTGCATTATGAAAACAGCTTGGTGGGGCGGAGTAACGCGAAGGGCTATGTATTTGTACCGTCAGTGACCCCGTATTACGCGGCTAAATACAGTATTAACCCGATCGATTTACCTTCAAACTTTAATGCAACCCAAGTTGAAAATCGGATTGCGGCAAAACGCGGTTCAGGTGTGGTGATTGGCTTCCCAATCAAACAGTCTTATGCGGCCAATGTGTCTTTAGTGCAAAGCAATGGGCAAGCGATTCCTGTGGGTGCGGTGGTACATCGTGCGGATCAAGAATCGAGTTATGTGGGGATGGATGGGATTGCTTATCTTGAAGATCTGAGAGCAGAGAATAGCATTAGAGTGCAACTGCCAGATCAGAGCGTATGTGAAGCAAACTTTTCGTTGGATTTAAAACAAGCGCAACAACAGATTGCAGTGATTAAGTCGGTTGTTTGTCGTGAGGTGGCTAAACCATGATTACTTTAAAAAAAATAATACCCGCAGGTCTATTATTCTCTGGGTTGATATTGATTACAACTCAGAGTCAGGCTGATTGTAGTGTTAACTCAAGTGGTGATGTTTCCATTGGTAAGATTCCTTCAATCACCTTGACAGAAAGTGGAATACAGTCGAATCAGTTTAGTGCAGGTTTAAGGTGTCAGGCATTTCTGACCTTTGCAACATTAAATTATATAAAATATCGGGTCGATCAGATGCCAGTAAACTATATCAATAGTGTCACTGGTGAACGTCTTATTGTGAATTATTTAGATACCGCAGACAACCCAATTTCACTTGGTAAAGAAGTTGAATTGGGTGGATTTTCACTGATTAATTTATTTAGTGGTCCATCTGGCGCATTACAATTTAAGGCGAAAATTAATTCAGGTCAGGTTGTATCACCTGGGATATACCGAGCTGAATCACCATTTAAAGTCAAATGGTATTATTCTGTGCCAGCTATTGGAATTGGTCCAATTTCTCTCTATTTTCAAAGCCCTGGTTTGAAACTTAATTTTTTAGGGTTCTTGACTGACTGGGGGACTGGTAGTGATGCTTCATTAAGTTTGAGTGTTGAAGTTTTACCAGATTGTCGCATTTCGACTAATGATGTGAACTTTGGGACAGCTGCTTTTGCGTCGGAATTTCAACCAGTGAAAACCTCGATGGGAATACGTTGTTCAGTCAAGACCCCTTATAAAGTGAGCCTGAATGATGGTCTTTATCCACAAAATGGTAATCAACGTGCAATGAAGTCAGAAACGGGGAATAACTATATGAGTTATGAAATTTATAAAAACTCAACCACAGAACGTTGGGGAAGAAATAACGAGCAGTGGTCGAGTGATGTAGCGACTACAAATCCTGGTATTTATGATGCAAATACGCAGCAAGGTTATGCTTTCACGACAAAAATTCTCGATACAAACTCACTGAGTCTGCCTGCTGGTAAATATAGTGATACTGTAACTGTACAGGTCGAATTTTAAGAGATACTCACAATAACATCATGATTTTTTATCATGATGTTAATTATAAAAAAGAATACATATAATTAAATTATTAATTTACACTATTAAAAACACCTAAATTATATTTTTTTATTTATTTAAGTGGTTTTTTATATTAAAGGTTAGTGAAATAAATAATTATTTTTTTGAAAAAATTCTTACATCATATTATTTATTTTGTCGCTAATTTATTGTATTTGTTTATTAAATGATTTTTTTATTTCGTGTGCTTAAATTAATTCTGCTATTTTTTTATGTTTGTTAATAATTAATGTGATTTTATGTTTTTAAATGATTAATAGTGTTTAAAACACCAATATAATTTTCAACAGATGTTTTTTTTATTAGTGTAAGATTATAATAATTGTTTTTAATTATAAGAGGGTTATTTGTTGTGCGAGTCTATGCATATTTTAGAGTTGATGATTTGTCTATAAAAGACAGTAACTATGTCTCCTATATTTCAAACGCTGGTTATGAAATACCAAATAAGCGAGTAATTTTTGAAGAGGTCGAAGCAGGTATATCATTAAAATATAGAAATAAATTTATTAATTTAGTGAATTATGCGATGGAAAGCGGTGATTTATTGTTAATCAATGGAATTGATTCATTAGGTGGTAACTTTAACGAAGTATCTTCAAGTGTAAATTTGATTTTTAAAAAAAAATTCGATTAATCTGTTTAGATTTTTCTAAAAAATGAAATTGTGGGAGATCTTAAGAAATTATTTATGCATTTTTTAAAGTTATGTTCTGATTTTGAAGAAAAATCTAGTTTTTCTAAAAAGAGCATTATGAATAAAGCAAAAAAACGTGTTGGTCGTCCTGAGATTTTAACTGATAAGCAAAAGAAAGAAGCCTTGGATAAGTTTAAAAAAGGCCATACTGTTTATTCAATTGCTAAGCATTATTCAGTTACTCGAACAGTCATCCAACGTTTAATTTTAAAATCTTCTGATGTCATTAATAGTGATGAAAAGTAAATGAGGGGTGTGAAACTTCAAAAAAATCATATAAGTAGATTTGCAATTGCGCAAAAAAGATCTGATTTTAACAAAACAATTATTGTCCAATTGGTTTATGTGTTACGACAAGTAAATCCCAAAAAAGCAAAAAAATTGATGAGTCATTATAGTATTGAAATAAAGTCGATAAATGGTTTGATCAACTATAGGGTTCAAGGGATTAAACATGAGGGAAAATGATTATTTTTTTATATGGTTCTGATTTATATTTTTTGGATCTAAATAAGTCATTGTTTGATCATGAATTTTGATTTGTTTGTGGTGTGATAAAGTATATTGTTGTAGTTGATTTGTTTGTTGCCTAAAAATAAAATTTAAAATGTTTTTTTGATATCATATTGGTTTGTTTATTATTAATGTATTTTAAAGTTTATTTTAAATGAATCGATTTTCAATCAGTTTTTTCTAAAGTGAGGATTTTATTTTGTAATTTTTTAAATATTATTATTGAGTTATTGTATGTTTTTTAAATTAAATTTTTCTTGATTTAATGATTCGTAAAAGGAGGGTGGGTATTTATATTTTGAATTTGATGAATTGTATTTAAGGGGTTAAAGTATTTATTAGGTTTAAAATATTTTTATTAAAATAATATTTGTATGTGATTTAGAAAGTTACAAGCTCAATTTAAAACTTAAATGTCAAAACATTTGGGAAGTATTAAAAAATAGTGTTGAATACTTCCCAAATAGCCAGAGACGCTTTATAGATAAATAAACCGTCTAGATTTGAATCATCTTAATTTGAATAGTCTTAGTTTAAAGTCGGCATTGAAAATTGTTTGTTTTCTCGGATGTTAGCTGACGGCCAGCGTTGAGTAATTGTTTTTCGACGTGTATAAAAACGTACACCATCTGGACCATACGCATATAAATCACCAAAGAGTGAACGTTTCCAACCACCAAAACTATGATAAGCAACAGGTACAGGCAAAGGAACATTGATACCTACCATACCTACTTTAATATGGTCTGAGAAATAACGTGCTGCTTCTCCATCACGGGTATAGATGCATGTTCCATTACCATATTCATGATTATCAATCAGATCCATGGCTTGTTGCATGGTCTCTACCCGCATAATTTGTAAGACTGGGCCAAAAATTTCCTGTTGGTAGCTATGCATATTCGCGGTAACTTGATCAATTAAAGTGGGCCCCACAAAAAAACCATTTTGATAATCGCCAACGCTTGCTTGTCTGCCATCCACAACAATTTTTGCACCTTGTTGCTCCGCACTGTCAATAAAACCAATCACTTTAGCTTTATGTTCAGCCGTAATCACAGGTCCAAAATCATTATTTTTATCAGCATAATGCCCGAATTTTAATTTACTGATTTCATTTTGAAGTTTAACAATGACGGTATCTGCAATTTCGTCACCGACTGCAACCGCAACAGAAAGCGCCATACACCGTTCACCTGAGGAACCAAAAGCAGCACCAAGGAGGGAATTCACCACATTATCAACATCTGCATCGGGCATGATAATGGCGTGATTTTTTGCCCCACCTAAAGCTTGACAGCGTTTGCCGGCAGCTGTGGCCGTTTTATAAATATATTCAGCAATTGGTGTTGAGCCTACAAAACTAACCGCTTGAATACGCTGATCATTTAAAAGTGTATCTACTGCAACTTTATCGCCATTGACCAGATTAAAGACACCATCGGGAAGTCCAGCTTCTTTTAGTAATTGAGCAATATATAATGTTGAAGATGGATCACGCTCAGAAGGTTTTAAAATAAAGCAGTTGCCACAGACAATTGCCATTGGGAACATCCAAAGTGGCACCATCACAGGAAAGTTAAATGGGGTAATTCCTGCAACGACACCTAAAGGTTGAAATTCACTCCAAGAGTCAATATTCGGCCCAACATTTTTGGAGAATTCACCTTTTAAAAATTCGGGTGCACCGCAAGCATATTCAACATTTTCAATCCCGCGCTGTAATTCCCCAGCTGCATCATGGCAAATTTTACCGTGTTCTAAACCAATCAGCTCACAGATTTTATCGGCATTTTTTTCCAGCAACTCTTTAAACTTAAACATGACTCGCGCACGTTTGATCACTGGGGTATCACGCCATGCCGGAAAGGCATTTTCTGCTGCCGCTATTGCATCAAGTACCGTTTTTTGGCTGGCAATGGCCACTTGAGAATTTGATTCACCTGTTGCTGGATTAAATACTTTTTGGCTACGACTCGCTTCTGTTGAAAGTTGTCCATTAATAAAATGCCCGATTGTATTCATTGAGATCTCCTGATTTATTTTGGTTAAAAATTAAGACCATAATTGCTGATAAAGTTTTACGATTTCTTCTTTGGTTGGAAGACGAGGGTTATTACTTGGTGAGCCTGAAGCAAGTGCTTGTTCTGCCATAGTATTTACAACTTCGTCAAAATATTGCTTATCTGCTCCAAAAGCTTCTAAAGTTGGCACTTGAAGGGATGTATTAATGTCTTTTAATGCTTCAATTAACTTGGCATTGGCAGATTCAATAGAATCATTTTGCTGCGCTGCCCCCATGGCCTTGGCACAGTTCGCATATTTTTCAGGTTCAGCAGGTATTGAATATTCAATAATCATGGGCAATAACATGGCATTCGATAAACCATGCGGGACATGGAAAAACGCGCCAATAGGCCGACTCATGCCATGAACTAAGGCAACAGATGCATTATTAAAAGCCACACCAGCCAATGTTGCACCCAGCATCAATGCTTCTCGGGCAGCTTCATCATTTGGATCAAAATAGACTTTTTTAAGGTTTGGGCCAATTAAGCGCATGGCCTCTAATGCTTGAGTATCGCTATATAGATTGGCTTTTTTGCTGGTATAGGCTTCAATCGCATGGGTTAAAGCATCTATACCCGTATCTGCTGTGGTACGGGCAGGTAAACTTAACGTCAGTTCATAATCCACAATCGCAGCAATGGGCATAAAACCAGCACCGACACAGAGCATTTTTTCATTACTTTCATCATCGGTAATGATCGTGAATTTGGTTGCTTCAGAACCTGTACCTGCTGTTGTTGGAACAGCAATAATTGGTAAGCCTTGTTCATTGACTTGTCTAGGGAACTTATAATCTCGGATTTTTCCACCATAGCGACCTAAGATGCCAATGGCTTTTGCACTGTCAATCGGACTACCACCACCCACAGCAATAATTGAATCATATTGATGTGCTTGAATAAACTGAACCCCAGCTTCAATAGAACTTGAGGTGGGTTCTGGAATGGTTTGATCAAAAAAGTCTGCTTCAATATTTTCATGTTTAAGAATCTTTTGAATATCCGCGATATAGCCTAACTTCACCATCATTTGATCAGTGATGATCAGTGGTTTATTACAGCCTAAGCTTTTTAAAATGTGAGGAATTTTCTGTCGGGCATTTTTTCCGATTTCAAGAAATCTGGGCAATAAAATTGTATGTGACATAAGCGAACTCCATTTTAGTTTCATTCCATTTACATGCATTTTGTATTTAAAAAAAGACCAAGTTGCATGCTGTAAATTAGCTTTATAATATTTGTATATTGATATGTATCGTATCAATATAAAATTATATGTAAACAGGTTTTTTATGAATTTTATTTAAATAAAATTATTTATCTATAAATAACAATAATTTGATCTGTTTTTTAAAGTGAAAAAGAATTTTGTCTAGATTCCTCATTCAAAATTAGATATACATATATAACGATACATTATGTATCAATATAATTAAATAAATGGAGTTTAGAATGATAGGACTATTTGGAATAGTAGTGTCCTTGGTATTGCTCATGTATTTAGCTTACAAAGGTTTTAGTGTCATTATTTTGGCGCCTTTACTCGCACTGTTTGCGGTCATTTGGAGTGGGATGACGCATGAATTATTAGGGTTTTATTCGCAAGTATTTATGAGTGGTCTAGGTGGGTACATCATTAAATATTTTCCACTTTTTCTGTTAGGCGCTGTCTTTGGCAAACTCATGGATGACAGTGGATCAGCTCGCACAATCGCAATTTTTTTTGTTGAACGCTTAGGGCATCATCGCGCGATGTTATCGATTGTGATTTCCTGTGCAATCTTAACCTATGGTGGTGTTTCGCTTTTTGTGGTGGGCTTTGCTGTATTTCCAATTGCTTCGGCATTATTTAAAGAACTGGGTATTCCTAAACGACTCATTCCTGCGGCAATCATGCTGGGTGCATTAACCTTTACAATGACCGCATTGCCTGGTACGCCTGCGATTCAAAACGCAATTCCAATGCCATATTTTAAAACAGACCTATATGCTGCGCCTGTGCTTGGCATCATTGCCTCGATTTTTATGTTAATCACGGGGATGTGGTGGCTGAATAGAAGAGTTGAACATTCGATAAAACAAGGCGAAGGTTATGGTAATCATATTGAACATCATAAAGAAATTTTAACCCATTCAGATCCTAGCCTACTGATTGCAATGATCCCGATTGTATTGGTGATTTTATCGAATTTAATATTATCTAAAGTGATTTTTCCAAGTATGGATACTTCATATTTGGCCACGGCTCAATTTGGTCACACCAGTCTAAACTCTGTGATTGGTCTTTGGTCGATTATTACTGCATTGGTGATCGCATGTATTGCCATTATTGCGCTCAATTGGAAACGGATTAATGATATTCGAGACAGTATTCAAAATGGTGTTTCTTCTTCATTTTTACCTATTTTTAATACAGCCTCAGAAGTGGGATATGGGTCAGTTATTGCATCTTTAGCTGGTTTTGTTATTTTAAAAGATTTTTTAGTCGGTTTAGCGCCAAGTAATCCGCTGGTTTCAGAAGCAATTTTGGTCAATGTACTGGCTGGGATTACAGGTTCTGCGTCTGGAGGTTTGAGTATTGCATTGAATACGATGGGTGAAACCTATATGAATCTAGCACAAGATTTTGGCATTTCACCTGAATTAATGCACAGAGTTGCCTCTATGGCTTCAGGTTCTTTAGATTCTCTTCCACATAACGGCGCAGTGATTACAATTATTGCACTTTGTGGTCTTACGCATAAGCAATCTTATTATGACATGTTTGTGGTCGCAGTTATTTTTCCACTACTTGCGTTGATTGGAGTGATTACACTTGGAACATATTTTGGATCATTTTAAGACTTGAGTTTTTAAAGCTAGAGACTTGGGTATTCTAAGTCGCTAGCTTTTATTATTTAATCGATTGAATTTTTTATATAGATGTTTAAATCATTGGCTGCATCTCTTAATGCATCTTGATAGCTGATTAAGTCATCTAAGGATTTTCGAATACTTGGCGCATGGGTATATAAGCAGGCAATGATTTCACCATTGGGGTGGAGTATAGGCACTGAACAGGCCACCATCCCTGCGATAAACTCTTCATTATCGGTGCCTAAATTTGTCACGCCAATACGCTGAATTTCAGATTCCAGCAAATTAAGATCTGTAATGGTGTTTTTGGTGTACTGGGTGATTGGAATATTTTTTAGAATATTTTTCCTTTTTTCTGCGGATAAATGGCTTAAAAAAAGTTTGCCACTTGATGTACACCAGACAGGCACTGTTGAACCGACGGGTAAATATACCTGTAATGGCCAGTTTGTCTGTATACGGTCTACATACAACATATGATTATCTTGTAGGATTGCTATACCACAGGTTTCGCCAATCTTATTTGACAGTTTTTCTAAAATAGAAAACCGTTCAATTCTAAATTTTTCATTTTCCCAAACATTAAATAATAGTTGTTTGACTCTTCCACCCACCAACAAGCCACCATGTAAATCTACTTTGACATAACCTTCTTTTTCTAATAGTTGGATGAGTCGATGAATACTGGGCTTTGGAATATCAAGGGCTAAAGAGAGATCAAGTGGGGAAGGGGGATGTTTTGCTTCACTAATGGCTTCTAAAATCTCAAGTACTCGTGTGATCGATGAACCTTTATTTCGTTTTGTATCTTGTGTCATAAAATTTTCCAAAAGACCCTGCTTCATTCATACCCACTTGAGCTTATGGATATTAACATTTGAATGTTATAGGTATGAAATGTCAACAGATCCTAAATAAGCCTTTAAAATACTAACGTGATTTATTCCAACTCAAAATTTTAAATAATCCAAACATCACAATAATCCAGATTGGAATCAAAATGACCGATTCTTTAAAGTTTTGCACCCACATGATATATAGGATCATACTGATAAAAACTAAAACAATATAATTGCTTACGGGTGAAAACAATGAGGGAAATTTTACCCTTGTCCCTTCCAACTTTTTAGCACGTTTAAATTTTAAATGGGTAAAACTAATCAGTGCCCAGTTTAAAACCAGAGCAGCAACAGCCAAATACATCAGATGACTTAATGCTTCTTCAGGCACAAAATAATTTAGTAATACACAACCAAAAATCAGTATAGAAGAGAAGATCACCGCAGTGATTGGTACACCTTGTTTGCTGACTTTTGCAAACATCTTCGGTGCATTGCCTTGTACTGCAAGCCCATACAGCATACGACTATTGGCATACATACCACTGTTATATACCGAAAGTGCGGCAGTTAGAATAATAAAATTGAGTAAATGTGCTGCCCAACCTAAGCCCAGTTGGCTGAAAATCATTACAAAGGGACTTTTATCTAAACCGCCAAGATCAAGTTGATTCCATGGAATTAATGACATGATGATGGCAAGAGAAGCCACATAAAAAACCAAAATACGGAAAATCACGCGATTGACTGCTTGTGGTATGCTTTTTTCAGGGTTTTCTGCTTCGGCAGCCGTCATCCCAATCAATTCAATGCCGCCAAATGCAAACATTAAAAAGGCCAGCATATAAAATAGCCCTGAAAAACCATGTGGGAAAAATCCGCCATGTTGCCAGAGGTTTGCCACAGTTGCAGTTGAATCCGCACCTGCTGTGAGCAAAAGATATAAACCAAACACAATCATCGAAATCACAGCAACAACTTTGATAATGGCTAACCAAAATTCTGATTCACCATAAAATTTAACATTGCCTAGATTAAAACCAGTCACGATGACAAAGAAAAATAAAGCGGAGACCCAAGCGGGAATATGCGGCCACCAATAATGCACATATTTAGCCACCGCTGTAAGTTCAGTCATGGCGACTAAAATATACATTACCCAGTAATTCCAGCCAGATAAAAAGCCAGGAAATTTTCCCCAATATTTTTGTGAAAAATAACTGAATGAACCTGCAACAGGTTCTTCTACAATCATTTCACCCATTTGGCGCATGATTAAAAAGGCAATCAAACCGACAATGGCATAGCCTAAAATAATCGAAGGACCAGCAGATTGGATGACTTGTGCAGAACCTAAAAATAATCCTGTACCCACAGCGCCACCCATAGCGATCAATTGGATATGACGATTTTTAAGTCCACGTTTTAATTGGGAAGATGAGCGATTCAAAATATGCTGTGCTGAATAAAAGAAGCCATTGTAATAGATTGGCTATAGATAACCTAGTTTGAAAACGATGTTGTTGAGGCAATTTTAAAAGATATTGAACACTGGAATATTAGAACGCTTCCATCTATTAAAATATGGTCATGTTGAGTGAATCATATTGTTATTGAAAGAGCCTTCTCCCAGTGGGAGAAGGGACTTTCAATAGCAAAATGATTTACGCCATATAATCATTTTTTGATTTATGAAAGATCTATTGTTTACGCAAATTAAATTTAAACTTTGCAACTTAGGCTGGGCAGTGTAAGTACCTTTTCTTCATTGAATCCAACAAGGCGTAGCTATCGTGGCGTATAGGAGTATCCCTTGCTCAACATTAGCAAAAACAAAGTACTGCTTTGTTTGTAGTGCAAAGACAAGACCGTACAAGAGTAAGACATTCGGCTTCTTTCATTCGGCCTTTTTAAAACCGTAAATCAACATAAAAGCCCCTCATCCTAGCCTTCTCCCAGTGGGAGAAGGGACTTTCAATACCAAAATGAATTTGCTCCACATGATCATTTTTTGCTTTATTAAAGTTCTATTGCTTACACAAATGAATTAAAAATTTTCACTGCAATAGAATTACTTAAGCTGTTCTAAATTGATTAAGGCATTGCCAAAATATTTAAATGCATTCAGTGCGCCTTGAATAACTTCGTCTTTTTGGCTAGGGCTGAGCTCGGCTTGATCTAATGCTTGAACAAATCGTTTCCAAACCTTTGCTCGACCTTCAGGGTAAGCTGCCAAATTGCGCGCACCATTTTCAGCACTTAAGCCTAAACGTTGCTGCGCTTGTTTAAATAAAAATGCCGCGCCTAAAGTTGATCCTTCTGAAACATAAATCCAGCCTAAAGCAGCAGGGAACGTTACATTTAAACTTTCTAAAGTTTGGCCTTGGGGTTGAATGCCTAAATCTTGTAGATCTAACAGTGCTTGTGCAGAACGACCACGGATATCAAGGTCGGTAATATGTAAAGCCACTTGATCTAGTTGAAATAAATGCTCGATTTCAAGTTGAAAATAATACTGAGACAAGGTGAATAAAGCGTATTTTTCTAAACTTGAAAATACGTCTGCTTTTGCCATCAGCGTATGCATTCTTTCATGCTCATCTGCGGTCTGTAATTTGAGACGCATAGCTAAACTGAGTTCTTGTTGCGCATTGGCATTGGGTTCAGTGATCAGTGCTTGATTCATGTAATTCTCTTATTTAAAAAAGTCTATGAAAAAATGGGTTATATGAGAGATGACGAATGAACTGGATAAAAACCGCAACAGAGCTTACAAAAAAGTTCTTTAGGATAGCATTTACAAATCACAAAATGTAAACGATAATTATTATTGTTTAGAATTTTTATTTAATTTTATGATTCCAATTCTCCCCACACCATCGCGGCAACAAATCTTGCAAGAGATGTATTTGGATCACCATGATTGGCTGAAACAATGGTTGAACTCGCGTGTTAGATATCCTTTTACTGCCGCAGATCTGGTTCAAGATACTTTTGTCAAATTGCTGCAAACCAAACAGCTTTTTTCAATTCAAGAACCGCGCGCATATTTGGTCAATGTGGCAAAACATCTGCTGATTGATAAGCATCGTCGTTATATTTTAGAGCAAAATTATTTAGAAACACTCAAACAGCATACGGAAGATCAAGATCTTTTAGTCACTTCAAATCAAATTGAAGAGGCTGTACTTATTTTAGATTTTCTCACCATCGCTTTACAGGATACAACAGCACTGACTCGAAAAGCATTTATCATGTATTACTTTGAAGGCTATAGTCAGAGTGAAATTGCCACTGAGATTGGTAAATCATTACGCACGACACAGCTCTATTTAGCTGAATGCTTACAGTTATGTTATGAGGCGAAAAACAATTTGCTTGAGCTAGGGCTAAATGAACGCTAAACAGCTACAGAAAGAGATGGCTTTATGGATTGTTCGTTTAAATACCGATGATTTGCATGAACGTCAACAAGCACAAATTGAGTTTGAGGCATGGCGAAGCAAGTATCCTGAACATCATGATCAACTCGATCAAATGCTTAATTTTTCTGAAACGATGCAACAGTTTTCGACAACGCATGGCATATCCAGCCAAAACGTTCGAAATTCAATGAAAGTCAGCCAACAAAGTAAAAAACATATTTTACAACTGTTTAGCAAAGTATTGGTATTCTGTGTGAGTATCGGTGGTGTTGTTTATTTCACTGCTCATTCAACAATGATGTCTTACTACATGGCTGATTATAAAACTGAGATAGGGCAAATGCATTCCATTACCTTGGAAGATGGTTCCAAAGTGACTTTAGCTGCAAAATCTGCCATTAAACTTGATTTTACCGCTGAAAAAAGACAAATCAATTTAGTCCAAGGGGACATTTATATTGATGTTGCTAAAGACCCACAACGCCCTTTAATTGTTCATACAGCTCAAGCTGATTTTAAAGCGCTCGGTACACGATTTATCGTTTATCAGTACTCAAATAGTAGTGTGTTAAATATGTTGCATTCAAAGGTAGAAACTCACTCATTGGCTCAAAATTCTCAAGTAAAAGTGGTCAAACAAGGTGAAAAAATTAGCGCTGATCCACTTGGTTTAAGTCCGATTTCTGAGTTGGATATTGCATCTACCGAGTTTGCTTGGGATAAACATCAGATATTGGCAGATCAACTTCCTTTAGCTGATTTACTGACCAACTTGGGGCGTTATCATCATCAATATTTAATATTTAATCATTCGACCCTAAAAGATTATAAAGTCAGTGGGGTGATTAATGCGAAGCAGGATTTAGATCAAACGCTACGGTTATTGGTGACTCAATATCCAATTAAAATCACTAAGCTTGGTGATCATGTGATTTATATTACTTCAAAATGACAAAAATGTTATTTTGGTTGAATTAAAAATATATTAATAAAAATAATTTTATTTATTTTTCTCTCATTGTTGTATGTTAAAAATACTGTTTAAAACTAAAATAATGACTTAAATTTTACCATTTTATTTGTTTATAATATTGAATTTTAAAAATAAAATTTATACATGATTTTATGTAATGTATTTATATGATAAAAAGTTAATTTATAAACTATTGTGATGTTGATGTATTTTTGTAAGGATAAGGTTTTATTTTAAATTGGTCGAGATTTAAAATAAAAATAAATAGTGATTGGTTAAATTTTAAAATAATTTTACGTTTAAATTAAACGATATTTTAAAGTGAGTAGGGTTTTAAAATAAAAGGGATTTAAAATGAATAGATGCTTAAAACAAACAGTAACGCAGTTTACCTATGTTTAATAGTGTTTATTTATATCGAGATTTTCTTTTCTATAATGTGAATAAAATAATATTTATCGCAAATTATTGATTCAAACTTTATAAAGGGGTAATTCAATGCAGAAACTGACTTTAGCAACATTGAGTACTTTGGCTTTAACTTTAGCGTGTACCCAAGTTTTTGCGCTAGATGGAACCCTTACAGTCAATGGTGTTATCACTGATGAAACATGTACCTTAAAAGCTAGTCTTGATCCAATAACTGGCTTAAAAAATCTAACAGTTAACTTACCCACGCTGCCTAAATCGACATTTACGCCTACAAACCCAATACCAAGAGTGCGGTACGGTATTCATATGTTTTTAACCAATGCTACAGGTACAGCTAACTGTGATGCAGCAACAACTCAAGCCTTTAAGGATACACCTCAGTGTAACTTCACCAACAACTGACCTAGATGACACTGATAAAACTTTATTGGTTAATCAAGCCATAGGTACTATTACTGCAAATCCTGTTTTTATTCAACTATCCAATATGAATTTTGAACCTGTAGATCTTTCTGCACCTTGGGGAAAACAGGCGAAAAGTCCAATCCGTACTAGTGGAGGTAGAATATATCTACAATACTTTGTAGGACTCGCTTCCAAGACTGGAATTGTAAATGCTCAAAATGTGCAAGCGGTTGTCAATTATACATTGATGTATAACTAATTTTTTGTGTGTTGGTTTTAGTAGAGAAGCATAGGTTTATTGGTGATTGAGTAACTTAAAAAAATATAAAGCTTTATGGGGGTAATTCAATGCAGAAACTGACTTTAGCAACATTGAGTACTTTGGCTTTAACTTTAGCGTGTACCCAAGTTTTTGCGGTAGATGGCACCATTACAGTCAATGGTGTTATTACTGATGGAACATGTACATTACGAGCTGAAGAAAATAGCATTCTAAGTGGTCTAAAAGATCTAACGGTTAGCTTACCCACGCTACCTAAATCAACCTTTACACCGTCAAATCGAGAGCCATTTCTTATGGGCTTTAATATTTATTTAAGAGATGCGACGGGTTCAGACTTCTGCGACATAGCAACAAGAAGAGCATTTAGAGGTATATACCTCAGTGCGATTTCGCCAGATCACTTGGATACAACCGATAAAACTTTATTGCTCAACAAAGCCTCTGGTGCTTCTGTTGCGAATCCTGTTTTTATCCAATTTTATACGGTGGATTCAATGCCTGTGGATTTTTCTGCGTCTTGGGAAGCTCAGGCAAAAAGTACAGTTCAGCATCTTAGTAGTCATACATTTGTCTATTACCGTGTACAGTATGCTTCCAAAACAGGGATTGTAAATGCTCAAACTGTGCAAGCAAAGATAAATTATACATTGATGTATAACTAATTTTTTGTGTTGGTTTTAGCAGGGAAGTCAGTGTTTGCTGATGCTTTAGAAAGTTGAAATTTGAAAAAACTGCAATTCATTGCGGTTTTTTTGCTTCATCACTAGGCTGCTTTCATAAGTTCTTTTTAGAACCATAAATCAACATAAAATCCCCCTCATCCTAGCCTTCTCCCAACGGGAGAAGGGACTTTCAATACCAATATGATTCATTCCATAGGATCATTTTTTGATTTATAAAAGATATCTTATAAAAAGCAAAACGGTTTAATTGATATTCAGTGAATGCTGTTGATTGGCATCACTTTGGATGCGTATAGAAAATCTCAATAAGAAAGCTTGTTAATCCTCTGATCTGTATTGCTGAAATCGACAAAAATATTATTTTGGTCGATTTAAATTTATAGTGAGGAAAATGATTTTATTGATGTTGAGTCATATTTTGATATGTTGTAAATGGTGTTTAAAATTTAAATAAAATTAAATTTTTTATCATTTGTTTTATTTAAAATATTGAATTTTAATGTTTAATAAGTATTCATGATTTTTCGTAATGTATTTTCATGAGAAAAAGTCAACTTAAAAATATTGTGGTATAGATATGTTTTTGTCAGGATATGATTTTATTTTAAATTAGCGGAATTTTAAAATAAAAATAAATATTAAAATCGGCGAAACCTTGAAATAGGCAGCAGCTTAAAGTAAACAGCAACAGCGTTTATATCTTTAGATGTATCTATTTCCGTGGAAATTATCATGTCTCGTAATGTGAATAACAGAATCGTTAAATTATCGCATTTATTAAAGCTTCATAAGGCTGATTTAATGAATAAACTCACTTTACCCACATTGAGTGCTTTGGCCTTAAGTTTGATATGTAGCAATGTATTTGCTGTAGATGGCACCATTAGAGTCAATGGTGTTATCACGGATGGAACATGTATATTACAAGGTAGTAGTGGTGTAAGTGGTAATAAAGATTTAACGCTTACCTTACCCACTGTACCTAAATCAAAGTTTAATACAATGTCAGTGTACTTTATGATGGAATTAAGAAATGCTGATGGTACTGGTGCCTGTGATGCCGCAACAAGTTATGCTTTAAAAGGGATACATCTCAGTGCAATTTCACCAACTGACTTGGATGTAGATGATAAGACTTTATTGGTCAATAAAGCTGCAGATGTATCCATTAAAAATCCTATTTTTATTCAAATAAATACCGATACTGGTGTTGGTTCTGCTAGACAGGTAGATTTTTCTGCACCTTGGGGAACACAGGCAAAAAGCATTGTTTTTCATTTCGGTCTTCGTACATCCATTACTTACTATGTAAATTACGCTGCTAAGAATTGGATTGTCGATGCGCAAACTGTGCAAGCAAAGATAAATTATACCTTGCACTATAATTAAATTTGTGTTTGTTGACTGAAGTGAGGGAAGCTTCGGTTTGTTGAAGATTAAAACAACTTAAAAATGATTCAAGCTTTATGGGAATATTTCAATGAATAAACTCACTTTACCCACATTGAGTGCTTTGGCTTTAAGCTTGGTATGTACGCAAGTATTTGCTGTAGATGGAACCATTAGAGTCGATGGTGTTATTACTGACGGAACATGTACATTACAAGGTGGTAGTGGTGTAAGCGGTTTGAAAGATCTAACAGTTACCTTGCCCACTTTACCTAAATCTAGGTTTAGTCCTACAACTCAAATACCAACGCAGTTCGGCTATGCTATGTATTTAAAAAATGCGACGGGTACAGCTAACTGTGATGCAGCAACAAGTAAAGCCTTAAAAGGGGTACATCTGAGTGCAATTTCACCAGATGATTTGGATACAACGGATAAGAGTTTATTGGTCAATAAAGCCACAGGTGCCGGTGGTGCTTCTGCTACAAATCCAGTTTTTATTCGACTTTACACTCAAGCTTCTCGCATCATAGATCTTTCTGCACTCTGGGGAACTCAGGAGAGCAGTCAAGTTTTAAATTCTAGTGGTAATATTCAGATCATTTATAATATTGCGTATGTTTCCAAGACCGGGATTGTCGATGCTCAAAATGTGCAAGCAAAAATTAATTATACATTGATGTACAACTAATTTTTTGTGTAATGGTTTTAGTGGGGAAGCTTAGGTTTGCTGATACTTTAGAACGTTAAAATTTAAAAAAACTGCAATTGATTGCGGTTTTTTTGTTTCTGCTTCGTCATATAACTTAGAACACATGAAAACACAGATTATTTTAACTAAATGAAGTTAATGATTATCATTTAACCTTGGGTGGGTAGAAAATGTCTCAATCTTTATATCAGAATGCAATAAAGCCAGTTGCGTTGGCTGTTGCAATCGCACTGTCTATGAGTGCAATCAGTATACAAACGCATGCAAATAACGCTTCGCCTGTTGGCTTTTATCAAGTGCAAAGCGGTTCATTAACCCAAGCTTTAAATAGCTTGGCACAGCAAGCCAATGTATCCTTGTTGTTAGATCCTGCAAAAACCAATCGTTATCGGGTAAAGACGATGAAGGGTAAATATACCCTAGATCAAGCTTTTGCATTATTGGTGCTAAATACGCCATTCCAGATTCAAAAAACTTCGGCAGGTTATCTACTCATTGAAAAGCCTGTCACTACACAAGTACCTGTAGTCAATACAGCGAAAGCAGCAACGGATAAAACAACAACATCAACCACAAGTGCTGAAAACCAAATTTATCAGATGACCCCGATTGTGGTCGAGGCAGTAAAAAAAGATACGATACAATTTGGTCAGAGCGTACTCAATCAAAAGGCGATTGATCGTTATCAGGCTAATAATGTTGCGCAATTGCTCGATCATATGCCCAGTGTAGGTTCAGCAGGATCTCCACGTCCGGGAGGGCAAACGATTAATATTCTCGGCATGGGCGGTGTCGCTGATGTGCCAATCACCTTGGATGATTCTGTTAAAACATTTGATAAATATCGACAAGGTTCAGTCTTTATTGAACCTGAGATTTTAAAGAAAATTACGGTGGATAAAGGACCACATAATGTTGAAGTCGGAAATGGTGGTTTTGGGGGTAAGGTTACACTGGAAACTAAAGATGCCACTGACTTGCTGGATGATGGTAAAAATATTGGCGCATTTTTAAAATATTCACGTTTTTCCAACAACAGCCAAAATACTTATACAGGTGCAGTATATGGTAAAGCCGACAATGGGCTGGTCGATGGTCTGTTTTACTATACCAACCGAGACAGCGGAAATGTAAAGCGTCCTGATGGCAGTGAGTTTTTATATTCTGGGCAAGAGCAGGAAACCTATTTAGCCAAACTGAATGTTTATCCAGCCGATGGTCATAAAATTTCTTTAAATGCCATGCGTAGCGGACATGAAGGCTGGGAACCTTTTGCTGCCATGCGTGATCAAGATGCAGTGCCAACTGAAGCTGATATTGCCAAATATGGTTATGATGAGGCTTGGAAACGCCGTTTGGTCGACCGTGATCAGGAAGATACCAGCTATTCTGCAAGTTATGAATTCAATCCAGACGCTAACCCATATCTAAACTTAAAAGCTGTCGCATCTTATTCCAAAACCTATCAGCATGATCTACGCTTGCCAAGTGTGACAGGTTCAGCGGCACTGTTAGGTAATGAAAGCTGGGTAACCTATACCAATACAGCATTAAAAATGAGTAATATCAGTGATATTGCAACAAAACTGGGGACGCATAAATTAAAAGTCGGTGCGCAATACCAGAAAATGGAACAAAACTCGCTGATTTATGACAAGAATAATGCCAAAAAGCCCGATTATAATTTTGGTTATTATGAACCGAACTATATGCCTGCTGGTGATCAACAAATGCTGAGTGCATTTATTGAAGATCAATATCAGATTCACAATTTCGTCATTACCCCATCGCTACGTTATGATCATATTGAAAATAACGGCAAGCCAAATCGTGCATCACGATTTAATGATCCAGCGGCTGGGCATGATTATTCCAGTAAAACCTATACGGGCTGGTCTCCACGTTTAGCGATGTCTTGGAAACAGACCGACTACATGACATGGTTTGCTAACGTGAGTAAAACTTGGCGTGCGCCTCGTGTTGATGAGCAATATTATGTGCAATCCGCAGCGACCACTGTTCCATCGACCAGTCGTTATTTACTTCCTGAAAAAATGTTGGCGATTCGTGTCGGAAATGAGATGAATTTTGATGATGTATTCAGTGATGAAGATCATCTGCAAGTGCGTTTAACTTATCATCATAATCGCGGGGGTGATGAAATATTCCGCAATCGCTCAACATTTTGTAAAGCCCAAGCAGAAAACAATGTAAATACTGGAAAAGGCAGCGTAGCAGACTGTAAAGGCAATTATGATCGTGGTTTTTATCGGAATGTGACCGATTACACCATCAAAGCCTATGAAGCCGAAGCGTTTTATAACCAGCCGACTTGGTTTGCAGGTTTAACCTATGCTTATATTCGCGGACAACGTGATAATTCCCCGGTAAATCCGTGGTTTGATCAAAAAACATGGATGACCAATATTCCACCGAAAAAAGCCACAGCGACTTTAGGGGTGAATGTGCCTGAACATCACTTAACCATGGGATGGAGAGGGATATTTGTTGCTGCACAAGATCGAAGCCTTTCAGATAATGATAAGTCGATCGCGGCATCTTCATTTTCATTACCCAAAACCAAAGGCTATTCACTACATAGCGTTTATGCAGACTGGCAGCCAATTGGTGCAAAAGGCCCGACGTTGAATTTCTCGATTGATAATCTATTTAATCGTGATTACAAAATGTATTTGGGTGAGTATATGACAGGTACAGGACTGGATTATAAGGTGAGTATTTCGCAGAAATTCTAATGCGTTTAAATTCAATATTTGACATAGCAGTATGACATTAACGAGAAGTAAATTTGATTTAAGGATTAGGTTTTACTTCTCGCTTTTTTATAACCTATTTCCGCGCAATCAGTACATCAACCGGCGCAACAGGGAATTGCACATTCTCGATCGTTTCAATGTGCTGACAACCCAGTTGCTTTAAGCTGCGATAAATGTCGTCCTTTTGTGGAATGTAATTGCCTTGCATACGCATATTCAGATAATAGCTCTGAATATCTGCATCATATTGAGACGGGTCAATTTCGGCATGACAACAAATTAATACGCCATTGGGTGATAGAGCTGCAAGCAGTTTTTCTAAAATTAAAGCGTAATCATTGACAAAATGCAGTACAGATGAGCACCAAATAATATCGTATTGGGGTTGAGATTTTAAAGTTTGAAAGTCTAAGCTTTGCAAGTCCGCGGCTAAACAATGCAAGCGTTGATGTGCTGGATGGTTTGTTAAAGTAGGTCGAATTACCTCGATGACATGCGGAAGCTCTAAAAGGGTACATTCAAGTTGAGTATACTTTTTAGCCATATGCATCGCAACTCGCCCAGCGCCAGCACCGACGTCAAGAAAATGCCTTGCTGTTTTAAATTCACGGACTACATCAGAAAGCACATCTGCAATGTGAACTGTAACAGCGTTTTGTTCTTGGGCAATTTGTATTTGAGCCGCTTGTGCCCATGCAGATCCGATCGTTTCTGGTGTTCGAGATTGGGCTTGGAAATCACGAGAAAAAGATACAGAAAGTTGACCAGCAACAGACTGAATCACTTGTTGTCGATATAACAACGCATCAACACAATACTGATCTGATATTGGATCAACGTAGTCTTTAAGTGCTGGTTTAATACGATAAAGCATAGCCTGTCTGGTTGGGTCAAACTGGGTGTCTAACAGTTGTAAACTAGCCAATAGCTGTAACAGATAATCGGTATTTTGCGGATGCAAAGCATGTTTCTTTGCTAGGACTGTGGCATCTTCAAATTGAAATAATGATGCAAAGAGCTTTTTTTCAATTGAAAAATCTAAGGCTTGTGCCTGTATTTGTGACAGGTAAATTTGCCAAATCAAATGTAAAGGATGAGGTTGAGTCAGTATTTGTACAGCCTGATTTAGAGAAAAATTCATTAAAAGCACCTTTTAAAATTGCATATGGAATGCCGAGAACATTCAGTCTAGACATTCGATCCAAAGATACGATATGATGACTCAATAAATGAGAATGATTATTATTTATTATATGCGGATTATAGAAAATACTATGCGGAATGAAGTTTTCAGCTAGATGGAGTATTGAGTGATGACACAATTACATCATCGTGTACGGGTTGATGTAGAGCGTTCGGTTCAAGAGATTTCATCACGGCAACAACGTATTGGCTTGCCTGAAGATTTTGGTTATTGCTATGCAGACACTTTACAGATTGAAGCTGGCTTGCTGCTTAACCAATTACACTATTGTCCTCAATATGCATTAGAAGAAGAAACCCAAGCAACACACCCAAAACCCGTGATGGTATTGACCGTTGGCTTACAAGGGTGCTCAAAATATCAGAGTAAGAATACAGAACAGCTCAGTTTTAAAACTGACCATATCAGTATCAATACTTTTCCATCTATTGAAGGAATACGTCACTATCAAAAACAGCAGACGGTTTCTCAACTTCGCTTGATTATGACTTCGGAATTTTTGAGTAAATATTTAAGTTCACAACAGCTCAAGACCTTATTTTTCCCAAACCATATCCATCCAATCGCTTTTCAGCCTGTTTCAATGACCACTAAAGTCCATGCTTGCGCATTGGCACATTCACTCGTACAGCGCAACTACCAACCACAACATAGCTTACAACAACATATTCATGCACTGAGTTTGTTATCAGAACAGTTGCCGTTAATTGCGCCTGATGAATCAGTAGTCTCATCTGCAAACTTGAGTATGCAGGATGTGCAAAATTTGGAAAAAGCCAAAGCTTTAATGATCAATCAATTAGATCAAGCATTGACGATGCAGTATATCGCCAGTGTGATCGGTATGAATGTATATAAATTCAAAGCCTGTTTTATCAAGCTGTATGGGGTCAATCCGACTGAATATTTATTGCAATTGAGGATGCAACAAGCCCACAGCCTCCTTGAGTCAGGTTTGCACGTGGCTCAAGTAGCGTGGAAGGTGGGCTATCAATATCCCAATAATTTTACAGTTGCGTTTACTCGTTTTTATGGAAAATCACCCAAAGCATTATTTGCAAAAAATAAATCTAAATGACATGAGGAATATGTAATGAAAAAAATATCGCTTAACTTACAGGATGACATTGCCGACACGCTATTGATTACCTTATATGCCAAATCCGTTGAAACGCAGAAAAAAAATCCTTTAATTAATGACCAAACAGCCTGTGAGTTGGTGGAAAAAATTGATTATGATTTTTCAAAATATAAAAATAAGAAGGCCACGTCTGTTGGTGTTGCATTGCGTTCAACACATTTTGATCAGAAAGTTAAAGACTTTATTCAGCTTCATCATTATCTTAATCATCAGCCGATTATTGTATTTGTAGGCTGTGGTTTAGATAGCCGTATACAACGTATCGGTAAAAGTGCTGAACATGCTGAGTTTTATCAATTGGATATTGCTAAAGTGATTGAGCAACGTCAGCAACTTATTCCCGCGCATAAAAATGAACACTTTATTGCAAGTTCAATGTTATCGACCACATGGATGGATCAATTAAAAGAAACGCATCCCAATGGTCATTTTATGTTTGTGATCGAAGGGGTATTGATGTACTTCAATCAAGCACAAAATCAACAGGTGTTAACAGCTTTAGCTGAACGTTTTTCAGGTGCTGAACTGCATTTTGACATGCTCAATGCTTGGATGAGTATTAAGTCTGCTTTACACGATACTGTGAGTAAAACCAAAGCTACATTTAAGTTTGGTTTGGATGATGAAAAAGACATTGAAACATGGCATCCCAAACTTAAACATGTGCGGACTTATTTGTTTAATCAATTTAAAGGCTGGCATCGAATGGGGTTGATGCTCACGACACTAATGTCAATTGTGCCAAAACTGAAAACTTCTTCACGGATAGTCATGTTTAAAATTAGCTAGCGTTTTTTTAAATGTTACTCAATTAAGCCATAGATCAAATTTAAAAGTATCAGCGTTCTATAAAAATGGATTTGTATGATTATAAAGCTTGCAATGCCACACCTTACATTTAAAGTTTAAATAGATTTGTGTAGGCAATGCCTCACTTTTCGTAGGGGATGCCAAACCTTGCGCTGCAAACAAAGCAGTGCTTTGTTTTTGCTCATTTTGAGCGAGGGGTACGTCCTATACCCCCGCTCAACGGCGACATCCATGTCGCCACACGATAGAACCACCATGTATGATTAAACAATACAAACAAAACCGCAGATTAATTTATATGTATTAGGGGGTGATTAACTGTTCATTTCTAGGCAACGTAAGGTCTGTTCATTTGAATCATTTTTCTTGGCTGTGCGTCTGTTAAATCGCCCACTAGCTCCAAAAAACTTGGGCGCAAGACATAAGCCTCAAGTCTGTATGCCACCAGTCTTCCTATTGAAATAAAATACTGATTAAAACCAGCGTGAGTAACAGGATATAACCTCGCTCATGCATTTGATTAGATAATTTTCCGGTCCATTGTATTGCCAGTTTCATGCCTAAAAAGCCGCCTATAATCAATGCAATTAAAGCAGGGTAATAAAAATAACCAACAAAATGCGTTCCTAAATGTTGTGGTAGGATAATTTGCCCAATGATCAAGGTGATACAACCGGCTATGGCAACAGGCATACTCAAAGGATTTGCAAGGGCAACGGCTGAAGACATATCCAAACCACAGCGACGGAACAGAGGAACAGTCATCACACTGCCTCCGACACCCAACGCTGATGCAATCCCACCGATAAAGATGCCGCCTAAGCCTTGTTCTTTTTTGGTAAGTAATCTTATTGCTTGTGGATTTGAGTGGGGTTGTTTAAATTGACGAATCAGACAATCAAAAATTGTTATACACAAATAGAGCGCAAAAGCCCATTTTAACACGTGTGATGAAATATTCAGGGCAAGTAAAGTGCCTAAAATTGCGCCAGCAGCAATCCAATATGCGATTGGGAACAGGTACTGCTTGTGTATTTTTCGCTGTTTATATTGTTGATAAGTTGCCAAACCAGAGTTGATCACCATCAACAATAATGAGCTTGCAACCGCACTTTTAAAAGCTAAATCATAGGCCGTAGAATGAATTGGATATTGCATACGAATTGTCGAATAAACCAAAGGAACAACAACAAAGCCACCAGCAAAACCAAATAATATGGTGAGTATGCCACTGACAAATCCTGCAACCAATAAAATAAGATAGAGTTCCATACACAGAGATCTTTCAAAATAAATACCAGTTTAAGGATTTCTCGATTGGTAAAATTTGTTATATTCCGCATTTAATTACTCAAATCAGACATGGATATGAAACAAATCTTGATTCATAGTGTTGAGCATTTAAAACATAAAATGATTGCGATAGAAACGCAGTACGCTGAGTATTATGTGTTGAAGATGCACAGCCATAAACGAGCACAATTACTCTATGCTGCTCAGGGTGTGATGCATGTAGAAACACCACAAGGAAACTGGATCATTCCTCCAGAAAGGGCAGTTTGGATTCCACCACAAGTTCCGCATCAATTGACTTTGTTTAATGTTAAAACCTGTAGTTTGTATATTCTTCCTGAATACGTCCCGAGGCAGATTGAATGTTGCGAAGTGCTGTCAATTTCGCCTTTGCTTCGACAATTACTTTTAAAAGCACCAGCGTTAAATGAACCGCTTTCTAGACATGATGAGCTGATTCAAGAATTGATTTTAACTGAGCTGGGAATTTCCGAAAAAATTGAACTGCATTTACCTTTGCCGGAAAATAAAGCCATTTTAGAAATTTGCCAAAAGTTCTTAAAGCAGCCCAATATTCATTTATCACCCGAAGAAATTGCGACACAACTTTATATCAGCGAGCGGCATTTTAGTCGGCTGTTTAAAAGTGAAGTCGGGATGTCTTTTTCAAAATGGCGACAACATGCTTGTGTACTGTTAAGTCTGGAAAAATTGATCCAAAATCAGCCAATACAGCACATTGCTTATGATTTTGGCTTTAAAAATCCGGCTGCATTCACCACCATGTTTCATCGAGTTCTAGGTTTAAGCCCAACTCAATATATGAGTCATCTGCAAAATAAAACATCTAAATAAACACTATTATTAATTTTTGACCGATCGTTATAAAAGAATAAGCCTAACTTATCAATGATGTGATTGAGATAGTCGAATCATTAGAAAAATCATGTTTTATTTAAAGCGTGTTTCGTTTCAAACTTATATCATTAAAAGGAAAGCGTAAAAAAAAGTGATAAATATAAATGAAAATGATTATAATTATGCTTCAAGTTTTTAGGTCATTGTTTAATGCAATTTAATAAATCCTCCCTCGCATTTTCAGTTTTTGCCATCATGCTATCCACCGCTCATGCTGAGTCAGAATCAGATATAGCGCAAAACGCTGTAAGCAATAAATTGCCAACGATTACCGTACAAGCAGACAGTGATAAAAAAGCCTATGCAGCAAAAACAGCAAGTGCGGTATTGCGATCTAAAGCGCCTTTATTTGAAACAGCTCAGTCGATTAGTGCGATCACCAATCAGCAAATTGAACAAAAGCAAGCAAAAACAGTAGCCGAAGCTTTAGAAGGTGTGGCAGGTGTGACTTCTGGTCAATATGGGCGAAGAGGCTGGGATGACTTTATTATTCGTGGACAAATATCCAGTTCACAAACTTATATTGATGGGTTGCGTATTCAAGCATCAGATAATGTTTTAAGAGCGGAAGATATTTCTGGCTTAGAGTCTATTGAAGTGGTCAAAGGCCCAACCTCAGTTGGTTTTGGTTTGGCGCTGCCAGGCGGTTTAGTCAATTTAACCAGCAAACGACCGCAAGCAGAAACCGCTTATAAAGGCGCATTAAGTTATGGAAGCTATGGTTTAAAAGAAGGTACATTTGACCTGAACTACGCACCTGATAATCGTGCAAAAGGGGCTTTTCGTATTGTAGGACGGATCTCTGATCAAGATGACCCGACTGACCATGTTTATTTTAAAAATCAATATATCGCTCCATCTTACAATTTTGATTTAGGCGATAAAGATGATTTATCTGTCATTGCCAGCTATCAACATCGTGAATACATCCGTCAACAGGGCATCCCATATAGCAAAGGTGACTATAAAAAATACCCGTCAAGCTTATTCTTTGGAGAACCTGATCATGGTTATGATGTCGATGTTTATCGTCTAGGTGCAAATTATGCGCACTACTTTGATAATGCTTGGGTGTTTAAACAAAATTTTGCGGTCACCAAAACTGATACCCAAGGCAATCCGATATTGGCATCGGGTACAAATACGCTACCAACCATTAAACGTTCTGTAAATAATCAAGACAAACAAGATACTAACTATACCTTGGACAATAACTTACAACGTAATTTTGATTTTGGAAAGATCAACTATGATGTGATGGTCGGTGTCGATATGATGCGAGAGCGTAGTGATTACTATCGTAGAAACGATACCATCAATTCTTTTAATGCCGATCGTCCAGTCTATGGGATCACCAGTACCAAACTGGGGGCGCCAACGCAACAACTGACCTATAGCCAATATACTGGTTTATATCTACGCAATACAATTAAAGTAGATGATCACTGGATTATCGGATTGTCTGGTCGACACGATTGGACTCAGGTTGAAATTGACGATGTATTAAAAAATAGCAATAGCAAAAACTCAGACAATGCATTTACGGGTAGTGGATCGGTGATGTACCGTATCAATGATATGTTTGCAGCATATATTAGTTATTCAACCTCGTTTATGCCTGTAACAGATGCCGGTGAAAATGGTCGATTGTTGAATCCTGAAGAGGGTAAACAGGCCGAAGTTGGGGTCAAGTTACAAGCACTGGATCAGCGTTTACAAGGCTATATTGCGTATTATGATTTAACCCGTAAAAATGTAACTGAAGCAGATATTTCTGGAAACTTTTCAATCCAAACAGGCGAACAAGTCACCAAAGGTTTTGAAGCAGAAATTGCGGCGGCATTAACCGATCAATGGAATGCCACAGCAACTTATAGCTATATCCCAACAGCAAAAGTCACTGAAAGTGTGATTGCTAGTGATATTGGCAAACGTACCAATCATGTACCTAAAAATGCCAGTTCGTTATCTACCCAGTACTATTTTAGCCCAGATAAATTAGGTTGGAATATTGGTGCGGGGATTCGTTATCAAGGTTCTCGAACAGCACAACGTAGTACAGATTTTGTCTACTTACCAAGTTATGCCTTATTTGATGTAAATGCGGGTTATGAAGCCAAGAATTGGGGTGCAGGTTTAACAATTAAAAACTTATTTGATAGAGAGTATCTGGCAGGGACCACACCAAATGCACAATTGGTCAATTGGGGAGATCCTATGATGGTTCGTCTGAATGTGAAATTTAAATATTAACAGTAGCTTAGTTTAGATATAGTTTTCACTATTTGAATTTAATGCTAAGGCGGAAGTTTTATGGGTATTGGAGATGACAATACCCATTTTTTTCAGTATAAAAAAGTTAAATTTAAAATATTTTTATTTATCAATATATTAGCTATAGTGAAACCACCTAATTATTCATATAAGTGATTTCTATCAAGTCATTAATCATAAATAAAGCTTATATTTTTGTATGAACTTTTAGAAACTATTGATTATTAATTCGTTTTTTGTGCTTTTGAATCATAGATGGTGATCCTACCGTGTGGCGACAGGGATGTCGCCGTTGGGCGGGGGTACAGGACGTACCCCTCGCCAAACGGAAGATTTTTGTCATCTTTTCATCTTTGAAAAGTGAGGTGTCGCCTACGCAAAGGGATCTAAACCTAGAATGTAAGATGTGGCATTGTAAGCCTTTTTATAATCAATTAATTTATTTCTCCATGCAATTGATTTAATTGATATATTAATTAAAAGAAATTACATTAATGTGTCTGAGTTTTTTGACAGGTTCACTATAGTAAAGTGAATAACCATACGTATTGTGGTACAAAAAACCCGCCATTTGTAGGCGGGTTTCTTTTTTTAGATTATAAGCTGGGGTTGTTTGCCTAAGGCTTTTAATGCATCAACAACAGTATCAATTTTTGTTGAGTGATGTAGATCTACAATACGAGTAATCTCTTGTTTAGGTTTATGGAGCAATCTTGCGAGTTCTACTTGAGTTACTTTTTTCTCAAGCATTAAGTTTAAAAGTAAAACTTTAGACGCAATACTTATTGGAACTTCAATAAATACTTCGTCTTCTTCAAGCGTTTTACTCGGTAAAGGAATAGACCTTTGATCTTCAAAATAAAAGTCCATAGCGGTTATAAGTGCATCTTGAGCCATCTCTTTGGCTTCATCTAAAGTATCACCTTGGGTAATAGCTTCGGGAATATCTCTAAACTCTACAACATAACCACCATCTTCTAGATCTGGTTTAAGTTTAGCTGGATAAAACATGTATTAAATCTCCGAAATAATGTGAACAACAATTTCATCTTAAGAAAGGTTTGAGGGCGAACCCTCAAATTCCTAATTGCTTTCTTATTGCTTTTACCAGTCCTGTTTTTAACTCAGTATGGCGAGGTATAGTGCTTTGTTTCTCATTTAAATAAACCTTGGTGTGTTTACTACCTTCTACAAATGTTGCGCCCAAACCTTTTAACTCTTTGATGAAATCACTTCTCTTCACACTTAGCTCATTTTATTGAACATAAGTATATGGTAAACAAAAATGATGACCATGTAAACAAAAATGTTTACTGAACGGAGTTAAGCATTTTTATCAAGATTATTTAGAAAGCATTTTATGATTACAGCAATTCGATTTAAAACATTCTATAATTCAGGCCTATTTATTTTGCTGTATTTATCTAAATTTTTTTATGTCTCAGCTTTCCCAATACTTTGCTCAAAACCAATTTTGCTGTTTGGTGGAATATTTGCCTTCAAAGCAAGAGGTGCTGCCTGTAGCAACACAACTGGCGGGCTTTCCTGTATGTATGACTTTGTCAGATCGAGTACGTTCAGATGAAGATATTGCACCATTAATCGCCGCACAATCTTATCCGCAGCAGATTGAAAAAGTATTGCACTATGCAGGTAAAGGCCGAGATATTCATGATTTCAATTTGTTTTTAAAGCAAGCCAAACAACACGGACAGCAAAATTTATTGTTACTGACTGGCGATAAGTTAAAACAACATCATGATGGACAAGGTAGCCACGCTCGTACACGCTATTTAGAATCGGTGAATGCGGTCATCGCTGCCCAACAACAGGGAGGCTTTCATATTGGCGTTGCTTTGAATCCGTTTAAATATAGCCAAGCAGAAAAACAAGCGCAGTATTTAAAATTACATAAAAAACTACAAGCCGGCGCTGATTATATTATTACCCAGTTAGGCTTTGACCTCGTGGCACTTAAACAAGCACATGAGTTTTTAATTGAAGAAAACTATACACAAAAAATTCTTGCTTGTGTGATGCCGCTGACTTTAGCACGAGCGAAATTTATGCTGAAACATAACGTTGCAGGTATTGTGATTACACCACATATGCTTGAAGTGTTGGCTCAAGAACATGATTCTGATCAAACTGAAAATACTTATTTACGTTGTGCTTTGCAAATTTTGATTTGTCAGCATATTGGTTATGCTGGTGTGCATCTTTCTGCGTGCCATAAAGCCGATGAGCAAGCGATTTTAACTAGTTATATTGAACAGTATCGACATCTTGATCTTAAACAATGTCAACAATTATGGACTCAATTATGGCAGCTTAAAACGGGCAATGAATTACGCCCAGCTGCTGTAGAAAAGTCTAAGCTGAGTAATTTGCATCAGAAAGTGAAATATCAATTTTTAGATACCATTCACAGTACCATGTTTAATTCCAGTTTGGTCAAAGGGCTGGGTGCTTATATTTTTAGTGCGAATTTTTGGAATAAAGCCCTTGCAGCAAAATTACTATTACAAGCGGAATATTTGAGTAAGCACTTTATTGTCGGGTGTGAGAGCTGTGGTCAGTGTCGGCTGGCTGAAACCTTATATATTTGCCCTGAAACTTGCCCTAAAGGTCTGGCAAATGGTCCATGCGGTGGCACACATTTAGACCGTTGTGAATTTGGGGATCGAGAGTGTATACACTCTATCAAAGCTCGATTGGCTGAAGAGGTCGATCAAATTCAGATATTAAAAAAACAGCTGATTCCAACTGTACCGATAGAAGTACGTGGAACCAGCTCTTGGAAAAACTGGTATGTGAAGCAGTGATAAAGGGACGAGTTTGAATAAATTAATTTTCCTCGTCCATCGCATTGGTATAAAACTTTTCACCTAATTTGATTCGGTTACGACCGTTTTTCATACGCCAGCGATTGGTATCTCGCAGTGAATAAACACAGCCACAGTATTCTTGTTGGTAAAATTCTTCACGTTTGCTGATCTCGATCATACGATGTGCACCGCCACTTTTACGCCAGTTATAATCCCAATATTCAATTTGTGGATAATGTGCGGCAGCTCGGATTCCACAGCCGTTAATTTGTTGCATATCTTTCCAACGCGATATGCCCAATGAGCTGCTGATTAAACTAAATCCATGTTCGTGTGCGTAGAGTGCGGTTCTCTCAAAACGCATATCGAAACACATGGTACAGCGGATACCTTTTTCAGGCTCATTTTCCATACCTTTGGCACGTTCAAACCAATTGTCTGTATCGTAGTCACAGTCAATAAATGGAATATTATGCTTCTCAGCAAAGCGAATATTTTCTTCTTTGCGAATTAAATATTCTTTGACTGGATGAATATTTGGATTATAGAAAAAAATTGAAAAGTCGATGTCTGATTCAATTAAGGTTTCCATGACTTCGCCTGAGCACGGCGCGCAACATGAATGCAGCAACAATTTGTCGTGGCCTTGGGGGAGTGTGAGCTTTTGGCGTTCCAGAGTCATGTTAAACAATATAAAAAATGAATAATCTTCTATTCTAGAAGTTTTAACGTCTTGTGGTGCTTGAATTCACTGAAATGTTTTCAGTCTATGCTGAAAGTTTTTAAGGATGATATTTTAAATCACTAGATTTAGTTCATTCACAAGAAACTTATATAGGTGTATAGATGAAGTATTCAACTGTACAATTTATTCATTCAAAAATGGAGTGATTTAATTGTATGGATGAGTAAGAGCATCTTCAATATTTTGCGTATCATTTAAAAGTGAATAAAAATAACAAAATTGAAATTGAAGTGAAAATAATTAAACATAAACATCATCAATCCGTTATGCTATAGCCAGATCACCTTTAACATATTAATTTGGTAATGACGGAATGTTAGAACTTCGACATCTAAAAACACTTACTGCTTTACGTGAACATGGTTCATTGGTTGCAGCAGCAGGAGATTTGTGTTTAACGCCTTCTGCTTTATCACACCAGCTTCGAGAGTTAGATCAATGGTTTGGTGTCGAAGTGGTGAATCGCCGCTCACGCCCTGTGAGTTTTTCTAATGTTGGTCAACGATTACTGAAACTTGCTGATGATATTTTGCCACAAGTGCAAATTGCCCAGTCTGATATTACCCGTATTGTGCATGGGCAAACGGGACGAATCGTTTTCTCTTCTGAATGCCACAGTTGTTTTGATTGGCTTATGCCATTGCTGAATCAGTATCGTCAGCAATACCCAGATGTAGATTTGGATTTTGCCTCAGGATTTGAAGCCAATCCGCATGAGTTATTACAAACCGGTGAATTTGATTTGTTAATTACAGCAGATCCAATTGCGCTAAAAGGGGTAGAGTATTTTCCAATTTTTGAATATGAATCGCGATTGGTGCTCTCAATCACGCATCCTTTAGCACGAATGAAAGAAATTACGGTGCAAGAGTTGGCGGAAGAAACCTTGGTGACCTATCCAGTGGATAAGCATCGGCTGGATATCATGTCTAGATTATTTATTCCTGCCAATATTCAGCCAAAACATATTCGCACCACAGACTTAACCCAAATGTTGATTCAACTTGTGGCAAGTGGTCATGGTATCGCAGCACTGCCTGATTGGGTGGTTAATGAATATGAGCAAAAGGGCTGGGTGGTTTCTCGCCGTTTAGATTGTGTTGCGCCTGAAGGTTTACGTCGAACCTTATATGCAGGTTATCGTGTAGAAGAAAAAGAAAAAGATTATTTTGATGGCTTTCTTAAGCAATTGGATAAATTCTCGAAAAAAAGAGCAACGTATTACTAAAATGCATTATTAATGAGTCATCCTGTAGCACCTGCTTGCTGAGTACTATGAATCATTTTAACACGCGCTGACTCAGGCTGGTTTTGGCCTAAATGAGCGCGTGTTTTTTATCGTGTGTTTTGCTATACCTGAATTATCTTCTTAAGCTGAATATGAGCAAAAACAAAGCATGGCTTTGTTTGCAGCGTAAGGTTTGCCATGCCCTAAGTCAATCTATCGACGAGCCTAAATATTTTTGCGCCGTGTTGTTTCTTTGACACGTTTTTTTAAAAAGGATTTTATTAGAGATGGCTTTCAATTAGAGATTGTTTTATTTAGAACGGGTTTTTATTTAGCACATCGCTATTTTTTAGCCCATTAATAACTCATTTTTGCTTTCTATGTCCTGAAATGCACTCTTATCGCACAAAATTAGTATTACTAAAGCCTAAAAACGTAATACTCAATTGGCACATCCTTTGCATCAAATAAAATTATAAAAAGTGATCTAGGGTTCCGATACTTGTCTAAAAGAGTATGTCTGGACCGAGAGTTCGCGGTTCGAAAGAACTACACGGAGGGATAAAAGCCCGGGAGGAAGTCAATAAACTATCCGAACAGGAGTGGCTATGCATACGACAAATTATCATGATCAACAGGTCATTTGGTCTGAAAAATTACCCGGTGGACATCACTGGTCAGGTCGCATTCCCAAAGGAAGCGTACTTCAATTTAAAGCTTTATCTGCCGATGCCAATGTCTCTTTATTTTGTGTGAATGCCCATGATCGACTTGAGCGTTTTAATATGCCTGATAGTTTAAAAGGGCAACATACTGCTTTTTTAACCCAAGGTCATGTGTTGTATTCCGATTTGGGGCGGGTTATGGCCTCAATTATTTATGATGATCATGGCTGGAATGACGCTTTGTGTGGTCCAAGTCGTCCAGAACAAATCCAAGCTATTTTTGGAATAAAGACATTCCAAGATGCCCGAAATCAAATGATTCAAAATGGTTTAGATGGTTTGCTGGTTGAAATGAGTAAATATTCACTTGGACAAATTGATCTCAGCGCAACAGTGAATTTATTTTCAAAAGTGACCCCAGATGATGTGGGTGCATTGTCTTATATTGGCTCAGACAATACTGGGCAAATCATTGAACTGCGTTTTGAAATGGATTGTTTTGTATTCTTATCGGCTGCACCGCATGGTTTAGATCATTCAGCGCAATATGCTCCCGCTGATATAGAAATGGGTCTTTTTACCGCATTGCCCTTAACGGAAAACGATATTTGTCGAGACTCATGTCCGCAAAATCAACGTGCATTTGACAATAACCAGCGTTATTACGCGCTGAGTTCATCTAGTAACACACGCATTTAAGGACAATCATCATGAGCATTTTAACTTCAATCGAAAAGCCTATTTTAGATCAAGCCTTGTTAAATGAAGTTTGTCCTGCGGGTGAAGCATGGATGGGCGAAGTAAAAAAAGGCCAATATTTCCGTATTGTTGATTTAGAAGGCAATCAAGCCGTCGATACCTTATTTATCTCAGCAGAAAACCCAGCAGAACGTTATAGCGCAACAGATACTTTGGCCATTAATCAGCATGTTTACCTTGAAAAAGGGACAACCTTATACAGTAATTTAGGCCGCCCAATTGCAGTGATTGTCGATGATAACTGCGGTCGTCATGACACCTTAGGTGGTGCCTGTTCATGTGAAAGTAATACGGTTCGCTATGCACATGACACCTATCCGATGCACAGTTGCCGTAATAATTTTATGTATGCATTAGCCAAACATCCGATTGCACAAAAATATCAGTTAAACGTTCGGCACATCGGCCCCAATATTAATTTCTTTATGAATGTGCCTGTCAGCTCGGATGGCCATTTAACCTTTGCTGATGGTATTTCTGCCGCTGGCAAATATGTGGAAATTCAAGCTGAGATGGATTTAATCGTACTAATTTCAAATTGTCCGCAATTAAATAACCCATGTAATGGCTATAACCCAACGAAAATTCAATTGCTGGTACACAATGGTATGGGAGCATAAATATGTTTAAAAAAGTTCTTATTGCCAATCGTGGTGCAATCGCTTGTCGTGTGATTCGTACACTAAAAAAACTTGGCATTGCTTCTGTTGCTGTCTATTCAGAAGCTGATCAGGATTCTTTACATGTGACTTTAGCCGACGAGGCATTTTGTATTGGTGCTGCACCAGCACAACAAAGTTATTTAAATATTGAAAAAATTCTTGAAATTGCCAAGCAAACTGGCGCTGAAGCAATCCATCCGGGTTATGGTTTTTTGTCTGAAAACGCAGAGTTTTGTGACCTATGTGAAAATCAGGGCATTGCCTTTATTGGGCCAACCTCAAGCCAAATGCTGGACTTTGGTCTAAAACATACGGCCCGCGAACTGGCGATTAAAAGCCAAGTACCACTGTTGCCGGGAAGTTCTTTGCTTTCAGGCGAACCAGAAGCAATCACCGAAGCTGCACGTATTGGCTATCCTGTGATGTTAAAAAGTACTGCGGGTGGTGGTGGTATCGGTATGCGTTTGGTTTGGGATGAAGCGGAACTCAAAGACGCTTATCAAACCGTTTCGTATTTGGCCCAAGCCAACTTTAAAGATGCAGGCTTGTACTTAGAAAAATTTGTGCAGCATGCTCGACATATTGAAGTACAAATTTTTGGTGATGGAAAAGGGCAGGTATTGGCTTTAGGAGAACGCGACTGTTCTGTACAACGTCGTAATCAAAAAGTCATAGAAGAAACACCCGCACCGCATTTAACCGATGAGCAACGTGACTATATTCAAACTGTCGCAATTCAACTTATGCAATCTGTGAATTATCGTTCAGCAGGTACGGTTGAGTTTGTGATGGATACTGAAACCGAGCAATTCTATTTCTTAGAGGTGAATACCCGTCTACAAGTTGAGCATGGCGTAACGGAACAAGTCTATGCTGTAGATCTGGTTGAATGGATGGTGACTTTAGCCAGTGGCGATTGGTCAGCACCCACTGAAAAATTAGCGTCAAAAGGACATTCGATTCAAGTTCGTTTATATGCGGAAGACCCGATTAAACAATTTCAACCCAGTGCAGGCTTACTGACCTATGTGCAATTTGATCAAAATGCACGGGTCGAAACATGGGTTGAAACTGGTTCAAATGTATCTTCATTTTATGATCCTATGCTTGCCAAAATCATTGTGACGGCATCTGATCGACGGTCAGCGATTCAAGCCATGCAATCTAGTCTGGCAGATACACAGATTGCAGGAATCGAAACCAATCTGGAATACCTACAAAATATTATTGCGGGTGAGGTGTTTAATTCAGGGACACAAACCACACGCTTCTTAAACAGCTTTGTATGGAAAACCCAAAAAATTGAGGTTTTACAATCAGGCATTCAAACCGCAATTCAGGATATTACTGGTCGGTTAGGGTACTGGGATGTGGGTGTACCGCCATCCGGTGCAATTGATCCTTTAAGTTTAAATGTCGCCAACCAACTTTTAGGCAATCCATATAATACTTCTGGATTGGAATGTACCTTACAAGGGCCAAGTTTAAAGTTTCATTGTGATAGTCAAATTGTGATTACTGGTGGCGACATGCCATCTAAACTGGATGGCGTACTGGTTCCAATGTGGCAAACCGTAAATGTTAAAAAAGGTCAGGTGTTAAAGTGTGGAACAATGAGCACTGGATGCCGAAGCTATATTGGGATCAAAGGTGGTTTCCATGTTCCCGAATATTTAGGATCAAAAGCAACCTTTACTCTGGGACAGTTTGGTGGGCATGCAGGGCGTAATTTATTAATTGGCGATATGCTTGCGATTACTGAATATTCATCTGCTCTAAGCAAAAGTTTAGCCGCAGATCAAATCCCTAAATTTGCGCGTCATTGGGAAATTGCGGTGATGTATGGTCCGCATGGCGCACCAGATTTCTTTACCAAAAACGATATTAATAGATTCTTTAGCAACCAGTTTGAGATTCACTATAATTCGAGTCGTACCGGCATTCGCTTGATTGGCCCAAAACCTGAGTGGGCACGTGAAGATGGCGGTGAAGCAGGTCTACATCCGTCAAATATTCATGACAATGCTTATGCAATTGGTGCGATTGATTTTACAGGCGACATGCCGATCATCTTAGGGCCTGATGGTCCAAGCTTAGGTGGCTTTGTTTGTCCAGCTGTGGTGATTCATTCTGAACTTTGGAAAATTGGTCAGCTTAAAGCAGGTGATAAAGTTAAATTTATTCCTGTCAGTTATGCGCAAGCAAAAGCCTTGGATCACACATATCATCAAAGTCTTATCGCTTCTGACACAAATGAGGTGAATTTTAATCCTGTATTCCACGCGGAAAATGATACATTAGAAAATGCTGTTTTAGCCACACGCGTAGGACAAGCACATTTACCGAGTGTGACTTACCGACCTGCGGGGAATAGCTATTTATTAGTTGAATATGGTGATCTGGTTTTAGACTTGAATCTACGGTTCCGTATTCATGCTTTGATGCAATGGGTAAAAGAGCAGAATATCCATGGAATTATTGATCTGACACCGGGGATTCGTTCATTACAAATTCATTTTGATTCAATTCAAATCGATCAACTTGAGCTATTGGAAAAACTTCAACGAGCGGAAGCGGAACTACCCGATATTCACAATATGCAAGTGCCTTCACGGACCGTGTATTTACCACTGGCATGGGAAGATTCACAAACCCAATTGGCGACTGAGCGCTATACACAAATCGTCCGTCCTGATGCGCCGTGGTGCCCTGATAATATTGAGTTTATTCGTCGTATCAATGGCCTAGCATCAAAGCAAGCGGTAAAAGATGTGGTCTATAGTGCCAATTATCTGGTCATGGGATTGGGTGATGTCTATTTAGGTGCGCCCGTAGCCACACCACTTGATCCGCGTCAGCGTTTGGTCACAACAAAATATAACCCTGCAAGAACTTGGACACCAGAAAATGCTGTTGGTATCGGTGGGGCATATATGTGTGTTTATGGTATGGAAGGTCCCGGGGGCTATCAATTTGTGGGACGTACCACACAAATGTGGAGCCGTTATCGTAAAAATGCCAATTTTGAAGCTGGCAAGCCGTGGTTATTACGCTTCTTTGATCAGGTTAAATTCTATGAGGTTTCAGAAGCAGAATTACTACAAATGCGTGAAGATTTTAAAGCAGGGCGTTTGCAACTGCGTATTGAAGAGGGTGTGCTTAATCTTAAAGAATACAATGATTTCCTTGCTGCAAATCAAGACAGTATTCATGCTTTTAAACAGACGCAACAAGCCAACTTTGAAGCAGAGCGCCGTCGTTGGCATGCTGCAGGTTTACAAGAATATGTATCAGAAGGTTTAGATACTGTAGATGATGGCGAAGCAGTCAGTATCCCCGAAGGTGGTTGTGCAGTTGAATCACATATGCCTGGTTCAATCTGGAAAATCGAATGTGCTTCTGGAGATATTGTTGAAGAAGGTGCAACCCTTGCGGTGATTGAAGCGATGAAAATTGAAATTCCGATTGTTGCACCTGAACGGATGAAGGTGGAAGCCATCACCATTGAAAAAGGTCAGACGGTTAAGACTGGACAGGTGTTGTTTACCTTAGCACCTGTAGCCTGATAAAAATCAACACAGGAGCATCAGTGATGATGCTCCTTTTCTGTTTCAAACATAGATTTAATTTTTTCTATTTGCTTTACAGCCATAATCCTATCAAGTGTCATAAGTTAGAAAGACTTAGCCGATTAAAATTAAAATAAAAGAGGCTTTACTGTTAAACCTATATAACGCTTCGCGCTATGCTTGTGCATTTAATTTATTTTTGCCCAAAAATCATCCATAAATACATGCTAAAACCAGCAAAAACTTGGTTAAAAACTGGCACATTTTCTGCATTGTTATATCAGTAATACAAAAACCTAATTTGGTAATACTGAGATGGAGTTGTGCTATGAATCAGGTCAAAACAGCAGTCAAAAAAACACATCCGCTTAAAGCATTTTTTATAGATTTATTCAGTGTACGTGCAGGCGTATATATCAAACAAAACACTTCTGTCAACAAGGTAAAAGGATAAGTTTGTGGCTAAACAAAAGTTGGCTCGAATCAGCATTACTGTACCTGAAGCAACGCTAAATGCACTCGATCAGAAAATTGTTGATCAGCACTACGAAAGTCGTTCTCAAGCGATTGTTGACATGATCAATAAACACCTGATTGCGGAACAGGCACAGGCAAATGAAGTCATGGTCGGCACTTTGACCATTCTTTATGATGCAGGACAAATGCCACTTCGAAATCAACTGATTGATTTACAACAACAGTTTTTAACACAAGTGATCAGTTCACTGCATATTCAACTTGATCAACAAAAAATCTTACAAGTCATGCTGATGCAAGGGGCAAGTTCTGAGCTTTGGCATATAAGCCAACAATTTACAGCACTCAAGGGTGTGATCAAAGGGCATCTGGAGCTGATGGATGCTGTGATGCCACCAATTCTGCAAAATGATTAAATCGGGAGTAGGGGGATGCCAAGATCAGGTCTGCAATGTGATGCAACAGGAACTTCAATTAAAGTTGAAGTTTGGGATATTCCATTGGCAAATTTTGCGTCAATCGTTGTAGAGCTTCCAGCGCCGTTGGAAATCGGTAATTTACAACTTAAAGATGGCAGGCGTGCATATATACAGTCGCTAAATCAAATCAATACACAATTTAAAGGCGAGAAAACCGGGGGAGTTTCTGTATGATCCATAAATCTTTATTATCAGTATCACTATTATCTGCAATGTTGTTCGCTGGTTGTGATAACACGGCAAAAATTCCTGAAGCGAAAGAAGGTACTCAAGCTTCAGCAAATGCAAAACCAATCACCATTGGCTATAGTGATTGGCCGGGTTTTGTGGCGTGGCAGGTTGCGATTGAAAAAGGCTGGCTAAAAGAAGCTGGTCTCAATGTTGAGTTTAAATGGTTTGATTATTCAGCATCACTCTCAGCCTTTTCAGCCAATCAATTAGATGCAGTATTTGTCACCAATGGCGATAACTTGGTGACGGCATCAGGTGGTACCCAAGGCATGATGATTATGGCAACGGACTATTCTGCTGGCAATGATGTGATTATTGCCAAAGATGGGATCAATAGTATTCAGGATTTAAAAGGTAAATCTGTTGGTGTTGAAAAAGGTCTGGTCGATCACTTGCTTCTTGCAACAGCAATGTCAGATCAAAAAATTCCAATTAATGAAATCAAATTGGTTAATTCTGCCACCAATCAATTACCACAAGTTCTATCCAGCCCCGATGTTTCAGCGATTGCGGTATGGCAACCTGTAGCCAGTCAGGCATTAAAAGCGGTAGCTGGATCAAAAATCATTTATACCTCGAAGGATAAACCTGGCTTAATTTATGACACCCTGACCGTAAATATGAGTCATTTAACTGCACATAAAGATGAATGGAAAAAGATCCTTCAAGTGTGGGACAAGACGGTGAAATACATCAATGATTCTGCGACACATGCAGATGCTGTAAAAATTATGGCAATTCGTTCTGGGGTCGATCCAAAACAATACGAAACAATGGTGAATGGTACCCATTTACTTGATTTAGAAGCCAATCAAAAAGTCTTTAGCAAAGGCAATGGTTTTGATTCGATCTATGGCTCGTCTTATCACGTCAATAAATTCAACGTGGAAAATGGCATCTATAAAACCGAACAAAATGTCGATGGTCTGATTTATCCAACATTGTTACAAGAGTTGAAATAACGTTTTTTAAAAGAGTTAGATAGTTTGAAAAATAGCCTAAGCATGTCTCGGGCTATTTTATTTTAGGTGCAAAAATATTATATAGAGCTTAATCACATTAAAATATGATTATCCATTGATTATATTTCTGTGCTTTTTGAAAAAAGATGAATAATTAAAATTCCAATAATCATAAATACCAAACCGATGATTGCAGCTAAATCTAAGTGTTGTTTGTAGTAAAAGAAGCCGACTAAAGACACTAAAATAATACCTGCACCCGACCAAAGCGCATAAGTAATACCAACAGGAATCGTTTTCATGGTCAGTGATAAAAAATAAATGGCAACCGCATATCCGATCACGGTGATGATCGATGCAGACAACTGACTAAAACCATCAGATGCTTTCATGGCAGAAGTCGCGATGACTTCTGCCACAATGGCAATGATTAAATATAAAAAAGACATTGCTTGGAAATATTCCTTATAAGGCTATTTTTGCATGATGGAAAAGGTGATTTTCTTCATGATCAAACCAACTTTGGCTAGCAGTTGAAGTGCCCGTGAGTGTTGTAAAGCAAAAATCTGCTTGAAATACATCGAGTGTGAAATATAAACGGCACTGTTCACCATCGATAATTCGCTGTTGAACCAGTGTGTTGTGATCAAGCTGTTGGAAATTTTCAAGATCAATCTTGCTTCCAACTTTGTTGGTGACGGTACTAAGTTCGATGATCTGTTGATCAAAACTGATCGAAACCTCATAGTCTTGGATTGCTTCTAGACTGATCTGTTGCTGAGAAATAGCTTCTGTTAACGTCTCAGCGGATTTAAAAGCCTGTTGTATATCGGGATGTCGAGACTTGGCAAAGGCAATAAAATGATCACAAAGGATCAAGCCACCATCCGCAGGATAACTGGTATTTAACTCAGTATTTTCAATTTTAAATAAACGTAAGCCAAGATAAATGCCACGTATCGCTTGTTGACGCCAATCCTCAACATAAGCATGGCTGGGTGAAAACTCGAGTATGGCATTGCCAATTGAATATAATTTTGCAGGTTCGGGCCATTGCACATGATTTTGATAATTACTGCTGAGATGCCATGAAAGTAATTGATTTTGAGCATCCCAAAGAGTATCGCCAACCCAACCTTGTCGTTCTAAAACGGGTGTTAATCGAGGGTCTTTTAAGCGTAAATCAATGGTAAATGTCTTGGATTGAAACCAATAGACCAGGCTATTTTCATCAGTTAAACCATTGGCAAAGGTAATGCTCTTACGGCGAAAAGCACCCAATAAATATTGCGGCAATAAGCAGGTTGAATCATCCGTTGGCTTAAGTTGAGTACAGAGTTCTAATAAGTTCATTTCGACTCCTCATTTTGGCTTAAACCAAATGAATAAAGTGGGCGGGCATTTTCAAGTTGAATTTCGCCCCGTGCCACTTTTTCTTTGAGATACTGAAAGGTTTGTGCAGTTTGATTAAAAAGATGTTCACCACCTTTTAAAGGTGCATATTGTGCAGGCTGATCTTTGAGTAAAGGCTGAATTACATAGTCATAATCACAAGAGAAGAAAAACGGGAATGAATAGCGTTCTTCAGACACTTTTTTAACACGATGTTTGGTTGCTAAATATCGACCATTGGATAAAATTTCCATCATATCGCCAATATTCATAACCAAAGTATTTTCAAGAAGGGGGATATCAATCCATTGCCCCGTTTTATCAAGCACTTGTAATCCGGGCGCTGTGGGTAATAGCAAAGTGAAACATTCATAATCGGTATGCGCACCGATACCTTCTTTATCCTGAATTTCAGGATGGTAAGGATAATGAATCAGGCGAAGTTGACTGGGGGCTTTGGAAATATGTGCATCAAAATAATGCTCATCTAGACCGAGTGCCAGTGCAAAACTTTGGAAAATTTCATGCCCAATCGCTTTGATATGTTGATAATAGGCTGAGACATGCTGCTTAAATATCGGGTCCTCAGGCCACTGCGTTGGGCCAATCAAAGGGCGACGATCTGCTTGGCTCTGGTGATCATAATTGACATCATAGGCCTCTTTGAGATCATAACTTGTTTCGACAAAGCGTTCTTCACCGATCGGCACATAACCACTATGATTTTCTGATAAGCCAATATAATTCTGCATCTTAATGGCAGTATCTTGGGCAAAGTATTGCTGGGCAGTGTGATAAAGCTTTTGAAATAACTCAGGTTTAAATTGTTTTCCTGTTAAATATAAGAAACCAACATCTTTACATGCCTGATCTAAAGCGTGTGCGACTGTGAGTCGATCTTGAAGCTCAGGGCTGGAGAGTAGAGAAATGTCCACAAGCGGTAAAACATATGTGTTTGACATGAATATCACCAAGGTTGGCCGTCCAACAAAGAATTCAGCGATTTGGGTCGTCCCAAATGCTCAAAAAATCCGTCTGCTTATTTACCCGTACTAACTTGGGTCATACGCGGTATTTTGGGTAAGTCTTGTAGTGATGGATCTAGCTCATCTTCCTGAGCATGGACCAACTGATCCACTCGCGCTCTTAAATGTTGAAAAGCGGGTGTTGCCATAAGATCTAATGAACGTGGGCGCGGTAAATCTACTTCAATAATTTCTTTAATTTCACCGGGATTGGCTTTTAATGCAACAATACGATCAGCCAATAAAATGGCTTCATCCATATCATGCGTGACAAAAATAATGGTGATATCAATGTTTTGCCATAAATCCATTAAGTGTTTTTGCATCTTTTGGCGGGTATGCGGGTCAAGCGCACCAAAAGGTTCATCCATCAATAAGATTTTTGGTTCATTGACCAAAGCTCGTGCTATGGCAACACGCTGTTTCATTCCACCAGAAAGTTGATGTGGATATTGGTTTTCGTATTTATCTAAGCCAATAATATTGATCCATTCCCGTGCATTGGCTTCCGCAGTCATTTGGCTGGCACCTTTCATTCGTGGGCCGAACATGACATTTTCTTTAACCGTTTTCCAAGGAAATAGGGTATATCCCTGAAATACCATGCCACGTTCAGGGCTTGGGCCTGTAATAGCTTCGCCATCGACCAAGATCTCACCACTATGGTATGGATCTAAACCTGCAATCACTCGGCTTAAGGTTGATTTTCCGCAGCCTGATGGACCGATCACACAAATAAATTCACGCTTATGGATTTTAAGATCCAGTTGATTTAAAACGGTTCGTTCAGTTTTACCATGTTTAAATACTTGGCTCAGTCGTTTGGCCTCTAAGATGACAGGGCGTGCATAAATTTTTTGAAAATATTCAGCTGAATTAAAAGTTGAGTCATTCATTATTTTGCCCCTGCTTTCCATGCGAACATTCGCTCGCCCAATTTCATTAATAACACATCACAAACCAGCCCAATCACGCCGATAATCAAGATCGCGGCATAGACATTGTCAAAGTTTTGATAGCGTGCTTGTTGAGTAATAAACCATGTAATACCTGAGGTCGTACCAATCAGTTCAGAGACAATCAAATAGGTCCACGCCCAGCCCAGCAAGACACGTAAATCACGGTAAATATCTGGAAAAGCCGCAGGAATTACTACATTGAATAGGCTTTTAAGCTTATTGGTTCCAAGGGTATAGCCGGCTTCAATTAAGCCTTTATCGACCATACGTGTCGTATTGGCGATAATTAGGATTTGTTGAAATAGCGTTCCAATTACAATAATCGCAATCTTAGGCGCATCATTGATTCCGAGAATGGCAACAGCAAGCGCGCCAAATGCAGGTGCAGGTAAATAACGGAAAAACTCAACAAAAGGTTCTGTAAGCAGCGATATTTTTTGTGAGAAACCACAGAGGATCCCCAGCGGAATACCAAAAATTGAAGAGATTAAAAAAGCAGAAAAAACGATTTTAATACTGTGCCATAAGCTTTGATGAAACCATGGTGTATCTGGTTGCTCTGGGGGTGTGGTAAATGCAGTGACCAAGGCTTTAGCCACTTCATGTGGTGCAGGTAAGTAAATGGGATTAACTAAAATACCTTGTGGTGGTGCAGAATGGTGATCGACCGCATTTTGTGCCTCACTATAGAACACACTTTTTTCAACTCGGCTGCCAACTTGAAAATACGAGACACTACCAGAATCTGTAATTTGCACTTGAGGGTGCCAAATAAAAGGTAAATAACTGACCGCACACCACAGCAATATAGGGATCAGAAAAGAACACAAGCTTAGTAATAGCTTGTTCTTTTGACCAATTTCCTTTGCGACATAACCCATATTTACCGCCCTCATTTTAGCTTGAGTATTACGATTATTGAAAAACGTAATATTTATTAAGCAAAATAAGTGCCATGAATAAACAGGCGATTGGATTGATGCGAGTATTTCAGCAACTCATGAATATGAGTGATCAATGATCTCTATAAGTGACTGGTAAAGCGCTCAGTAGAAGCTCAATGAAAGGACAAGATAATCAAGAAATGGATAAAGCGGGGAATGATTAAAGAAGAAATAATCAAACAAGAAATAATGGGTGGTGAGTATTTGATTAAAAAGCTTAATACTTATGACAAGGATCTAAACTCAATCAATAGCATGATCAATTGAAAATTAAATCGTCGTTGTATCGAGGGGAATACAACGACATTTTAATCACGAAATACATATCAAATCATAAACTACAGTTGAATATTTAAGCAGATCCAATTTTATCATGTTGGCATCAGCTTAAAGTGGAAGAGGTTCTAAACCTTTAACAATATCACTAAATTCAGAACCATTTAACCAAAATGATTTCTTTAAAAATAATGTGGTCATGATACTTTCAGCGATATCGCTATTGGTATTTTCACAAAATAAACCATACTGGCTGCCTAACACATTATTGTCTTCAATCAAACGAATATAGTAAGCATGTTGTTCGTCTGCATAACCAAGAATTGCATCACGTTGAGTCGCCATTTTTATGTCTCCACATAGAAAATCAATCAATTAAGTGCTTAAGTGGGATCAGAGAACTTATTCAAAAATATCAATAAATTAACAAGATGTCTGTATTCTAAATTATTGATTTATGATAAGTATATTGATTATCTTTGTCGTCCTTGTTCAAATAGATGTATCAAAACTGATCGATAGAGTTATTGTTATTCAAAAAAAACTTGCCGTCAACTTGAATTTGTAACTTTTTCAAGCTATATTGATTTTACAGGCTTTTATGAAGCATATAGGATAAATAATGTCTAAGAAAGTAGAATTTGAACACGGAGGTGCGAGAGCCAATGCTGGGCGTAAGGCACAGTTTAGTGAGCCGACCAAAGTTATCCGTGTCCCAGAGTCACAAGTAGATTTTATCAAAAACTGGTTACTGAAAAATTTCAAAAACGGCCAGCTCAGTGATTTAAGCTCTAGTATGAATATCCAGACCATTCAGCCTAGAAATGATAAGGTCTATCAGATTCCACTTGCGACAGAACGAGTCGCTGCTGGCGTGCCATTTTCTGTTCAAGATAGCATAGAACAATCTTTGGATATGAATGAATATTTAATTCGAAATGAGAGTTCTACCTTTATTGTTAAAGCAAATTCGCTTTCAATGTTGGATGTCGGTATAGATATTGAAGATCCTTTGATTGTAGATCGTAGTATTTCTGCAAAATCTGGTGATATTGTGATTGCTCGTATTGATAATGATTTCACGGTGAAGCGCCTGATGATTGATAAACAGTTTGATCCACCGAAAGTTTGGTTAAAAGCTGAGAATCCAGAATTTAAAAATATTTATATTGAAGAAGGGCAGGAATTTGAAATCTGGGGTGTGGTAACCTATAACTTAAAACGCATGCGTTGATTGAAACTATATATGAGGATAATGCTGAAAGTCTTTTGTATTTTAAAGCAACATTCTTGTTGCTTTTTTTTAAGATACATTTAAGGGATTTAATCCAATATCCAAATTTTAATGGGTAGGTCTATGTTTATGATATCGAATTATTTTGAATAAAAGATTCATTTTATCAAGAGTCTTTTTAGTTTTATGTCAAAAATATGCTGATGTTATGTTTAGCATGTAAAGGATAGGATAAAAATCCTACCGTTTACATTGGTCATCAAAAGCCTTAAAAAAACCAACCTAAACATAACAAGTATTCGGCATATTTTTTGCTGTTATTAAATCAACTAATTAATAAAATGGTAAAACAATGAGCTATCGAATTTTTCCTTGTGTTACTCAGCAAGATGCTGAAATTGTCGTTTTATCTTCAGGTTTAGGCGGGCACGCCTCATTCTGGCAACCACAAATTGAAACATTAACCCAATATTTTCAAGTGCTTGTTTATGATCAAGAAGGTTGTCATGCGGATTCTGATGCATTGCCAACATCATACTCAATCAAAAATATGGCAAAACAAATTCTCGATATTCTGCAACAACAACAGATCAAACAATGCCATTTTATTGGACATGCTTTGGGCGCGGTCATAGGGGCAGAATTGGCGGTCTTGGTTCAGAACACAGATATATCATTAACCAGTCTTACTTTTATTAATGCTTGGGATGCACTTGATCCGCATACACAAAAGTGTTTTCAGGCACGTATTACTTTATTAGAAAATGTAGGTGTTGAAGCTTATATACGGGTACAAGCTTTATTCCTATATCCGCCTGCCTATATTTCAAAACATATTCAAAAAATTCAGGATATTGAAAATTCAGGATTCGATGATTTCCCACCCATCAACAATGTATTGGTACGTATGAATGCATTGATGAATTTTAAAATTTTACCTGAACATGTTGCAGCTTTGGCAAAAACGGATGTGTATTATATTGCCAACAAAGATGATTTTTTAGTGCCTTATCAAAAGAGTATCGATCTTAAAAAAGTATTGGGGCATGGGGTATTAACACTGTTGGAAACAGGAGCACATGCATCCTCTGTAACAGAAAGTAAGACAGTCAACCAGATTTTAATTCAAAATTTAGTAGAAGAGGTTTTATGACCAGAACCTAAATATGAATATAAATCAATTGTGCTTAGCAGCCATAACTATAATGGCTAGTTAGATAAAATAATCGGCACTGAGCAGATTTATGATGTAGTAAAAATGGGGCCTACTTCTGCCAATCGTTGTCCTGCACGATTTATATTTTTGACGACATCTGAGGCCAAAGTAGGATAAAAGCCAGCGCTTTCTTTAGGAAATGAAATATAGAAAAAAACATGACGGCTGCAAATATGATTATTAATATTGGTTATGGTGGTCATAAAAAATATATGCAAGATAGCTTCGATTAGCTGTTGAGGGTGCTTGTAAAATATTATAAATATTGATTTTGTTATGGTTTTAATTGCGGTTTTAATTTTGATTTTTAATAGGTTATTTATTTTATTAAAATACTGGTTGATTAAACGAAAATTGTTATGCTATCAAACCGCATTTTTATGCGGTTTTTTATTTTTTGTTAAATCCGATTTAGAAATTTCAATGATCTAAAATGATGCATTTATGCACTATTTTAGTTTAATTTTTTACTTAAGAAATTCATAAATTTTACCAAAAGGTAAAATAAAAAATAATAATTAAAATTTTAACAATAAAAACAATACATTAAATTTAGTGGCATGCACTATGCATTATTAATAATTATAAGTTGAGTGAAATTTTAAGTTTTTGATCAGATGTTTTTTAGAATATTTTTTGTCCAGTGAGGTTTAGCTATGAAAATTGGTGTGTTTTGTCCGATTGGAAATAATGGCTGGTTGCTTTCAGAAAATGCACCGCAATATAAGCCAACATTTGAGTTAAATAAACAGATTGTACAGCGTGCAGAACATTATGGTTTTGATTTTGCATTGTCCATGATTAAACTGCGTGGTTTTGGTGGTAAAACTGAATTTTGGGATTATAACTTAGAAACGTTTACATTAATGGCAGGTTTGGCCGCAGTCACCAGTAAAATTAAAATTTTTGCGACAGCCGCGACTTTGGTGATGCCGCCAGCCATCGTGGCACGTATGGCGTCAACGATTGATTCAATTTCAAATGGACGTTTTGGGCTAAATGTTGTGACGGGATGGCAACCACCAGAATATACCCAAATGGGACTATGGCCAGGGAATGATTATTTCTCTAAACGTTATGATTATTTATCTGAATATGTCGAAATTTTACGTGAGCTTTGGGCAACTGGAGCATCTGATTTTAAAGGCGAGTTCTTCCAAATGGAGGATTGCCAAGTAAAGCCAATGCCACAAGCAGATATGAAAATTATTTGTGCAGGCCAGTCTGATGCGGGCTTAGCGTTCTCTGCAAAATATGCAGATTATAATTTTGTCTTTGGTAAAGGGTTAAATACACCAACCGCCTACGCTGAAATCAATGACCGTTTAAAAGTACATACCGACCAAACTGGAAGAGATGTACAAACTTATGTTTTGTTTATGGTGATTGCCGCAGAGACAGATCAACACGCCATGGCGAAATGGGAGAACTATAACCAAGGCGCAGATCTAGAGGCGATTAATTGGTTAATGAACCAAGGTGGCAAAGATCAAACATCGGGTACAGATACCAATATTCGTCAAATGGCTTCAAGTGTTTCACCCGTCAATATCAATATGGGAACAATTGTCGGTTCTTATGAAAATGTGGCCAAGATGCTGGATCAAATTTCTACAATTCAAGGTACTGAAGGGATTCTTTTAACTTTTGATGATTTTATACAAGGGGTTGAGGATTTTGGACAACGTATTCAGCCCTTGATGACTTGCCGTCAGGAGGTTGTTGCAAGCTATCAATCAGCTCAACCCATTTTGGAGAAAAGCGCATGAGTATGATGAATGACGCTAAAGCTGTAGAACATCTGGTCTGTACAGATTTTACCGCACATGCAGGAACGGGCAGAGTTTTAAAAGCAGAACCAGAATCAATTCAGCTTGCACCAGAACAAACGGCGCTTATTGTGATTGATATGCAAAATGCCTATACCTCAATTGGTGGTTATTTAGATTTGGCTGGTTTTGATGTTTCAGCCACTCAACCTGTGGTTGCCAATATTAAAAAAAGCATTGATGCAGCACATACCGCGGGCATCCAAGTGATCTATTTCCAAAACGGATGGGATGAGCAATATATAGAAGCAGGTGGCCTAGGTTCTCCTAACTTTCATAAATCCAATGCCTTAAAAACCATGCGTAAAAACCCTGACTTACAAGGCAAGTTATTGGCAAAAGGGGGTTGGGATTTTGCATTAATTGATGAGTTAAGGCCTCAAGCTCAAGACATTGTGATCGAGAAACCACGCTATAGCGGCTTTTTTAATACGGCGCTGGACAGCATTTTACGTGCTCGTGGGATCCGAAATTTAGTTTTCGTTGGGATTGCCACCAATGTTTGTGTGGAATCAACCCTCAGAGATGGTTTTTTCTTGGAATACTTTGGTGTGGCGCTTAAAGATGCGTGTTATCAAGCGGGTCCTCCAGCAGCGCAAGAGGCAGCCTTATATAACATTCAAACTTTTTTTGGATGGGTGTCTGACACGGCGTCATTTATAAAGACATTTAATACTCAACAGGCACAGCCAAATCACCTCACTTTCAGTCGAACGGCTTAATGGTTTTCAACAGGCTATGTGTCTTGTGTCTTCTCTAGTATTGAAGTCTATGGTGAAGATGCTTTCAGGAAAAATAAAGGAATTTAAAATGTCGAAACAAGTTGTGATCCCAGCAGGTACGGCTAAGCCTCTTGCACCTTATGTGCCAGCAACCAAAGCAGACAATATTGTTTATGTCTCAGGTACGTTGGCTTTTGATGAAAATAATGATGTGGTCTGTGTCGGTGATGCCGCAGGGCAAACCCGGCATATTTTAGAAACCATTAAAAGCGTCATCGAAACTGCAGGTGGGACAATGGATGATATTACCTTTAACTCAATATTTGTCAAAGATTGGGCGGATTATGCCGCAGTAAATGTGGTCTATGCTGAATATTTTCCCAATGATAAACCCGCTCGATATTGTGTACAGGTCGGACTGGTTAAACCTGAAGCCTTAGTAGAAATTGCATCTGTAGCACATGTGGGATAAAGCATGTCTAGATTTGTCTATGCGTTTTAATCATTTTTTTCAAAAATAATTTTAACCTCGATGAACATTTGCGCATTGGGGTGGGAGCGTCATGATGCAAATGATCAAACAGGAAAGTGCACTTGCTGGTGAAATAATTGAGTTTAACACGCCGTGTGAAGCCAATGTCCATTTAGAAATCGATCAAGCTATTTTTAGACAAGGTATGTCTAATCTAGGTGCTGCGGTCAATGTGATCACCACCAAAGGTAATGCAGGGCAGGCAGGTTTTACTGCATCTGCAGTGTGTAGTGTAACGGATTCACCTCCAACCTTATTGGTATGTCTCAATCGGGCTGCTTCGGTATATCACACTTTTTCTGAAAATAAAGTTTTATGTGTCAATACATTGGGTTCAAATCAAGCCGAATTGTCGAATCTCTTTGGTGGCAAAACACCAATGCAACAGAGATTTGCACAAGGTGAATGGAGTGAACTGGTGACAGGTTCTCCCGTGTTAGATAACGCCCTAATTTCATTTGATTGTGAAGTGGTATCCAGTCAAGTGGTCGGCAGTCATGATGTATTGTTTTGTCAGGTCAAAGCAATTCGTCACAACCCAAGTTTAAATGCGCTTCTATATTTCAAACGCAGTTACTGTGAACCTCAAAATGTATGTTGATCTCTCAATATGGGGAATTAGAAAATGGCGACAAAAGAACCATGGTTTACATCATTTAAACCATACACAGGAAATTTAGATCAAACCCCTGTGCAAATTGATGAATATTTACCTGCTGGAAAAAGTATTGTTTTGGGCTTGCAACATGCTTTTGCAATGTTTGGTGCAACGGTTCTTGCCCCTTTGCTAATGGGCTTTGATCCCAATTTAACCATATTTATCACGGGTATTGGCACGATTCTATTCTTCTTGATGACAGGTGGAAGAATGCCAAGTTATCTCGGATCTAGTTTTGCATTTATTGGTGCTGTCGCTGCTGCAACAGGCTATGCTGGAGTGGGATCAAATCCGAATATTGCCTTGGCTTTGGGGGGGACCATCGCTTGTGGCTTAGTGTATGCCGCGATTGGTTTAATTGTCATGAAGACTGGAACAGGTTGGATTGAAAAGTTGATGCCACCGATTGTTACGGGTGCAATTGTGATGATCATTGGACTAAATTTGGCACCCGTCACCATTAAAAGTGTTTCAGCAAATTCATTTGATACTTGGATGGCAATTCTAACCATTCTGTGTATCAGTGCGATTGCTGTATTTACCCGAGGCATGATGCGTCGCTTATTATTGTTGTTGGGTTTGGTCTGTGCATATGTCTTATATTTTATCCTTGCCAATGTAATGGGCTTTGGCAAAGCTATCGATTTTGCAGTCATTAGCAATGCTGCATGGTTAGGCCTACCACATTTTGTTGCACCTACGTTTAATGCCAATGCCATGCTGTTAATTGCGCCCGTGGCAATAATTCTGGTCGCTGAAAATTTAGGTCACTTTAAAGCAGTATCTGCAATGACAGGCCGTGATTTATCACCTTATATGGGACGTGCTTTTTTTGCCGATGGTGTATGTACCAGTTTATCAGCTTCTGTTGGTGGGACAGGCATGACCACCTATGCTGAAAATATTGGGGTTATGGCCGTCACTAAAATTTATTCAACTACTGTCTTTGTGATTGCTGGGATCTTTGCCATTTTGTTGGGCTTATCACCTAAATTTGGAGCTGTAATTAGTACTATTCCTGTTGCACTTTTAGGTGGTGCTTCAATTGTGGTGTTTGGTTTAATCACAGTGGCTGGTGCAAAGATTTGGATTGATAACAAAATTGATTTCACTAAAAACAGTAGCTTAATTATTGCTGCGGTCAGCTTGATCATGGGAGCAGGTAATTTTAGTGTACATATTGGTTCATTTGATCTTGGTGGAATCGGTACAGCAACTTTGGCCGCAATTTTATTAAATCTATTTTTAAATCGTGGAGAAAAACAGCCTGATGAGATCAAGCTAGAATCAAGTGATGCTGAAAAGTCCTTATCGCAGTCTTCTTAAGGCAAAGGGATAAGATTGTGACTTCAAATGATTAAACAGCAGATTTTACCGTGAAAAGCGTGGCATTCATTGGTTGTGGGGAATGGGATTACATATGACATCTCATTGAGCAAAAGTTTGTACACGAGTGAAATATGCAATCGTGATTTTGCAAAGGTCAATCACATGCACAAAAATTGGGACGCTTGCAGTGAGTTTGTAAGAAGTGCCACAAGCAGATGTGATTTTTCCTTGTTTGACTATAAGCACGAGAACAGAATATAGGGCGTGAATTCAAGCTTTCATATTGCAATTTTAAAGCGATTGTAGGGGAAATTCTTATCCATATTTATGGATGAAATTTATACAGATATTGTGGTTTTTTATAGTGATGCCCTATGCGACAAATTTTGTCGCATAGGGCATTTCTCTATCTAGTATTTAATTCTCCAATAAATATAATAGAACCTGTAAGCACGATGAGATTTAAAATATGAAAGACTGGATTAAGATACGCGAAATTCTAAAAAATATTCAAAATCGACAAAATAAAAATCAGGCTATTTACTTAGTCGGTATGGTTGATTTAAACGAATTGGATATTTCATGGTTGATTGATGAAGACTACATTGAAATTGATGATGCTATTTCTTACTTAGATAATAGGGATATTGTTTTTATTAAGGATTTAACTTTTAAGGGTAAAAAATTGCTCTATCAGCTCAGTATTTAAATCTATTCTTATAACAACCAATGAAGGCGTTTTATAAAAATAATGAAGAATTAAAATAAATAATAATTTAATTTTTTATTTTAACAAGAATAAACGAAATATAAAGCTTTATTATAATAATTTGATAAATATAAATAATAATAAAAAACATGATAATTAATAATTTTAATCCAAATCAATATTCAATTATTGGTTTGGATTTTTTATATTCTGTATCCCCAAAATTGATGCTTTAGTTGCCATTCACGAATTAAAACTTGTTAATTTGTTGAACACTCGCTAAAAGTAATGATGTTTATACATTGGCAATAAAAAGGATTTTAGGATGAAACGTCCAAAGCATATTGATAAGGCTGAATGGGAAGCACGTTGTCAGTTGGCAGCCCTTTATCGCTTGATTGCTCACTATAGAATGACCGATTTGATTGATACCCATATCAGTTTACGGGTCCCGCATGAGCCTGATCATTTTCTGATTAACCGCTATGGGGTGACATTTGATCAGATGAAAGCATCAGATTTGGTGAAGATTGATCATGAAGGGAATATCGTGGCCGATTATGATCAAGGGAAGATGGTCAATGTCGCAGGCTTCGTCATTCATTCTGCCTTACACCATGCCAAAGATGATATTCACTGTGTTATTCATACCCATACGGCAGACGGGATTGCGGTGTCTGCACAAGAAAAAGGTTTATTGCCTTTATCGCAACATGCACTGAAGTTTTATAATAATATTGCTTATCATGAATATGAGGGCATCGCGTTTTCCACCGCAGAGCGAGAGCGTTTGGTTGAGGATTTGGGCAATTACCGTTGCATGATTTTACGTAATCATGGTTTGCTCGCCACTGGTAATAGTATCGCAAGAGCATTTCACGAAATTTACTTTTTAGAACGCGCTTGTCAAGTTCAGATCAAAGCCATGAGTAGCTCAAAACTGCATTATCCGAGTAAGCAAATATGTGAATATACGGTGAAGCAATTTGAAAGTGATGCTGCTGAACCAATTATTCAGGCCGCTTGGAATGCTGCTCTATCATTGATTAAAGATCAGAAAAAAGATTATTGTGCTTAAACACTGCTGCTAACTTATTCAACAAGCTCGACATAAAAAAAACCTCCATATATTGCATACGGAGGTTTTTTATTGCATAAGGATTAGCTGTTTAAATCAAACCAAATAAACTGGCTATCTTCATGTGCAGTGAGTGTTGAATCTTCGTCAAATAAATAAGCATCACCTGCTTTAACGACTTGACCCGCAATATCAATTTCACCGTCGATCACATGTACATAGTTAAATTTTTGGGTTGCTTTCACTTCAAGTGTGTGACCTTTTTCCAAATATGCCGCTTTAATTTCAGCATCTTGACGAATATGCATCGGCGCATTGTCATTTGGCCCCACAATCAATTGCCATTCATTAGGTGATTTTTTAGGATCACGTTCAATTTGTTGATAATTTGGTTCAGCATCTTGAACATTTGGAATCACCCAAATTTGTAGCATATGAACGGCTTCATCACCTTGGTTGATTTCACTGTGTTGTACACCTGTACCCGCACTCATCAATTGCCATTCACCCGCATGGATATGACGTTCATTTCCCATGCTGTCTTTGTGTGAAATGGTACCTTTGAGCACACAGGTCAAAATTTCCATATTGTCATGTGGATGAGTACCAAAACCTTTATGTGCTGCAATGGTATCATCATTGATTACACGTAAAGAACCAACACCCATATATTTAGGATCGTACCAACTACCAAAAGAAAAACTATGTTTGGTGTCTAACCAACCCATTTTTACGTGACCACGGTTTTCGCTGTGATGTAAAAAAGTATTCATCTCAAGTCTCCAATTCTTTATTTTTTAACATGAGTGAATATTAATATTTAAGTAATTGGGATGAAATGGCAAAATAGCAACATGTTGTTTTGTTTTTAGAACGATAAGTTTTTTATCTTTTGCAATAAAAAAACCAGCGTATTCACACTGGTTTTCATTTCATCAAGTATAAGATTATTCTAGGAATTTAACCGTTACACCCGATTTAACTTTTTTACCTAAATCATTAGCATCCCAGTTGGTCAAACGAATACAACCATGTGAAGCTGTTTTCGAAATTGCAGATGGGTTTGGCGTACCATGAATACCAAATGATTTCTTACTCAAGCCAATCCAGATATTCCCTACAGGGGCATTTGGACCAGGTGGTAATGATAATGGTTTTAAGTTTTTGCCTTGTACAAAGTTACTTGGCGAGTAACTATACCAAGGGTTGCGTGCAACACCGGTAACTTTATACGTTCCTGTTGGCGAGGGCGTATCAGAACTACCAATCGTGGCAGGGAATGAGCCTACCATTTGGTTTTGCGCATTAAATAAATACAATTGTTTCGCGCCTTTATGCGCCACAATTAAATGGATATTTTCAGGCAATTCGTTACGGATATTGGTGACAACGATCTTTTCACCAACTTTGTTAAATGTTGCTTTAGGATTAAGTTTCTTTAAGAACTCTTCATCCATATGGAATTTTTCACCCAGCATTTCGGTGACACGGGTGTAATACAAACCTGGCATTTTTGCTTGTAAAGCATAATCACGTGGAATTGATTTTGCATAAGGACCTTTTAGATCTTCAGCAGTTATCGTGTATTCTACAAAAGCAGGTTTATTGCCTTGTTGAGAAATTAATGCATCCCAAGTTTCTTTGGTCAGCTCACCCGTTGGTTTAATGCCATTCATTTGTTGGAATGAAGCAATGGCTTTCAGCGTATTCATACCGCTTGAACCATCAATTGCACCAGGTGAAGCATGTGCATTATTTAACATGACATGGGCACGAGCATAGACAGGGAATTGACCCTTGCCAATATTTTCGTACCATTCTGCATTGTTGATTCCATCTAAAGTCCAAGATGCTTTAGGCGCGTTGGGATTGCTTGCCGTTTTTGCAGTCGTGGTCTGTGGAGCCGATGGGGCAATAGCAGTACCTGAGTTTTTATCCTCAGTTTTTTCTAAATTTTGTAGCGTGTTTGCAGCTTTGTCTAAGTCTTGTTGCTCTTGCTGGCTTATCTGTGTTTCTACACTTGAAGCAGAACTGTCAATAGCAAGTGGATCAATAGGATCTTCAACGGGAGCAGCAACTTTTTTAGGCGTTAGAGGTTGCTCAGCTGTAGATGCAGCAAAAGCTGTACCTGTTAATAAACAGCTTAAACTCAAAGCAAGAATTGAGCGAACGAACATGTAGATCAACCTTAAGAATTATTCATAATTTATGACTAAAAATCTGTGTAAGTATTGCAGAAATTATAAGGTGTTGCAGTATTTGTTTTGTGTTAATCATTTTTTTCTATAGACATTTTCTCTGTCAGCTGGTTTTGTTTTATTTTCGTATACCAAACGAAATTTAAATCAAAGTTATAAAATCGGGTCTGTTGACAATTCGTCTACGTTTGCGACTACGTGTGTTTTTTAGGCGATACTAGGCACGGAGTATGAAATTTAGTCATTCTAAATGATGAGAAACATCGTTTCGCAAGGTAACAACGTAGCGGCAAAAAACACGCTAGTCCCCAAGGGTTGTGGCTAAAATTATCTCAGCCTACGTTATGAAACTCGAAAATAGTCTCGCTATTCTCTTCGTTTCATGCCTTGCCTGCTCAATTTTAACCTACAACGCAAGCCATTTATGAAATGTCAACAGACCCTAAACTTTATTGAGAAAAATTTTCTAGAAATGGTTATGTTGCAGGCCTTTTTGCTATGATGGGGCGAATTTAATTTTTGATTGGGAAAGTAAATGACGACCTTAAAAAATGATCGTTTTCTACGTGCCTTATTGCGTGAACCTGTAGATACGACTCCAGTTTGGATGATGCGTCAGGCTGGACGTTATTTACCAGAATATCGTGAAACACGTGCGAAAGCAGGTGATTTTCTTTCTCTTTGTAAAAATACAGAATTTGCTTGTGAAGTGACTATACAGCCTTTGCGCCGTTATGAGCTTGATGCCGCAATTCTATTTTCAGACATTTTGACTGTTCCCGATGCTTTAGGTTTAGGGCTTTATTTCGAAACAGGTGAAGGCCCTAAATTCCATAAAACAGTTCGTACTGAACAGGATGTGGCAAATTTACCCAAATTCGATGCCAAATCTGATCTGGCTTATGTGATGAATGCGGTTTCAACCATTCGTTCGGCTTTGGGTGGTCAAGTGCCTTTAATTGGTTTTTCGGGAAGTCCGTGGACCTTGGCAACCTACATGGTGGAAGGTGGTTCAAGCAAAGACTTCCGTTTTACCAAACAGATGATGTATGCACAACCTGAAGTTTTACATGCTTTATTAGATCGTTTAGCCGATGCTGTAATTGACTATTTAAATGCTCAAATTGAGGCTGGTGCTCAAGCTGTACAAATTTTTGATAGCTGGGGTGGCGCATTAGCGCATCGTGAATATCTAGAATTTTCACTCAAATATATGCAGAAAATTGTTGCAGGACTAAAACGAGAGCATGAAGGGCGTAAAGTACCTGTGATCTTATTTACCAAAGGCGGTGGTCAATGGTTAGAGCCAATGATTGCTACAGGTGCAGATGCATTTGGTTTAGATTGGACAACCCCATTAAACGTGGCTCGCCAAACAGTCAATGGACGAGCAGCGCTACAAGGAAATCTAGATCCTGCAACATTGTATGGTTCAGCTGATTCTATTGAGAAAGCAACCAAAGCTATGTTGGATGATGCTTATGCCAATGGTGAGAAAACAGGTTATATCGCCAATTTAGGTCATGGTATTACACAATGGGTTGACCCTGAAAAACCAAAAGCATTTATTGACACTGTACACCAATACAGTGCCAAATTTTTAGGTTAACTTATTGTTGTAAATGCATTTATGATCTATTTTAAAGCATTATATGAATTTCTATTTAAGGCAGCGTCGGCTGCCTTATTTGGTATTTTATTGTTGATTGCATTTGTCATTACGGCAAGTATGGGCAGTCATGAATTTTATGGTTTGTTTCGTTATGACTGTTTATTGTTTTATGCGTTGATCATTCAAGCCTGCTTATTGTATTTAAAACTAGAATCCTGGGCAGAAGCGAAAGTTATTGCTTTATTTCATATCATGGCCATGGCTATGGAAATATTTTTAACACACCCACAAATTGCCTCTTGGCAATATCCGCAACCTGCCGTTTTTAAACTTTTGACCGTGCCTTTATTTGCAGGATTTATGTATTCGGCAGTCGGTAGTTTTTTTGCACGCTCACTGCGTTTGTATCAGGTTTCTTTTTTAAATTTGCCTAGTTTTGCCAATATGTTGAGTCTGGCAGTATTGTCATATATCAATTTTATGAGCAAATTTTTTATTCCAGATTTTCGTAATGTATTGTTCATTTGGAGTGTGGTAATTTTTTGGAAAACAAAAATTCGCTTTAGATTACAACAGCATGAGTTTCAGCTTCCGATTTTACCGGTATTGGTTGTTTTAGCATTTATAATTTGGGTTGCTGAAAATATTAGTACTTTTAATAAAATTTGGTTGTACCCGAGTCAGGTGGATGCATGGCATATGGTGGGGTGGGGTAAGCTTGGCTCGTGGTATTTGCTGTTACTTTTAAGTCTGGTTTTAGTACTTAAAATTCTTGGAGATCGTAATAAAAATGGTGATTGGTCACTAAAAAAGTACAATAAATAATTTCGTAATTGTCACATTTAGATTTGCATATCTAAATTTATGTGATAAATCTAAATAGGTGTAATCAAACTTACACATAATGGAAAATAACAATTTACATATGTTGAATTAAAACAATGCATATGAAAATTCTGGAGAATTATATGTTAAAAAAAATCGCTTTGGCTGCTGTATTGGCTGCGGGTTCAAGTGTTGCTATGGCTGATCCAGATGTGGGTTGTGGTTTAGGATCGCAAGTTTGGGCTGGTCAATCTGGAAAAATACCTAAGATTTTAGCGGCAACCACCAATGGTCTTTTAACTAACCAATTATTAGGTATTACGTTTGGTACTTTAGGTTGTAATGGCAATGGTAAAGTGACTGCTCAAGTTGTGACCTTTACCAATGAAAACTCAGAATCACTTGCACGTGATATGGCTGTAGGACAAGGTGAAAGCCTAAACGTACTTGCTTCATTATTAAACGTTAAAGATGCAGATAAAGCACGTTTTAATGCTGTAGCGAAGTCAAACTTTGCAAGTATTTATTCAGCAGAAAATCAAAATTCTCTACAAGTATTAGCTTCACTTCAACAAGTGATGGCAAAAGACGAAGTATTAAAAGCTTACGTTTAATTGCGTCAAAAACCCTGCCTTGTTGCAGGGTTTTTTTATTTAAATTTTATCAAACACATATTATTGAAAAATGAATCAAGCATGAGTGAACATTGGGCGAACTTTTGTATTGAGCCGACATTTTTTAATTGCGCAGTTTTATAATATATCTATATAAATTGATGATTGAATGAAATATTTAGCACTTAGTTTAAGCTTACTCAGTTCATTGTTTACCGTTCATTTGCATGCGGAATCACTTTTAGAGAATCAGCAGGCATTAGAAAACGCATTAAAACTAGCACAACAAAAACAATTGGCCAGTCATATTACATGGAAACGTTTACTTTATGCAGAGGATGCCTCTGCTAAAGACTTAAATCACAATAATGCAGGTCACAAAAACACAAATCAAAGCGAAGTCAGTTATTCAGGTTATTTCTTTGCTCAAGATGGTCGCCAGAACATCCAAAATGAAATGAATGCAGATATCACTGCGCTGTTTCAAGTCGCCGATGACAATCAATCCATTCGTTGTAAATTTCCTGCACGTAGCCAATGGCTGATGCAACAACTGAATATTTCACAACAACAATTACCTGACGTGTCCTGTCCAGAGTTTGATCAATGGTATGCACAAATCAAACCCTACCAAGTGACATTAATTTATGCGACTGATTTTATGGGCAATCCAAGCTCAATGTTTGGACATACCTTACTTCGTCTCGATCCTAAAGATCAAAAGCAGCTCAATTTAGTCTCTTATGCTGTGAATTATGCAGCCACAGTAAACAGCGATGATAATTGGTCTTATGCATGGAAAGGGTTAGTTGGGAAATATCCTGGTGAATATTCTTTAATGCCTTATTATCGCAAAGTGAAAGAATATGGTGATTTTGAAAGCCGTGATCTTTGGGAATATGAACTGAATTTAAATCCTGAAGAGACCGCTTTTTTGGTAAAACATATTTGGGAAATGCAAAAAGTCAGTTTTCCTTATTATTTTGTCAACGATAATTGTGCATATCGTTTATTGGGTTTGATTGATTTAGTCCGTGCAAGCTCGAATTTACGCAAGCAATTTACATATGCAGCGATCCCGATTGAAACCATTAAAGCCGTAGAGCAACAGGGATTAGTACGAGAAGCGGTATATCGTCCAGCGTTAGAAACACAATTAAATTCGCAGGCCAAACAACATGGTCATGTTTTGGCAAAAAAAGCCCATGCAATTGCAGTATTAGAACCACAACAGATGCAAGCAGCTATCGCTGATTATGATGATCAAGATCGTGCAAAAATATTAGAAATGGCCTATGACGATTTATATTTACAATTCGTTGCTCGTCAGGTCGATGCAAGCTTTACTCAACCGCGTTTTAGACAACTGCTAGGCTTACGTAGTCAAATCCCTATAGAGAAACAACGTTTAGCACCTGTGCGTCCCAAAGTTGATCCAGTCAATGGGCATGATTCACGTAAGTGGTCCGTAGAAGCGGGTGAGGTTCAGGGTGAAAAATTTGTACAAATTGGTCATCGTCAGGCCTATCACGAATTAAAAGATCCACAGGGCGGTTTCCGTACAGGCACACAATTGTTGTTTCTAGATGGTGCAGCACAATGGCGAGATGATCGACTTAAACTCGAACATCTCGACTTATTAACAGTAAACTCTTATAACCCCATTACCCCGTTTAAAATGCCAATAACATGGGGTTTTACTTTGGGCTGGCAGCAAGAAGCCATTCAAAATGGACAATTTAGTGATCAGCAACAACATGGCGTAGTCAGTGCAAAAGCCCAATCTGGTTATACCCTTGCAGATGATGATCGTAAGCATCTCTGTTATGCGGAATTGCAAACACAGCTTCAAGCAGGTACATCATTGGATAAAGGCTGGCGTGTTGGACTAGGACCAACATTGGGCTGTCAAAATATATGGTCAGATCGTTTAAACAGTATTGTTCAAGTTGAATTACCTTATTGGCAAGATTCAAGTGAGTGGAATTTACGTATCCAGAGCACACTGCAATATTCACTCAATCGTCAAAATTCATTAAACGTCAATTGGGAATACCAACAACAAAACCAACTCGATTGGCAGAAAATAGGTTTAGGCTTTGTACATTATTTTTAAAGATAGATCTGGCAAATCGGATTTTAGAATGTTATTTCGAGAGTAGAGCTTTGAGAATGACATGTTGAGATAGGTATTAATCGATCGCAAGCCAAGGATGTTTATACAAGTAGATTATTGATCCTCATACTTAGAATCTGCTGCCAATTGTTTAGAAAAGGGCTTTTGGTTTTTATAAAGAAATCACCTTGGTACAGTTGCTTGACTGTATCAAGATAACCGGCATCGACAGCATCTTCCAACTCTTTAAAATCCGCATGAATTTCTGCCTGTATTTGATAGGTTCTTGCACAGATTAATTCGCCAACCTTATTTTTTAAATAAGAAATCTCAGATTTAAGCGTATTTAAACTGATCTGTTCATCGCCATAGAGATAAATATGTAGCTGTTCTAGGGTTAAGCCCAAAGGATTTAGAATCAAAATACAGATGATTTCAAACTGCCGTGGCGTTAAAAGGATCGACTGATCATTGATCATTATTTTCTGTGGTACTGAAAACGCATGAATGGTTAAACGATTAAAGGGCTGTGTATATAATTTTTGTGCAATGATCTCGGCGCATTGTGTAACGGCCAATTGTCCAAAAATATTTGCTTGATTTAAGCTGTGAAATAAAACCACTTCACCACAGGCTTCCCCTGATGTTAAATCAAGAATAGGCGCACTATAAATATAGTGTTCTGGCTTTGTTTCTAAATCCTGATCTTGTTGGAATCCTGCGAATTGATCTGTATTCACTGAACACCACAGTAGATTTTGTTGCAGATCTCTAATTTGTATAACAACAGCAGCGAGCAGCGCCGTGTTGAGTAAATCCTGCTGACATTGAATCATTGCGGATTGTAATGCTTGCTGGGAACGTGAGTTTGCTTGGGTAGGGGTTAAATTTTCATTTCTGCTTGTTGGTTTTTTAGCAGGTGGTTTTGAGTCCATCGCATAATCCATTTATGCATATATACTAAATAATATCTTAAATTAAATAAACAAATAACAAAGTAAATAAAATATATAAATTTCATTATTTTTCTTTTAATTATTCAATTTTCAATAATTTTTTCCGATTCTCTATGATGTGGGCTATTCAACTTTTCTCCTACCTTTGTTTGATAGATTCATTTAAAAGCAGTTTTTAACAACTGACAAGACGTGATGTTCATGGGATTGAACAAAAAACATTGACGTCATCCAAGGAAAGGCACTTTTTTTGCTTATACAAAAGAAGGCAAATTAAAAAGGAACGATGATGGACGCTCGAAATGAACAATCAACTATCGTAAAAACAGAAGATTCCAAAGAATATTTTGCTCAACGAGAATTAAAAAAAGGTGCTGTTGGCTGGTTACTCTTGGTCGGTTTAGGGATTGCCTATGTGATTTCAGGTGACTTTGCTGGATGGAACTTTGGTATCGCACAAGGCGGTTGGGGCGGTATGTTTGTCGCAGTGATTTTTGCTGCGATTATGTATTTATGTATATGCCTGTCGATGTCTGAAATGTCGACCATGCTTCCTACAGCAGGTGGTGGATATAGTTTTGCTCGTATGGCTTTTGGACCATTTGGCGGTTACCTAACAGGAACAGCAATTCTGATCGAATACGCCATCGCTCCAGCAGCAATCGCGACCTTTATTGGTGCATATTGTGAATCCTTATTTGGAGTGGGTGGATGGTTAATTTATTTAATCTGTTATTTGGTTTTTATGGGGATTCATTTAAAAGGCGCAGGTGAAGCACTTAAAATCATGTTTGTGATTACCGCAATCGCAGTGGTTGCAGTGGTGGTATTCCTTGTCGCGATGATTCCTCACTTTAACAGTGCCAATCTATTCGATATTGCAGTTGACTCATCTAAAGCCGGTGCGAGTAGCTTTTTACCCCAAGGTTATTTAGGAATCTGGGCAGCCGTTCCGTATGCAATCTGGTTTTTCCTTGCTGTAGAAGGTGTTCCTTTAGCTGCAGAAGAGGCCAAGGATCCGGCTCAATCATTACCACGAGGTTTGATTGGTGCAATGCTGATCTTGGCTGCTTTTGCCATCTTGATTTTAATATTGAGTGCGGGTGCAGCAGGTGCAAGTGTTCTTAAAGATTCAGGTGCACCTTTGGTCGATGCGCTGGTTAAAGTATATGGGCACGGCATGTTGGCGAACTTTGTAAACTTTGTTGGCTTGGCTGGTTTAATCGCGAGTTTCTTCTCGATTATCTATGCCTATTCGCGACAAATTTTTGCACTTTCTCGTGCAGGTTATTTACCTACGTCTTTATCATTGACCAACAAAAATAAATCGCCATATTTAGCCGTGATTATTCCGGGGATTATTGGCTTTTTATTGTCATTGACCAAACAGGGTGATTTACTGATTTTGATTGCGGTATTTGGTGCGACGATTTCTTATGTTTTAATGATGATGGCGCATATCAAATTACGTATTTCACAACCTGATGTATATCGTCCATATCGAACACCTGGTGGTATTTTTACTTCCAGTATTGCGTTGATCTTATCAATTGTCGCCGTGGTTGCGGGTTTCCTTGTTGATCCTAAAGTCTGGTTTATCGCTTTGGGTATCTATGTGGTCTTCATTGTTTATTTTCTTGTTTATAGTCGTCATCATCTGATTTCAGGCACACCAGAAGAAGAATTTGCCAGCATTAAGGCAGCAGAACAGGAATTATAATTATGAGTTATCGTTATAGCGTTGCTCAGCAACAATATATTTTCCAAGATTTAAAAACCTTAATGGCTAAGGCAACCCCATTACGTTCTGGTGATGAGTTGGCTGGTGTTGCGGCCAGTAATGCAACGGAACGTGTGGCAGCACAGATGGCCTTGGCAGAAGTCCCGTTAAAAACTTTTTTAAATGAGACGGTCATCGACTATGACAAAGACGATATTACGCGTTTAATTATTGATGAGCATCGTGCTGATTTATTTGCGCCAATTGCGCACTTTACTGTAGGTGATTTTCGCAATTGGTTGTTGAGTGAAGATGCAACTTCTGAAAAATTGGCCAATTTAGCCAAGGGTTTAACACCAGAGATGGTTGCTGCTGTCAGTAAAATTATGCGTAATCAGGATTTAATTCTGGTTGCAAGTAAATGTGAAGTGGTGACGCAATTTCGCAATACGATTGGTTTAAAAGGTCATTTATCAACCCGCTTACAACCAAATCATCCAACCGATGATGTATTGGGGATTTCGGCCAGCCTATTGGATGGCTTGATGTATGGTAATGGTGATGCTGTGATTGGGATTAATCCTGCCACAGACAACTTACATAATTTATCGGAATTGTTAAAGTTACTGGATCATATTATTCAAGAATATGAAATTCCCACGCAATCTTGTGTGTTAACCCATATCAGTTCTGGGATTCAACTTGCAGAACGTAATATTCCAATTGATTTAATGTTCCAATCCATTGCGGGTACGCAATTGGCCAATGAAGGCTTTGGTGTTACCTTGGATTTACTTCAGGAAGGTTATGAGGCGACTTTAGCACTCAACCGAGGAACAATCGGTCAAAATGTCATGTATTTTGAGACTGGACAGGGCAGCGCCTTATCCAGTAATGCGCATCATGGTGTGGACCAACAAACTATTGAAGCACGAGCTTATGCAGTGGCACGTAAATACAATCCATTATTGGTCAATACTGTGGTTGGGTTTATCGGTCCAGAGTATTTGTATGATGGGAAACAGATTATTCGTGCAGGGTTAGAAGATCACTTCTGTGGCAAATTACTCGGTGTACCTATGGGGTGTGATATTTGTTATACCAACCATGCGGATGCAGATCAAAATGATATGGATGTGTTACTCACGCTATTTGGTGCTGCGGGAATTAACTTTATCATGGGAATTCCAGGTTCGGATGATGTGATGTTGAATTATCAAACCACATCATTCCATGATGCTTTATATTTACGTCAGTTAATGGGATTAAAACCGGCCCCTGAGTTCTCGGCTTGGTTAGATCAGCAAGGAATTTTGCACCAAGAACAACGGCAAATTCATTGGCCAAGCAGTATGCCAAAAAACTTTGCTAAATTATTATCATAAAAAGGAGAGTAAACCATGAAGCTCTCAAAACTTGAAACTTTTCCAAATGGATTTCATGAAGATCCTTGGCATAAGTTAAAACAATATACTGATGCTCGTATTGCGATGGGAAGAGTAGGATGTAGCATTCCAACTCAAGAACTGCTTAAGTTTCAACTCTCTCATGCACAGGCCAAAGATGCTGTTTTTCACCAATTAGATACTGAAAATATGCAAGCTCGGCTTAGAGATTTAAAATTTGAAAGCCTCATCGTGGAAAGTAAAGCAACCGACAAAGAAGTATATTTAAAACGTCCCGATTTAGGCCGTGAGTTATCGGAACAGGCTCAAACTCAGCTCACGACTTATGTGCAACAGCACCCACAGCAATATGATGTATGTATCGTGGTTGGTGATGGCTTATCAGCACGAGCAATAGAAGAGAATGCCATTGCCTATATCAATTCCTTACGTGAACATATTGATGCTGAAGGCTGGAAACTGGCGCCGATTGTGCTTGCAACTGGGAGTCGTGTGGCATTAGGCGATGAAGTTGCACAAAGTTTTAATGCACCCTTATTAATTATGTTGATTGGCGAACGGCCTGGTTTGAGCTCACCTGACAGTATGGGGGTTTATTACACATGGAAAGCGCGAAAAGGCAGTATGGATTCATGCCGAAACTGTATTTCCAATGTACGACCTGCAGGGCTGAGTATTCAAATTGCCACACAACGTTTAATGGCGTTGATGCGGAATTCATTTAAATTACAACTTTCAGGGGTCGATTTAAAAGATGATCACGTTGTTCCATTACAAAGCGATGAGCATCCTAAAAAATTATTATTCTAACGGCTAAGTTTTTATATCTTGAACAAAGCAGTGCTTTGATGTTTAAGGCATTGCTTTCTCAATACTAGAGTATTTGTTCATGATTAAGCGTTGTATAAACCTTTAAATTTAGAAAAAATAAATCAAAAAAATGATCGCATGTCTCTTAAATATCCTACATTTAATTCCAATCATGACTCAGTGCTTTTATTGAACACGCTTGGTGCGTTATTCCAGCAAAGTCTATTTTTGAACTGAAAAAGACATTTGGGCGATCCACTTTTTGCACAATTTAGATCATGCTGTTGATGGTATCGCAAGCATATATCGACATACTTAGAGAGACTTATTCGATCGAACTATCATAAAAAAGAGATGCAATGACATGTAAATGAGTCGAAATGACCTATGGAATTGCACCCAGTTGAGTAAAATTCTAATAAGCGCACCAGCTAAATTAAAAAAATGATAATCAGCCAGAGGCAGGATCAACCATGGGCATTTTAAAAAAATTTATTAAATCGAGTGTGTATCATGAGCCATTACCTATTCGCCGTGATGTCAGATTTAACTTACCTGCGGATCGAATCGCAGATTGGCATACCGCCGCAGGTCCAATTTTTACCGCATTGCTAAATACGTTTTCTATTGTCTTGCCTATTGGCGAACGCTTCTTTATTGATGCGGTAAGGGCACATCGTGATATAGTCCAAGACCCAGAATTACAAAAAGCGGTGACGGCTTTTATTGGTCAAGAAGCGATGCATGGACGTGAGCATGAAGAATATAACCAAGCCTTATTTGCATGCTCACCGATTGCACCAAAATTTGAAGCATTGGTTTTAGAGATTTTTGGTCTGCTTAAACAGCATTTACCTGCATATTTTTGGCTCAGTGGAACAATTGCATTAGAACATTTTACCGCTTTATTGGCAGATTCTGTATTACGGACGCCTGAGTTATTTGAAGGCGCTGAAGAACATTATGCCAATATCTGGCGTTGGCATGCTTTTGAAGAAACAGAACATAAAGCTGTGGCTTTTGATGTATGGAATACTGCAATGGGGCATGGTCCTTATGCCTATGCCGTTCGTAGCTTTGGATTGGTGATCGCAACGATTGTGTTTTGGGGCTTAGTGATCCCTGTATTCTTGACCATTGTTAAAGGAGAAGGGAAGTTAAGTGATTTATCCAGCTGGAAAAAGACCTATCATTATACCTTTGGTGGCATAGGCGTATTGAGAAAGCAATTGGGAAATTATATCGATTATTTCCGTCCAAACTTCCATCCATGGGACCATGAGAATCGTCAATACATGCAACAAATGGAACAATTGATTTATCAATTGGCTGAAAAAAAATAATCAAATATCATATTTAAAGGATTGGCTGTGTGTTTGTGATATATCGTACAGCACATGATTTTGAACAGCTTATCGAGTAGATCATTATGGTGATTTACTCGACTAGCTTTAAATTTGTATGAATTAGAAAAACTTGAGAAAAATGATTCAGCTCAATCATTGATACAAACTATTTAAATAATGTGCCTGCTTGAGAAAGGATCTTTTTGCCTTTTTGAGTGACTTCTAATGTGACATCTGGTGTTTCACTTGCACCTAAAACATTACGATAAACTACATATTGATATGTACCACTGTTAAAAATGTAGTGATGATTGCCGCCTGAACCATCCATTTCAACACGACCTTGATTTAAAATCAGATCAGGTTTTGTCGCTTGCGACTGTTTTGTTCCCCAAGATGCATAACGGTATTTACCATTGGGCATGGCATCTATACGCACTTGAAATTTGGCTGTTTTAAACTGTAATTCAGGTGTTTTAAAATTTTTAAGTGATGAATGTAATTGATTTTTTTGTTGTGAAATCAGTTGTGCTTTATATTTTTGTTCAGCATCACTACTGTAGTTAATGGCTTTAATTTTATGACCATCTAACCATAGTGAGCCACCATTGAGCATCACACCACGCCAACCCATACTTTCCCATTGTGATGGTTTTGAGTTGGCGATCTCTTGAATAAGTTGAGTATCAAACACTTGGTTAAAGCGTTGTTTCATCTGGGTTGCATTGGCAATACTTGGGATGGGTTCTTCACGATGTAAGGGATAGACAACGTTGTTTGAAATCGCTGTGATATTTTTATTTTTAAATAATTTAATGACACTTTGCACATCTTTTAATTCATTTGCACTTAGATTGTCGGCAAAGGCGGTGGAGGCAGTCAACGCTGAAATAAAGATCAGTAAATTTTTCATTTAAAATATGGTATAAGGCTGAGATAATTTAAATCATATAGTTTTAAGTGGACAATAAGCGAATGTTTTACAAATATAAGCTATAGGAAAGCAAAAAATATAAAAAAGCTTATATTTGAAAGCGCCGATCATCAAAAAATAATTACAAGTTTTACTGGCTCAGACCTCAACCACAACAAAATATTTTTTAACTGTTTCAATCACTTCAAATGTACCGATAAATGAAGGTGGGATAATTCCTGCTTCACCAGCTTTAATTTCTACAAATGATGATGTGTTTTTATCATGCAAACGTACAGCACCTTCAATCACCTGAAAAAATTCCTGTTTATTGTCTGCAAATTGAATATCCCATGCACCGATCTCGCATCGCCAAATACCACAATTCATATTGGGATGTTCATACAAACTTTGCGTGAGTCGTTTTGGATTTCCTTTAACTAATCGCTCTGCACGAGGATAATCGATAGTGGTTTCACTGTGCGTTAAACCATGACCTGCCAACCAAATTAAAGACATTGTAAAACCCTATCGTAAAATAAAGCCTCAATAAAATGAGGCTTTGATATTTATATTGCTTGCTAAATGATTAGTCTTAATGTGCTTCAGGCACGGCAGATAAAAACTCACGACGTGCTTCTTTATCTGTTTTAAAATCACCGACAAATGACACAGTACGTGTGGTCGATTCTTGTTTGCTGACACCACGCATCATCATACACATGTGCGCTGAATCAATCACCACCGCAACACCACGTGCTTGAGTAACTTCAGCCACTGCATCTGCAATTTGCTTGGTCAACTGTTCTTGAATCTGTAAACGGCGAGCAAACATTTCTGTGATACGGGCAAATTTAGACAGTCCTAAAACATTGCCAGAAGGGAGATAGGCAATATGTACACGACCATGAAAAGGCAATAAATGATGCTCACATAACGAATAAAATTCGATATTCTTTACCAAGACCATTTCATCATTATCAGAAGGGAAGACCGCATTATTGGTCACTTCTTCCAGCGTTTTGCTATAGCCAGACGTCAAGTACGAAAAAGCTTTAGCCGCACGCATAGGCGTATCTTTCAGACCAGGACGGTCTAAGTCCTCGCCAACGGCAGTTAAAATATTCGCGTAGGATTGCTGCATAGACATAAAACGTGTTCACTTATACGGTTTGAACAAGGACGGCATTGTATCAGAAAAATGAATAATATTTTCTAATTACAAGATAAACCGACACTTAAGAGAGTTTTGATCATTTAAAACAAACGATCATGGATTTCCATTTGATTTTGGATTTCTTTCAGCACGTTTCAGTAAAACCAAAACTGCGCCTGTGCCACCTTGTTTTTCAGGAGCACTGACAAAAGCTAAAACATCACGATGTTGACGAAGCCAGCCATTCACATAAGTTTTGAGTATGGCTTCTGGACCTTTGCCATGGACAATTTTAATGACATTTTGGTTTTCATCTTTTGCCATTTGAATGATTTGCAATACAGCAGAGCGTGCTTCTTCAACAGTACAACCATGTAAATCAACAGCTTCAAACCAGCGTAGATTACCAGCTTTTAAGTCTTCAAAAACTTTATGTTGTAGTGTTGCGATGCGATAGCTTAAAGCCGCCTGACTTGCAACAGGATTTAAAATTGCTTGAGTATCTGACAATTCTGCATCATTAATTTCAAATGCACCTTCAGCCGCCGCGCGTTTGGCAAGGGTTTTTGCATCTGGTTTTTTGCGCAAATCACTACGCTCGATTTTGGCAATATTGCCGTTATCGAGTTTGGTTACACCGCCGAGTGCGGTTTTAAACAAATCAGCATCATCTAACTCTTTAGGTGCTGTTACTTGTGCATTCTTACTTTCAGGTTGCACTGCAACTTTTGAAGAATGCGGAGGAGTGATTTGTTTTTTGAATTGTTTTAATAAATCAAGCTGTGATTTAGAGAATGTGGAATCAGATTTACTCATAATTGCAAAAAACAGTAAATGGACGGTATTAGGCGCTCAGTATAGTCTGAATCTTGTCAAATTTGAACTGAATTGAATTCACACCGTTATATCTGCGTTGATCGTGACTTGAATGTTGGGAATTTCAAAATTTATAGAGGGAGTGGGGGAAGATGAAAACAGGGTGAGCGAACTCACCCTTTGACTTTTAATTAAACTGTTTCAGGTAGACCAAACAACGCATTAAATGCATGATCAGGGCGTGGTTGCTTCATAAAGCTTTCACCCACAAGGAATGAATGAATATCATGCTCTTGCATCATGCGCACATCATCTGGCGTTGCAATACCACTTTCAGTGATCAGTAAACGTGATGGTGGAAGTAACTTCTTCAAACGCAATGAGGTATTTAAATCGACATCAAAGGTTTTTAAATTACGGTTATTCACACCCAGTAAACAACGTTCTGAAAGTTGCAATGCACGTTCCAGTTCAGCTTCATCATGAACTTCAACCAAAACATCAAGGTTCTGCTCAAATGCGGTCTTTGACATTTCTTCAAGTTGTTGATCTGACAAACAAGCCACAATCAATAAAATACAATCCGCATGTAAAGCACGTGCTTCGATAACGCCGTAAGGATTAATCAAAAAATCTTTACGTAGTGCAGGTAATTCACAGTGACTACGTGCAATCTGAATATTTTCATCAGCACCTTGAAAGAAATCTAAATCTGTTAAAACAGATAAGCAGGCTGCACCGGCTTGCTGGTATTGTTGAGCAATTTCTGCAGGATTAAAGTTTTCACGAATCACCCCTTTTGATGGCGAGGCTTTTTTAATTTCAGCAATTACACCTGGGCGTTTGCTGTATAAAGATTTTGCAAAACCACGCACAGGCGTTGCAGCTTGGGCAAGCGCTTCAACATCGTTTAAACTACGTTGTTTTAAACGTTGAGCAAATTCTTCGTATTTACGATCAACAATTTTACCCAACATTGTATTGGCAATATCCACCATGATAACGTCCTCTAATCCTTAAGCTTCATACTCTTTGAGTGTTTTGGTAAATTCAGACAAAATGCCCATTTTTTCTAAAGCTTGCCCACCATAGATAATATCATGTGCTAAAGCGACACCTTGTTTATAACTCTTGGTCAAACCTGAAACATAGATGCCAGCACCAGCATTTAATGCCAGCATACTGGCTGCTTTTTCACCTTTAGCTGATTTTTTCTTACCGAGTGCATCTTTGATTAATGCTAGGCTCTCAGCAGCACTATCAACAGAAAGACCAGTTAAGGTTTGAGATTCAATATCTACATCTTCTGGTTGAATCATCCATTCCGTGATTTCACCATTTTTTAATTCAGCAACATAAGTTGAGGAAGCCAAACTGATTTCATCTAAGCCATCTTTAGAATGAACCACCATGACATGCTCAGCCCCCAGTTGTTTTAAAACTTCGGCCAATGGTCGACACAATTCTGTAGAAAATACACCAATCACATAGCGACGTACCCCAGCCGGATTCGTAAGCGGGCCAAGGAGATTAAAAATACTACGGAAGCCCAATTCTTTACGTGGGCCAGCCGCATATTTCATCGCTTTATGATGGTTTGGGGCAAATAAGAAGCCAACCCCCATTTCACGGATGCATCGTTCTGTCTGGTGCATATTTAAATCAAGGTTAATCCCAGCCTGTTCTAAAAGATCAGACGAGCCTGATTTAGAAGAAACACCACGATTTCCATGTTTTGCAATAGTTGCACCTGCTGCTGCAATAACAAATGAAGAGGCAGTAGAGACGTTAAATAAGTTTTGTCCATCACCACCCGTGCCAACAATATCAATTAAATGCGGGATATCACCCACATCAATTTTAATTGCAAACTCACGCATTACACGTGCGGCAGCGGTGATTTCGTCAATACTTTCACCTTTTAGACGAAGTCCCATCATAAATGCACCAATTTGGGCATCTGTGGCTTCACCACGCATGATGGTACGCATCACTTCCTCCATTTGAGGTTGAGTGAGTTCGATATTTTTAGTGATGTTATTTAAAGCTTGTTGAATATTCATTATCTTGTACTACGCATATTAAGCATAAATTTCTAAAAAGTTTTTAAAGATCTGATGACCATGTTGACTCAGAATGGATTCTGGATGGAACTGCACGCCTTCAATTGGCAATGTCTTATGTTTGACACCCATGATTTCTTCAATAGAACCATCTGCTTCATTGGTCCAGCAAGTGACTTCCAAACATTCAGGAACACTAGCTTGATCAATCACGAGTGAATGATATCGTGTTGCTGAAAATGGAGAAGGTAAGTTGCTGAAGATCCCTTGGTCACTATGATACATGTCAGATAAACGACCATGCATCACTGTTTTGGCACGCACAATTTCGCCACCAAAAGCCTGACCAATCGCTTGGTGACCTAGGCACACACCGAGTGTTGGAATTTTTCCTGCAAAATGCTGAATTGCAGGGATAGAAATTCCTGCTTCAGAGGGTGAGCAAGGACCAGGACCAATCACTAAGTACTTTGGTTGCCATCGTTCGATATCCTCTAAGGTCACGGCATCATTGCGAACAACTTTAACGTCTTGGTTTAACTCGCCAAAATATTGGACAATGTTATACGTAAAGCTATCGTAATTATCGATCATTAGAAGCATATCAAACTTAACCTTCTGAATTTTAAAACTAATTTTAAACTAGTGCTAAATCGTACTCAATTCTGTACTCAATGTGCTTAAGGTAACTTATTATTGGATATTAAAAAGCCACCTTAATTGGTGGCTATATTAGCACTGTTTGTCGTATCTTTTACAATGGTTTGAACATAACTCAAGAACCAATAACTCTTACGGCCATCCTTAAAAGGGCGGGTAATAAAACCCTCCCTAATTTTACGGTCTAATGTTTCAGGTTCTATATTCAGCAAGTGAGCAAATTCGGCTCGCCCAATTCTTCGTTCCTCTTTTTGGTTAACAAGCTTTTCAACAAGACTTGTTAAATGTTTGAGAGATTCAGATTCAATTTTTAATGCGCCCATTAATCTTGCTCCTTTCTATTTGCATCACGAATAGCTTTAGCCCAAGCCTCAAGTTTTTCCAATTTTTGATAACGCCATTCAGAAACTGATTTTTCTCCATCAATGTTATCCGTTAAAAGTTCACCACAAATTTTAATAATTTCATCTGAAGCTTTTGCTGTGAGTTCATTCATTACAACCACCATAAATCTAAATTAATAATTACGAGCCCATTTATTAAAAGCATTAGCTCTAGCAACAAGATGGGCAATTTCATTTCAAGCCACCACATTTGAAACTGAGTTTTCAAGCTCAAATCGACGTTTACGAACCAGTCCCATTAATTTCGGTTGAATATCTAGATGACGGGACGCAACATCAATTTCTAAAATATCCAAGGCAGTTAAATCAGGTGCATTTTGGATCTGAACTACTAAAGATGGTGGTTGTTCAGGAGGTGGAGCGGTCGCACCCAATTCACTCAATCGTTTATTAATTGCATCCATCAATGGCTTACGCTGTTCTTCTGTCCAATTGACCGTATATTTATACAAGGCATTAGCTTCAGCAGGTGATTTTGATTTTTGAGCACGTTCAAATAGTTCTTTTAACAAATTGTCATATTGATTATCCTGAATAATCTTTAATGCAGTCGCTTGAAACTCAGCAAGTTTAGAACATTTTGCAAGATTAATTTCTGAGAGCTGTTCTTCGCTAAAACCTTGATCATTTACATCATGTAGTGAGGTTTTAATTTCGTCCTCTGAAATACATGCATTAATACCATCTATATAAATTTGATGATCTATATAGCTTGGCTTTGGTGCATGTTGCTCAGGATCCATTGAAGTCTCTAGGTCTTCAACAAGCAGTTTAAAATCTTCATAAATCTTTTGCGCTTGAACTTTATGATCGTCATCCAGTAAATTGAAATTGTGATCAATACTTCCTTTTAAATTTACCAAGTTCATTTGAGTAGGTTCATCTTTAGCGCGATTAAGCCATAGATCTATGAAAGCTTGACTCTTTACTTGAGACTTAGGGTAACTCTCACTAGATTGGCCATCTTTTTTTTCGGTCTCTTTTACTTTACGTGGAGTCCGAGTTTTTTTAGGCTTTTCACTAAAACCGTCTTTAATTTCAATCTCAGTAATCATATTGCCAAACGTTTTACCAAACGCCTGAAGCTGTAGCTGTGCATTCTCAGGATCTAATTGAGCAAATCCATTTGCCACACTCAAACTTATATCTCCATGTTCTGGATCGTATTTAGTACGCAAGATACATGTTGGCATCACAATAAAGATTTCTTGACCATTCTCCAGATCGTGTGGTTCTACTGGCTTAGTAAATTGAATATCTGCCAAAGTTAACGATTCACGTTTGATGCAGAACTCATAACCAGGTAAAGCGAAGATCGTAGCAGGGAATTGATTTAAGTCATCAAAATCCATCAATTCGCCAACAGCGCGGCACATAATATTTTTACCAGCCATCAGTGCTGAAAAAGCTTCATTACTATTTAATAAATTCATTTTTTATTTTCCTTAGTGCTGCATTTGATTTTGTTGTTGAACTTGGTTTATCGGTGGCGCTTCATTCCATCCCATTTGATCTGCTCGAGCACGGCAGGCTTTTGTTATACCTGACTCGTATTGAGTGCTTTTGAACGTAATAATTGCTTTATCAAGGGTTTGAGGATTTTTCGCATCTTTTATAGCTAGAAGTGCATCGTTATAACGCTGAGCTAATGGCTTTTGTTGTTGGCCACTAGCTTGATTATTTTGATTGCGATTCGGTTGTTGAGCCTGTCTTAAGTTTTGCTGATTATTTTGATTTTGAGTGGGCTGTTGTTTTTGCTCATTGTAATGTGCTGCAGCCATTTCTTGATATTTCCAATCATCCCAAATACCTGAGAAAATATCACCAGCAAAACCAATAAAACTAAGCGCCTTAACCATTGCATCTGTGACTGATTTTTTAGGGGCATCCTCGTCGTATATCATTTTGCCTGCATTGGTTTTATACATGGCCATTGTTCCGCCCATGTGTTCCACTGAACACTTTTTACCGTCTTGCATATACCAAACACGGACTGTCGCATAATGCATCATTGTTTCGGGATTACATTGCTGAAAACCTTGTTGAACTATTTCAATTCCCCAACCTTGGCCACAAGGACCAAAAGTTTCTGTAGCACGTTGAACTAACCAATAAGGTTGAGGTGATGAGCCTTTATAAGACTTACCAGTAATGGGTTTTACTTTGCTTGGATCGGTAATGCTTAAAGAATTCCAAAGATCCATGTTTGTATTATTTGAATTAGTCATTATTAAGCTCCAGTCCAACCCATGCGTTTTTTATACGCACGACGTTCATAAGAGGGAATATTTGAATTTTGAAGACCAATAGCCAATGCTTTGCGTTTTTGGAATTTGCGCTCACGTTCAGCTTCTTCTTGAACCCAAGATAAAGATCGAAGCTTTTCACCTAAAACTTCATCAATATCTTCTAGAGAAAGTAGCCAGCGCACATAGCCATGCTTAAGGTCTACAAGGGCAGTGCCTTTGAATTTTCCGAAGTAAATTACTTCTTGAGATTGAGTAGATGTATTCATTAGATTGCCTCCACTAATTTATTACGCTCGATATAACCGATAATTATCTGATTGATATTTCGGTGATCGTTGTAATCTGTGAAGTCGTTATATTCCTTGCCGTTAATGTCTTGGATCTCATCAATTGCCAAGTTGGTGATATCAATTGCAGTAAATTCAGAACCTGGTACACCATAGTTATCAGGATGAGATTCAAAATCGAAGCTAACTTTAAGTAAGAAGCTATCAAGTTTAACAACGGCCATGCCAGATGAATCAGATGTAATCTTTAAAGCTTGGATGCTATATGAAGAAGGGGCAGTGTTTGGAATAACTACTGCAGGTTTGTATTCAGTGGCTTTTTGATCATATGTAAGACCGATAACGCCTACTGTCAATAAACCACTAATTGCAGCTACTTTAATTAAGCTGGATGGCTGTACACGATGTGTAACAGCAGGGTTGATAGAATTTGGATTTGTGTTCATAATTATCTCACTCGCTTGAGTAAAAGCACATTTGATTAGAGGTCCGATGTGCTTTTTTGTTGTCTGTTACAATAAATACTACTTAAAGTAGAAATATTGTCAATACTTTGTAGAGATAATTGCTACTTTTAATTGTTTTTATTTTATAGTAGGCAATAGAAAACCCACCGTTGGGGTGGGCAGAATGGAGATTGTTATGAAATTAGAATCAATAATATTTATAGAAAATAGACTTCATGAGAAATCAACTCAGCTATATCTAGAAAATTTTCCATGTACAGAAGATGAGTTTTATGTACCAATGGGCGACTATACCAAACCAATTGGTTATCTAAAATTCAAACAAATATCTAAGAAATACTGCTTTGAATTATCCGAGCTAGTGTCCCTAGATTATCACAACCCAAATCCACAATTTTCGTTGTCAGGTGTTTTATACTCTCGGCAGAAAGCGATCGAAGTCCATTAAGCAATTTGTGCTTATCAGCAGGAGGTAAGTCAGCTGCCATGATTTTAGATTCTAATAATAGTTTAAGTTGATCAGCTTCAAATTTAACAGTCACCACACCCAATATGGCTGACAAGCCACCATCGTTAGCCATGAAATCTGCACCCTTTTGGGTTAGTCGAGTGAATCCAAGGGTAAACAAGTGACTTCCTGATCCACCCAATTCAAAACGCATATGAATGCTTTTGGGTTCAAGCAACTCATGAGACTGCAAATAGAATTGATTTGCATAAATCTTTCTGAGCTGCTCCTCGTTTGAGCTTTTAATTAGATCCGAAAAGTCATAAAGGGATGGGTAAACATCTGCCATATTGCTCATTAACTCTAGCTGCAGTTGCCTATCAAGCAGCATTTTCTCTCCACCCTATCTGTTCAAAAGAATTGCGTCGGGTTCGCAGTTTTAACAGTCGATATATTCTGATGGAAGTAATTTAGGAATAGAGCTTCTGAAATAAGCTTTTATCACTTCTGGTGTTAGATTTTGTGTACTGTCAATAAATGATGAAAATGAAATGAATAATGATCGATCTATATTTTCGGCATTTAATGATTTCATACTAAATCTAACTAAGTCACAATCATAAAAAACTTTTTTTCCTTTTTGTGTTTTTGGTATGTGAAATATTTGGCCTGTTGGCAACATCATAATTTCCATATGATCACTATATTTATCAAAATGTGGGTGAATTATTGAATATTTATCAGGTTTGAAAGGGTAGCTTTTGTAATGTATGTTTTCATCTAGAAATACGTGTTTATTGGATTTTGCCCCGTTACATTCTTTGCAACTCAGACTTAAATTGGATTCTTCAAAAAGAAAGGCAGGGAAAAGTGCCTTAGGGACTATATGCTCTACATCCCAAGTCATACCGTGACTCTCTTGTTTAAGCATTTTACAGTAACAACACCTATTTCCTTGTTCTGAAATATAATGATTTCTTAAATTAAGTCTTAATGGAGCAAGTTCATTAGCTTTTATATTCCAGAATGTATGGTCTACTAAATCATATGTCGCAATTAATGACAACTCTGTGGGAAGGTACGTATAAGTTTTCATATTAATGTCTATACCAATGCATTAATTTGATTGATTAAATGATATACAACATCATTATCTGGGAGTTCTTTCTTAGCATCATTTAGTAAATACAGATTATTATAATCTTCTGCTGTAAAATCGATACTTTGTGTTAGCTTAGTTAGTAGAGATAAACCGATACGAATGAGATATTCATTGTTGTAACCGGGGGCGTTAAAAATTTTAGCTAATTGGTAGTCTGCTGATTTTTTTGAGTATTCTTTTGACGAATAAGTAATGTTATTTTCTAGGTCAACTACAAAACCATTCTCTGAATTTAAACCAGATACTATCTGTGGAGAATGTGTAGCAATAATAAAATGGCATCCATAATTGTTGTAAAAAATTTCTTGAAATTTTAAAATAAATTCTGCTTGCCATTCAGGATGTAAACTAATTTCAGGTTCATCAACGCAAATTAGAGAATTATCTTCTATAGCACTAGAAATACTAAAAAATAAATTAAAAATTGACTTTTGCCCAGAACTCAAATTATCAAATTTAATTTCTTTAGAAGAATTTTCATTATAGAAACTAATGTTTGCAATTGTTAAAATGTTTTTATTGATTAGAGAAGATAAATTTTCTTTGTAAAAATATTTATTCTCAAAAAAAGAATACTCTTCAGTTAAGTATATTCTTTTATGACTGTTTTTATTTCTAATCATCTCAAAGATAAAAATAAATTCTGCTTTATTTAATATTAAATCTTTTTTAACTAGATCTATTAATATGAACATGAATTCTTGTTCAAATTTATTTAGAGATAAGAACTTAAACCTAAAATTTAACGAAGCCTCTTTATGTGATTCTATTTTGTTGTTAAAGATATTTGAAACTTCAAAAAGAATAGATTTTCTAGACTTAATACTATCTATTGAAGGATTTATGGTGTTGTAAAAATCAATTATATTTTTAGTGTCTTCTGAGTATGCTTTGAAGTTTTTTTCATTTTTCTTAAAAGTGGAAATAATATGATTTGGAAAATCTTTGCTGTATTGAACTCTTTTATTTATAAACAATGAGAAGGAAACAAAGATTTTAGGTTTGAAACCCAGATATTCAAAAGTTGTCATGATACTTTTTAAATTAATATCTTTTTTAGTAATTAAGTTTTTAAAATAAAAAAATTTGTCATCATTATTTGTTTGATTTTTTGATTTATATCCAAAGTACTCATATTTTTGAACGGAATTAATTGGTGGTTTTAAAGGGAATCTGTCATTATACATATTAGAAATAGCAATAATTTTATTTGGTGAGTCTTTACTTATTTCATTTTGTGAAAAAAAACTCTTAATAATAGTGTTGAGTAATCTACTTTTTCCTGCAGCATTTTTTCCTGTAATCACCGTAAACGTATGATTCGAATTTATAGTATTAACTTTTGTTAATGCAATTTTTTTTGAGTTGAATTTTATTTCATTAATTTGAAAATTCATTTTAATTTCCTTTCATACATCCCGATATAACCCAACGACTTTACCCACTAACTTACATCCTTCATTAAGTTCCATAATTTTCTCATGCCATTTAGGATTAAGCGGTTCAAGGTATTTGCCGTTAGGTTCTATAATCAATTTTTTAAAAGTTGCTTTGTTTTCACCTTCACAAGCAACAATTACTAAATCTCCCGTTTTTAAATCACTCACTTGAAAGTCAGGATTTACATAAATTTTATCGCCAGGGCGAAAGTCAGGGAGCATGGATTCGCCTGAAACTTCTAAACCATAGCCATGCTTGCCACATTTAGGATTTGGCGGTAGCCATTCTTCGAATTGTGTGCCGGCAGGGACAGCCTCGACAGTAGTCCATGACCCAGCTTGAACCCATGAAATTACTGGAACTAGTCTGCCAGCAACAGGAAACGGTGCTGAAACATTTGGCTCAATGCCAGTACCATGATCTAAATAGCTAATATCAACATTGAATTTGTCAGCAAGGATTTGCATTTTTTCTTCGCGTGGCTTTGCAATACCAAGCGTGTATCTACGAGCCATCTCATACGTGACTTCAATAGCATCTTTCAACTGATTAACAGTTGTAATAGGTGATCCATCCTTATCCATAAGGCTTTTTAGTCTTGAAGCAAATTCAAGATATTTTGCTGTCTGCACTTTGGATTTCTTTCCATTTTCTACCAATGGTAGAAGTTTACCTCGTATTTTTAGTTGCACCAATTCTATTTTAGGTAGTATATTGTCTTCTACTTTAAGTAGTTTTATTGAGTGCATTATGTCATCTCCAAAAGATGCTTTAGAAAAAGCGATAAAAATTGCTGGCAATAAATCAGCTTTAGCCCGTGGACTAGGCATTACACCTTGGGCTTTAAGTAAATGGAATTTCAATAAAATTCCTGAAGATCGCTGTTTGCCAATTGAGGAATTAACTAAATCAAAAGTTAAAGCGGAACAGTTGCGGCCAGATATAAATTGGGCGTTTATTCGTTCTACCCAAAATAGTAATAAACCCGCCATCCAATAAACACGTTCAAAAGGAACTGCCATGAACATATTGGATGCCGCATATCACACCGTCCGCCAATTTAAAGGCGGGGCAGCCGCACTCGCTGTCCGAATGGGCATGCGCAGCGTTGCAGTACTCAACAGCAAAGTAAATCAAAACACAGAGACTCATCACTTAACTCTTATGGAAGCTTCGGCAATCATGACAATTACTGAGGATTACCAAATTCTTCAAGCATTGTGTGCTGAACATGGAAAAGTCGCGATTAAGCTGCCTGACATTCCTGAATGCAGAGATACAGCTCTCACAGATCTAGTCTTGAGTATTGGTATGGGAGGTGGAGATGTGTGTGCATTATTTAAAGAAATGATGGCAGATGGGCGAATAACGAGTGGTGAAGCAGTTGATATGTCAAAAGTTATTCATTTACTTCACATCATATTGGCTGAATTAGATCAGAAGATTCATCTATGTGTAGATGAAAAAGAAAAAGCCTGAGGCTCATATCCCAGGCTTTCCTATATCCATAACGAGGTGGAATGAATATGAGTTCAAATTTAGCACAAATTTCATTCATTTTAAAGAAGAAGCCTGACGTATCAGATCAGGCTTCCCGTAATTCACCGCGTACCCAATACACCCTAAACGACTTTTCGGAGTATCGAATGGACATCAATCTAGCACAAGAAAAAGAGCCAGGCAAATACATGAATGGCGATGTGGTTGTGTATATGAATCACATCAAAATAAAAGACTTACAAACGGTAGAGGCGTATCAACCGAACAATCACTACTGGTTAGAAAGCGGTAAGTTGGTAAAGGAAGCTGATATACGTACAGCCACTTTGCCAGAGCTATTTCATAAACGCCGTTTAGATGAAATCGAGCAATCGATTGCGGAGGTTTCATGAATAGCCATTTTCAAATTAAACCTGAGCATAAGCAGACTCAGGAAATCCAATCATTTTATGAACCAACTTTGCTTATGTTGGACCACATTCATGACATCAAAAAAGGCAATTTAAGAATGCGTGGTTACAACGAAGATAATGCTGCTGTAACCAAGGAAGAATTGGCCCAAAAGATAGCTTATCGATTCAAGATCACGATTTGGTTATCACATCAGGTTATTACGAGCTTGATCAAAGCTGAACAGGTCATTTCATTTGGTGGGTACGTAAAGCCTAAGGTCGGTGAATTATGAGCCTTGATGCAACTGTATGGGCTTGGAAAACAACTGTAGATGGTGCTAGTCAAAAGCTAGTACTTCTATCACTTGCTGATCGAGCTGGAGATGACCATAAGTGCTTCCCAAGTTTAAAACGTTTAGAGAAAGATACCACGCTAAATCGCAAAACGATTATCAAAGTTTTAGACGAACTTGAGCTTAAAAAGTTGATTAAATTTACAGGTGAAATTAAAGGGAATGGCGTAAAAGTCTATCAATTAATTGGTGTCTTTGGACGTGAAGATAGTTCAGATACCAATACCAAAATGGGGACTAGTACCAAAAATGACACTGGTGTTGATTTAGGCACTGGTTCCAAAAACGGTACTAGTACCAATAATGGAACTGGAACCAGTACCGATATTGGTACCGAGACCAGTACCAATTTTGGGACACAGAACCTCCCAAGGAATCTCTCATTAGAATCTAAAAATAAAAAAGACTGGCTTTGTTTGAAAAAACTTCGTTCTGAATTAGATCAAGCCGATCCCACGGTAGTACCGAAATCGATTATCGAAGCAGTTTGGTTTGAACGTGAGAAAAAAGCATTCGAGCTTTTCAATGCTGGAAATAATCTTTGTGATGATCTCTTGATTTACCACTTCGCTGACACACTTTTGAAAAACCGTCACAAATACGACAGAGCTCAAAATGGCAAATCAAGCAATGAATCTGATTTAGTATTTTTCTCATCACCTCAACAGATTTACGTGTTTGCAAACAAACTTGCTCAACTTCCTGATGTCATAAATCAATTCAGTATGCCAGGTGAATCCTTCGAAAAACTAGCAAGCCGCATTGCTGCAAAACTCTCAGATCCAAATGAACTCCAAAACTGGAAATCACATCTGCAAGCAGTTGGATTTAAACCTAAGAGTAGAGGTGCTGCGTAAGTGGAAAGTATCTCAATCGCTGAATACCAAAAACTTTGCGGTGGTAGAACCAAGAAGAAATCTAACTCGAAGCGCAGTACTCGAGTTAAAACTCATCAAGGTGAAAGTATCGGTGAATCAACGTTGGCCAATCAATTAGGAGTTTTAAAAATCAACTTTGAACAGGAATATAAATTCCATCCTAAACGTAAGTGGCGTGCTGATTTTCACATTGTGGGCAAGAAGATATTGGTAGAAGTTGAAGGCGGTGTTTGGAGCGGTGGACGTCATACAAGGGGTAAGGGCTACATCAGTGACATGGAGAAATACAATGCTGCTGTGGTAATGGGTTTTCACGTATTACGGTTTAGTACAGAGCAAGTGAAGTCAGGTTTAGCGGTTCAACAGATAGAGACAATGGTGGGGGATTTATAACGATGGGTACGGTAGTTGCAACACAACATATTTTACAGGCAGTTGATTGGTCCCGTTTTGACTTAGAAGGCTGGTTATACCAGTTTGGTGCATGGTTATATACCAATACATCTCAATCAGGTAAAAGTGTAAATCCAATCGCTATAGCTATGGATAATGCTGTAAAGGTAAAAAAATATAAAAAGTTAAGTGCAGAGCAAAAATTAAAGATCATTGCTGGTTACATGTTAGATGATTTTGAACACCCAAAGCCTCGAAAAACACGCCTTACTTGCGAAATTAATGATAATGAAGCAAGAGCCGTGCAACGTTTAATTTTAGATCTACAAGGGCAATCTGAAATATTGGATGATTGGATGGATGCTATCATCAGTCGTTACTTTTATGGTAGTTCATGGCCTGAAATGGTTACACCTGAGCGTACCCAAAATGATGCACGGTCTGATGTGAAATGTGGATTAGCAGCTTTGCATTGTCGTTATGGGTTTATAGGTTATAATTAATCAATTTCATATAGTTAATTAAAGAATATTAAAATGGATGCTAGTGGTTTATTTACTGTGTTAGGAATTTTTATTGCAATTATTACTTTGATTTCTGAAGAAAGGAGAGAAGATTTTTTCTTAAGGGCTTCATTTAACTATTGGCTTTTTTTTATAATTTTGAATCTTATAGCATTAAGTTTAATTTATTCAAGTGTGATAATTTCTGTTTTAAAGATTGAACCACTTGAATATTTGTGGGGATTTGATGAAAAAACTGCAGTTTTGACATGTGTGATTTTAATGGGATTTCTTTTTAATTATAAATTATTTGGAAAAAAATTACCCTCTAATCAGTATGGAAGCTGGGTCAATATTTCATATAATTTATTAAGAGTAAAAAAATATCATGTTTTGAGTTATCTGCTGCAAAAATATCTTGATCAATTTCTAATTATAATAAATAAGAAGACAAATTATGAAAAGTTTATTAGTATTATTTATAATCATTCAAAACTTAGTATTCATGAAAGATTACAGTGCCCACCAATACAGGTCAGCAAGGGGCGTGAGTTAAAGTTTTTTATATTGAGTAAGATTTATACTATTTTGCCAAAGGAAATTGGGTATAAATCAATAATATATAAATCAATTGAAAGATTGCTAAAATCATTAAGTTTCTTAGATTATTTGAGTGAAACTCATCCAACCATTCCAGTTAAATTAACCTCAAGCCCATCTTTTTTGCAATTAGACGAGTTTACAGATAATTTCTTTAAGGGGCTTATCGCTAATAAAAATAGTCAGTTATATCGTGAGCTTAAAGATAATCAACATTTTTTATATTCTACTGGCTATCGTATAGAACCTGAAAACTTTATTCTGGATTATTATTTTTCAGATCCTGAGAATGCAATAAGATCTAATATATGGAAACCAGTTGGTGATTATATATGTGATTTTATTAAGCAACAGAAAGGTAAAGATAGTTTTTATAATAATTATTGCGATTCTTACATTTATACCGATGAACCATGGAAGTGCCCAATTTTTGTTGGAATTCAATTTTTTGATGTAATGGTGAAAAGTGCCATTTACAAAAAAAAAGATGACCATATGTCGCTGATGTATTATGAATACTTTCTTGATGAAATTTTAAAAAATATTGATAGAACTGAAAACTGTGAGATTTGGCAAGAATTTCCATTGAAATTTGATTATCTAATCTACAAGATGATATCTAATTGTTCTGACTGGGTTTTAGCCTCTGAGTATCTATATCACAGTAATTTAAACATAATTCCTTTAGAAGAGGCAAGTTATAGTTTAGGTACTTTGATAAGGAAAATTCTAAAATCAAATCAAATAGATGAACGTCAAAAGATTTATTATTTAGAAATAATGTTAAAAACGATGCAATCTTTGGATGATAAACAACACAGTCGTCTATCACAACAAATTTTCCAAACTCTAATAAGGAAATTTAGAGATGATTCTCCTGATGTTGATATAACTTGGCTAAGAAATATTTATTCTCAAGTTGATCATGTTTTAAGATTGTCTACATCTACATTCGATAAAGAAATAAAAAAAGCGCCGTAATAAGCATTTATTAATCACTACTTTCCTAATTGAAGGAAATATGCTAAAAAATATTAGCTTCAAATTGGTAAGAAAAATGGCTAAAACTAATAAATGGTGGTTAGAACGTAGTTATAAGACTAAAAAATCTTTAACAGATGAAATACGAAAAATTATCAATCAGATAGATGATGATTACTTTATTACTGATGAAGAAGATTTAGAGCTACTTACATGGGTTCTTTCACATCATCATGATTATTTAAGTAAAATTGATGGTTCTACAAACTTCAAAATTAAAGTAAGACGTTCTTTGGCTAATAGTGGTAATAAAGAGTTATTAATCATAAGAGATGATGGAACCGAGGTAGATATCAGCTGGACTAAAGCTCTTAATCCTCAGGGTTCGTCTACTCACAAGGAGGATTTGAGAAATGCAGCTGTACAAGCAATTAATTATCAAGTGCTTCAATTCAAAGATAAAAACACAGACACTATTTGTTGTCTTTGTAAAATGCAAATAGAAGAAAAAATAGAAGCTTGTCATTACGAACCTAGACTTGATGAATTATTAACTCAATTTTTTGGTGATAAAGATGAAATGGAAAAAATTGAAATTAAAGATGGAAGCTATGCATCAAGATACTTTGATCCTGAACTAAGTGAAAGATGGACTACTTTTCACGCCAATCATGCAACGCTTAAACCCGCCCATAAAAAGTGTATTCGACAACGTAAAAGGTAATTAATAGAAATTTTATTGATATCAGTTCCATTTCGTATAATTTTTAATTCATTTTATAAAGTTTACAAAAAAACATAAAAGCTTGTAATTTTTTGAACTTTTCTTCAATTAAGTAGTCAGTTATGTATAGCCAAGAAAATATAGAACATTTGCTAAATAGATCACATCAACTTGAAATTGAACTTATATCACCGTCAATTGATCTTGATTTGTATGACGATTCACAAAGACTATTAGCTGTAGGAAGCCTAGCAATGCTATCTGTAGAACATTCAGCAGGCGTGCAATACTTATTTAAAACGATATGTACTGCTTCTGCTTTTGCTTTATATCGATTGCAATATGAAGCTTTAGTTAAAGGTTTATGGGTATTGTTTGTAGCGAAAGATGAGGATATTGATTCGATAGTAGGTGAATTGGAAGAAGCAAGAATTACTAAAAATAAAAAAGTCTTTCCGCCTCTATCAAAAATGCTCGAGCAACTTTTATCTTTTAATACGCCTACACATAGCCAAATATTATCTTTGGTTGAGTTGAAGAATTATTCTTGGGATGCCATGAATTCGTTTGTGCATTCGGGTTTGCATGCTGTTCGAAGAAGCATAACTGGTTATCCAGCAGAATTAATCTATACCGTTATTTTACAATCAAATAATTTATTAAGTATTTCCGCTTATCTAATAGCAATTATAAAAGGTAGTTCAAAATCAACCAAAGTAATTTTAAAAGCTCAACAAGACTATAAGGATTGTTTCCAATTGATAACTTGACCCTGTACAGGGAATATGGCATATTTCTGTTATAGTGGTCGAAGTTATGGTAATCCACTAGATAAACCTCGCATTGCGGGGTTTTGTTTTGAGTAAAAGAATAATGAACGATTTACTAGCTGCTACTGCAACTATTCAGGGTGCGCAAATACAAGCTAATTATGCTTTATGGGCAGCAGTTATAAGCTCATTGGGCGTTCTTTTATCAATTTTTGTAGCAGCAAAATTTACTTTAAATGCACATAAGGCTGATAAACTTGCTGAAGCAAAGAGGGATATATATGTTGAGCTTGTAGCTTCGTGGCAGGACTTCTTATTGAATATAAACTCTTTTGTGAATTTAGATGATGAATCTTTCTTTAAAAATCATCAAAAGTCACTTAATGTTTTGATTGAATCGCTCCATAAATCGAGCTTTATTTCAGATCCAGAAACAAGAGAAATTGTCTTGGATTTTACAATGGAACTAATTGAGTCACTTTTTCTCATTAATAAATCTATTGAAGAGTGGTATGGTCCTCACAGTAATCAAGAAAGAAAATTACAAATTCAATTCTATATTATTGATCAAATTAACGAACGAGCTCTTAAAGCTTTAAATCTATTGGAAATACTTCGTAAAGAAATGGGCTTGAAAAATAATGATAAAATTAATAAAAGAATTCTTGAAAAACAAAACCAATTTGCAGAACGAATAAAAGCAAGACTTAGAGAAATGTATAATTAATCTATAAATTATAAAGGATGCTTAGGCGTCTTTTTTATGTGCTATTTAAAATTTTGTTATATTTAATTGCCTAATTTTGTTATCTTTACATTTTAATAATGAATATTAAAGATATGAAAAAATCTAATATTGGGTGGGTTTTTGCAGGGGTTGTTGGTTTAGGGGCTTTGGTCGCAAGTAATGATAAAGATAATAATAGTGCTACTGAGCAAGCAACCGAACAAGAAAGTAAAAAAACAGTAATTGAGGAACGATATGTAAACACCGCAACACTAAATGTTCGGGATAAGCCCAATGGTAAAATCTTAGGTAAAAAAGAACGTGGTGACTCAGTTTCCATCTATGAAATTAAAAATGGGTGGTCAAGGATTATTGATAACGGCTCTGATCCACAGTGGGTTTCAATTAAATCACTTTGCAAAGGTGCGGGGTGTTATGAAGTAAAAACTGAAACCAAGCCTCAATATTTTGCACAACAAGAAACTCGAAATACAAGACAGGCTGTTTCAAAAAGTCATAGCTCTAGTAATAAATCATACAGTAGTGATTGCTCTTGTGCTGTCGTAGCTTATTGTGTCGGTCCACGTGGTGGCCATTACTGCATCACAAGTGGTGGAAACAAAAGATATTTACCAAGATAAATGTAGTTTAGCAGAACGGATTACAGCACAAAGAACCCCGCTCAATTCTAGATATTGGCGGGGTTTTATTCTTTATTTAAGAGGCAAGTTTTTTAGCAATATTTTTTAATATATTATGATATTATTTTTTTGATATTTATTTTTTACTTAGAAAAAAGATGAAGTTTGGAATATGTAAATTATGTGATGAAGAGAAAGAATTAAAAAATTCTCATGTAATTGGAAGAGCTGTTTTTAGAAAAGCCTTAAAGGGATCTAAATATACTTTAAGATTTGATCCAAACTTCAAAAAAGTGGTTAAAGATCAAGATCAATGGGCTTCATATATGCTTTGTGGAGAGTGTGAGCATAAATTAAACTCTAGATATGAAACATATGCATTGGATGCATTAAGGAATAGAATTAAAACAGTCAAACATAAAGAAAAAAATGAGTATTTTGAGATACAAGGTATTGATCAGACAAAATTAAATCTATATTTGCTATCAATTTTATGGAGAGGTATTGAGTCAAATCATGAAGTCTTTGAAAAACTCAATATCTTTAACATTACTCCAATGGTCAAAAAATTATTAAAAGACTGTATTAATGATGAACGTATATATAGATCTGAATGTTTTAACATTAGGATATCCAAATTAGTTAATTCTATTGAAACTCTTAAAATTAAAGAAATTGATTTTATAACTGGTTTTTCCTGCAACATAGATGAAAAAGGTCGTATAAGGTTCTTAACAATATTTGAAGGTTATAGTTTTGAATTTTTTTTCCTTACAGATATTTCTCAAATCGTTACAGGTTTAGGTGTACTTAAGAAAAATAAGCGCATTCTTAAAATGCCATATATTGATGTTTTTTCAATTCCTGAATTTAGAAAAAGCCTTTTAAAAATGCTTGATTCACAAAAAAATGAAAAAGCTTCATAAGCAGAGTGAGATTTGAATATCCATACCTCTTTTAATAATTTAATGCATAAATGCACTTGATCTATTTAATTGCGGGCTATTAATGGAAATTAACCAATACACCAAGCTAACAAAAAAAAAGCCTAATAAAACAAAACCAAGAACAAGACCACTGCCTAAGGCGAAACAGAATTATTTAGAAGCTGATGAAACTTTACATCAAGAACTTAGCGATTTATTAATTGGGTATGAACGTAAATTTCAACCAATCCACACTAAAAATTGGCGATTCGATTTTCATATCGTGAAGTTAAGACTTCTTATTGAAATTGAGGGAGGCTCATGGTCTGGTGGGCGAAGTGGGAAGTTAGCCAATAAAGCTTGGAGTGTTGATCGCTATGATAAAACTGAAGAGCTAGGTTATAAAATTGAACGATTTCACCCAGATCAGATCCTTTCAGGATATGTAATCAATTGGATTCAAGGGCAGTTAGAGAGATTAGAAAATGGAACAGATCAGACCGTTTCCACCGACTGATTTTATTGATAAAGCCGAGGAAGAAGAAGCGATTCGCTTGGCACCCGCCGTGGATCTAAAAGAATGGGTGATGACAAATTATTTGACTTTAGGCGGTGCACTCCATAATCCCGACCATGACCACATAGCAGAACTACTTCATGATGATGAAACATTCTTAGCATTCGCTTGGGCTTCATCTGCCGCCGTTGCTAAAAAACGGATGGTGTTAGGCCAGTGTGAAAAAGTAATGTTTAACCAGGGCGGATGGAGAAAAGCAAGACAAGAACAGCAAATGAGAGATTGGTTTGGGTTTGTACCTATATATCTCATTACGGTTGATGCAAGCTTTTGTGAGCGTGCAAACGATCGTGAATTTTGCGCTTTGATTGAGCATGAGCTATATCACATCGGTGTTGAGCGTGACGAGGATGGGGAAATACTCTATAGCGATCATACAGGCTTACCAAAACATTATTTAGCTGGCCATGATGTAGAGGAATTTATCGGGGTGGTCAAACGCTGGGGAGCAAGCGAAAACGTCAAGCGAATGATTGAGGTCGCTAAGAACCCGCCATTTGTTTCAGATTTGGAAATAACGAAATGCTGCGGAACATGTCTAATTAATTGAGCGTTGAGGCTCTTTTTTTATCAATTTAGGTTGACGTAGGTTGACAGGATTAAAGTTATGGCGGCTCTAAAAAAAGAGATAAAACTCTTTATAGTTCGCTCACTTGCCGTATTTAACACACCAACTGAAACAGTAGAGCTCGTCAACCAAGAATATGGGGTAGCTGTTACTAAACAGCAATGTGAAAAATACGACCCAACAAAACGGGCTGGCGAGAATCTGAGTGAAGAACTTAAGAAAGATTTCGAAAAGACTCGCGAAATGTTTTTAGGTAAACCTGAAAGTATTCCTATCGCAAATTTAGCTGTGCGACTTCAACGATTAGAGAATCAATATCAGAAGCACTCAAAGAATCGAGTAGCTGCTTTAAATATTCTTAAACAAGCTGCAGAAGATATGGGTGGTAAATATACCAATCGTCAAGAAATCACTGGCAAGGGAGGTGAACCGCTGCAAACCTCTTTAGTGCAAGCTACCCAAGAACAAGTAAATGAAGCGGTTAGGAGGGCACAAGAGGAGTACTAAATGAATCTGCAAACACATGTAGAAAAGACTTTGTGCGAGCAAGAGCATTTGTATTTCACACGCCGTTTTTTCAAACCAAGAATGGGGTTTAAATTCATTGTGAATTGGCACCATGAATATGTTGCTTGGCTTATAGATGAGGTAGTTAAGGGTAACATTGCAAACCTTGTGATTAACGTTCCTCCAGGTGCTGGTAAAACCGAATTAACTACAAATCTAATTGCACGTGGTATTGGTTTAAATCCACGCTCAAGGTTTTTGTATTTATCTTATTCTCAGTCGCTGGTGGAGGATGTGTCATCCACAGCTCGAAACATAGTGAAATCAGATGATTTCCAGCAAATGTGGAAGACAAATATATCGACAAGCACAGATGCTAAGGCAAGTTGGAAAACCACTGTAGACGGTTATGAAGCGGGACATATTTATGCTGCTTCAATGGGTGGTCAGGTAACAGGTCGCCGTGCTGGGACCTTAGCTGATGATGGTTTTACTGGCTGCATCATTCTAGATGATCCGTTAAAGCCTGAAGACGCATTTAGTAAGCCTGCAAGAGATAAGGCTAATCGAAAAATTCTTAACACCGTCAATTCACGAAAAGCAAAGTCAGGTACTCCAATCATCATGATCATGCAGCGTCTTCATTCAGAAGACCCTACAAATTTCGTTATGTCTGGAAATGTACCAGGGGATTGGGCTCAAGTTTCAATTCCCGCTTTGATTGATGATGAATACATTCAGTCACTGCCTAACCATATTCAAATGCTTGTGCCTAGAAATGTTGAAAGGGATGAAAAGGGCCGACAAAGTTATTGGCCACAAAAAGAATCATTAAATTCCTTACTGCAACTTGAGAAAGGTGGCAAGGATAAAGATGGTGCAATCGTTTCTAGATATACATTTGGCAGTCAATACCAGCAACAACCTAAGAAATTAGGCGGTGATTTAATTAAAGCTGAATGGTTCGGTTATTACAAAGAATTACCACCGTTACAGTGGCGCGCAATCTATGTCGATACAGCTCAAAAAACTAAAGAGCATAACGACTATACCGTCTTTCTACTGGTTGGGCTTGGCATTGACGGGAAGCTCTATTTGATAGATCTTTTACGTGGTAAATGGGAAGCCCCTGAAATGAACCGTCAGGCGCAGAAGTTTATCGATAAACACAAAGATTATACCTATGAGTTAAGACCAATCCGCTGGATGAAGGTCGAAGATAAAGCCCATGGAACTCAACTTATTCAAAATCTAGGCACTTATTCAGGTGTTCCAGTATTACCTGTGCAGCGCGGTACGGATAAATTGACTCGCTTTATGGATATTCAGGTACCACTTGAACATGACTATGCAAATAAACCACAAGACCGATTCGTAATGCTACCAATGAACGCTAAATGGATCGCTGATTTCACCGAAGAGTGTGAGGCATTCAATGCTGCGATGACTCACGATCATGATGACCAAGTTGATACCTTAATCGATGCAGTCGAAGAGGCAACGGTCATGCTGAATTATCAACCTCCAATGGCAGGCTAAAATGGCTAAGAAAAGTAAGAAAAAGGTAGTAGATAGCTCTCTATCTGTTGGTGGGCATTTATACACTCAACAAGCGGAAACAGCATTTTTAAACTTCTTAACACGTATGCCAGATGTTGATGAAGTTCTAAGAAAGGCTGGCGTATCACGTCATCGCTTATCTGTGTTGATGTACGATGATGAAATTTATCAGTGTGTCGAAAAGCGTCAGGATAAACTTGAGAGTTCGCCGTTTAGACTAGACCCTGAAAGCGGTATAAAAGACGGTATTCAAACCAAAATTCTGATTCAACAATTGACCAGATGGTGGTCTGAGTTAGTGTTAGGCACTCAGAATGCGCGGTGGTACGGTTTTTCAGTAATTGAAGCCGTATATGACAAGGATATGCTACATGTTGAAGGTGATGTGATTACGCCTTTCGTTGGATGGAAATGGATAGGCGTAAAACCTATGCAATGGTTTGAACCTAAAAACGATGGGCGATTAATGTTATTGCAAAATTACAATAATCAAAATCGAGATATAGAGTGTGATCAGCAACTCAAACATTTTTTAACTCAATGTAAGCCTACTTATGAGAATCCTTTAGGTGAGGCACTTTTCAGTCGTTTGTACTGGTTGTGGTTTTTTAAAAATGGAACGACTAAGTTTTGGGCTAAATTTGTTGAGCGCTTTGGTAATCCATTGCTATTGGGTAAATCAGCACAAGTCAAAGAAATGATGTCAGCATTATTAAATGCTCATGCAAGCTCTGTTTTATCGATAAACAACAATGAATCAGTTGAGTTACTTTCATCTGCTTCAAGTGGTAATGGGGGATCTGCAGCATTTGAATCATTTGATAAGAAAGTTGAAAGAAGTATTCAAAAAGTAGTATTGGGGCAAACTCTTACGAGTGGTACAGATGGTGCAGGATCTAGAGCACTAGGAGAGGTCCACTTAGAAGTCCAAAACAATAAAGTCAATGCTGACATTCGAATGATTACATCGACGATTCAAGCAATCATAGATGCACTATGTGCATTGAATGGATGGGAACGTCATACAGTAGTAATTGGTGATGAAAAATCATTAAAAGCAGATCAAGCTGAGCGTGATGTAAAACTTAAAAATGCTGGTGCAAATTTAACGAATCAGTATTTCCAACGTGAATATGATCTGATTGACGGTGATGTGGCTGTTGCAAGTGAAACCAACACTTTGCCTACTCCTCAATTCCATACACTCCCTAAAACTTCATTCAATTTTAAAGCTCATAGTCAAAACTTAAAGCCTGAACAGATTGAACTTGAAGAGGTTGCTAATAATCAGCCTAAGATTCTGTTATCTGAATCAGAACTTGAAGTAATCGTATCTGAATCAGTGGACACAAGCGATTTGGTGTCTAAGTTATATTCAGCAACTAAGGGTGCATCAGTGGATGATTTTGAACTAACAATGTCTAGAGCCTTGTTTATGTCTGATGTGATGGGATATGTACATGCTAGACAAGGAAAATAGACATGACTGATTATGTAGAAGCCTTGAAATATGCGCGTAGTCGCAATGTCGTTTTACCTGAAGAGTTTTACTTGCTTGATCTTAAAACAAGGCATTACTCCGCTACAGTAAGTCGATTGGCCTCTATCGATCAAATCAAGACTGTTTTGGAGCTGGTAAATAAATCAACTGAAGATGGTTCAACTTTTGATGAGTTTAAGAAACTTATAGCTAAGGAGGGCATTGAACTCTCAGATCATCATCTAGTAAATATCTATCGTACTAACATGCAGATGGCTTACGCACATGGAAGATGGACACAGCAACAGGCTAACAAGGAATCACGCCCATATTTAATGTATGTTGCGATTAATGATAGCCGGGTAAGACCAACTCACCTTAAGTTAAACAACATCATTAGGCACATAGATGATCCATTTTGGACGTTGTATTACCCGCCGTGGGATTTTATGTGTCGTTGCCATGTGATTGCTTTAACTAAGAAGCAAGCAGAGAAATACGGCATTACTTCTGATGAAGATCTACCAGAGGTTGCACGTAATTTAGGTTGGAGTTTTAACCCTGCGACTTGGGGCTCGAATATAAATGAAGTACTTGATCAAAAAATAGCAGACAATCTTTTAGATCTACCATACTCATCTGAAATTCTTGATATTAAGAATACTGCTTTGCTTGAGCAAGATGTTGAAAAGGCAATCGTTGATGCTTTTAAACCACTTGAGCAATCAAACCGAAAAATCTTAGATGATTTTTTAGATACTGTGATTGATAGCGGCAAAGATATAGCACCGTCAGCCCCGCGCTTTGTTGTAGAGCTTGCAGCTGAAGATGAGAGTCTGACCGAACTTTTGAAAGATGCTGTAACCAAGAAAGGTATTGATAGAAAATCAAAGTCTATTTGGGATTGGATGAATGATTCATTTCAATCAATGCTTGGATTTGCAAAGAACCTTAAAAATAAGCTCACTGGAAACAATATTAAAGGTTTTGATTCATTCAACTTGGAAAAGGGAAATGTGATTGGTATTAAAACGCCTACATTGTTTAAAACAGCTGAGAATGCAGGTAAAACAATCACAATTTTAGATATGAAAGGACATGCGATTGATTTATCAAAAATTCAAGGATTAGATGGTGCATTATTGGCACCTGATCTGAATCTTAAAGTTATTGTGGTAAATAGTGAGTCAGTAGTTTTACAGCGTACAAATGAGGTTGCAGAGCGATTATTTGTGGCTAATAATAAATTATATTCATTAGGGTAAGCAAAATGGAAAAACAATTGGCTTTAGAGGCTCTTAAATTGTATACACAAAGCAAACAGTCAATTAATGCTGAAGATTGGAATATTATTTGTGAATTTGCCCCTCAAATTTCTGAAATTATTGCCAAAGCAATTGGTTTAAATAGAAGTGAAGTGAGATCTCTGATTTTTCAAAATGGAAGTGTAGAAATCGCTGAGATAGAAAACAGAGTTATAAATAGTTAATCAATATTCAAATATTTAACAACCACCTTCGGGTGGTTTTTTAATGGAGCATTATAAATGCCAGAAGGAAAACAGATTGAACAAAAGGTCCTGCAATTCAAAGCAAATCCTTTTGAAATTAGTGTAAAGACTGAAACCAGTGACTTACGAAAATTCAATGGTATTGCATACAGTGGAGAGCCTATTCAAGGGCACTATTACTGGGGTGATGTGATCTTTGATCTTGAATCTATGCAGATTGATACGCCATTGGCTGTGCTTTTAGATCACGATACTGGACGCCGTGTCGGAGTGGTTAATCAATTTACTAAAGATAACGCCACAGGTTTGAAAGTTAACGGTGATCTACTTACAAATCAATACGGCCAACAAGTAGCAAGTGATAGTGATGAGGGCTTCCCTTGGCAAATGTCGGTTTACATCGATCCAGCATCAATTGAAGAGGTTGAACGGGGTCAAGTTGTAGTAAATGGGCGCACTTTAAATGCTCCAATCACAATCTTCCGTGGTGGACGTATTCGCGAAGTTTCTTTCTGTGCTTTAGGTGCAGATGACAACACTTCCGCTGTAGCAGCAAGCCACCAATCAAAACTTAATCAATTTCAACAAGAGGACACCAACGTGAGCGAACTCGAACAAGAGAAAGCTGCTCGTCTTAAAGCAGAGCAAGAACGTGATCAAGCACAAACTGAACTTAAAAAGTTTAAAGCTGAAAAACGTACTGAAGACATTGCAGCACTTCAAACTGAATTAAACACTCAATTCAGTGCTGATGACACTAAGTCCTATACAGATATGGATGATGTTGCTTTTAGTTTTATGGCTAAACAACTTCGTCAGTTCTCATCAAAACAACCACCGGCAGGACAACAGCAGCAACCTATTCCTGCAGTTAATCCAGCATTGCAACACTTATTCAATCACCAAGCGACTGGTGGTCAAGGTGGTGCACCTAATCAAGATCAACCTCACAAGTTTACTTCTGGTGCGCAAGCATTCGCTGGCCAGAATAAAGGGGCTTAATAAATGAGCAATAAAACCTACTTAGCAAACGTGAGCCGTGAATCACGCCCATTCAATCTAGATGTTGAAAAACTTCGTCGTGCAAATGCCAAGGTGACTACTGCAACGGCTTACAAAGCTGGGGATCTGTTAATTTTATCTGATAGCAATGTTGTCACTCATGCAACAGATGAAAAAACTTGGAATGTTGTATGCGGCCAAGATGTAACTACTCAACAAGCCACCCAAATGGCAGCTGATGGAATTGAAATCCCAATTTATTTTGGTGGTGTATTCAGTATCGAAGCTGTGCGAATTGCTGGGGAATATTTAGAGCCATCTAAATATGATGCGGCACGAGCAAAAGCAACTCTAAACCTAATCGAATTTTCAAAAGTATAAGGATTTTAAATAATGCCTCAGTCTTTTACAGTCAATGGCGCACCACTTGAATTACTTGATGTGGGTGAGCTTGCAATTATTCACACAAACTATAAGCCAATGGATACTTGGCTGTTAGATAAGCTGTTCCCAAATCGCCCATCATTTGACCGTGATGAGGTCCCACTTGCAGAAATCAATACAGTGCATGATCTTGCACCCTTAGTATCACCACATCAACCTGGTAAGCCTTTTGATACTAAACGTGCAGCAAAAGTCGAATTTGTTCAACCAGCGTATTACAAACCAAAAAACATGGTGACGCCTGCAACCTCATTTGATGAAGCCTTAATGGAGCGTTTACGTAGCGCAGGGATCATCTCTACAGGAAGTCAGCAATTATCTGATCAGGAAAAAATGGTCATTGCTCAAATTGCAGTTATGAAGCGAAATCATGATGCAATTGATAACTCTGTTTTATTAATGGCAACGGAATTATTACTCAAAGGGAAGTATTTACTTCAATCTGATGACTATGAATACAACATGGTTGATTATGAACGTGATGCGTCCCTAAACTTTACACCATTAATTCCATGGAATCAGGCAGGTGCTAAACCTGTAACTGATATCGAAGCTATTGAAAAGCTTCTGCTTGATGCAAATGGAGGTGCTTCTAAACTCTACCTAATGTCAGGAAAGGTTTGGGCAGCTTTATCAAATAATGAGGAATTCAAAGAACGTTTTGTGAAACCTTATGCTGGTATTGCCGTACCCTATAAGCCAAGTTTGAATGTTCAAGAAGGTGCCTCATTTAAAGGCTATTTGGATGAAAAAGAATTGTGGGTTTATGATGCCACTTACCGTTTAAAAAATGGTTTAAAACGCTTCATCCCTGATGATTATTTTGGTGCTATCTCCGATACCCAAGGCTCAATTGCACAATGTAAAATTAAAAACATGTTAGCAAATGGAGCAGTGGCTAAATACTTTGATCGTCAGTGGTATAACGAAGATCCAAGCGGAATTTTCTTGATGACTGAATCAGCACCTCTTGCAGTGCCATCAAACAAAAATGGGGTATGTGGTGGTACCGGCTTTATTACTCAAGGAGGCACAAATGCCTAAATACATTGCAAAACAATCCATTGGTCACTTTCGACCGGGTGATGAAATTAAAGGGCTTGAAGCTAAACAACTTCAGGCCCTTTTAGCATCTGGGGCTATTGAAGAAGAGCAAGCCTTTGAACAGCCTAAAGAGAATAGCTATGCATCTCAAATGGCTATTCTTGCTGCAGAAAATGCAGAGTTGAAAGCAAATGAACTTTCGCTTTCAGAAGCTAAAAATAAAGCAGAAGCTGAAGTTGCTGAGTTAAAAGCTAAAGTTGCCGAGTTTGAAAAATCTCAACCTGCAGATAACAAACCTGCTGCGAAGCCAAAGGAATCAGCTAAATAGGTGATATATGTCTGAGTATGCAAGTCGTGAAGATCTCGTCTTGCGCTTTGGTGAGTTAGAGATCAGTAGATTAGAAAAAGCTTTAACAACTAATGAGTCTGTTAAATCAGCAATTCAAGATGCTTCAAATATTGCCGACGGATATATTGGTTTGAAGTATCCAATCCCTTTACCTGAAGTTCCTGAAAATCTCAAAATTTATATCTGTGATATTGCTAGGTACTTGCTTTGGAAGACGAAGGCAAGTGAAGAAGTGCGTCAACGCTATGAAGATGCAATTTCATTTCTAGAGAGAGTATCTGTAGGACGGGGGATTCTGACGATCAAAATCATCAATGAATCTGGTAAAGAAGAGACGGCTATTGCAGATACATCACCGAAAACTATGCCAATTGGTACAACGTATAAAGGGGGTGTTTTCTCAGACAGCATTTTAGATAACATGCCGAGTATTTGATATGACTGACTTTATACAGATGCATGGTCAAAATAAGTTGCAGGAGTTTATGCGGCGAGTTGTTGATCGTGTAGAGGATCCATCGGAACTTTGGCAGGATATCTCAGATATTCTCGAATTTAATGTGCAACAAAGAATTCGCACAGGAATTGGCACTGATGATAAGCCTTGGAAAAAGTCATGGCGAGCTAAAATCCAAGGTGGGCAAACTCTACGAGATACTGGCCGATTGCATAATTCAATCATTGCAAAGGTTCAAGGTAATACGATTAGTGTTGGTACAAATGTTAAATATGCACCTATCTTGCATTTTGGGGGCACGATTAAACCAAAATCAGGTAAGTATTTAACATTCAAAACACCAACAGGTGGTTGGGTAAAGGTTAAGGCCGTGTATATCCCACCTCGTCCATTTATGGGA
>NZ_VTDG01000013.1:0-88449 GCF_052824985.1 Acinetobacter sp. 1125_18A
GAGCAATTGGGTCAATTCAAATGTAGACTCAAACAACCCAGAACGCCAAGCCAATCAATTGGTGCTACAACGCCGTAATATCACCACTGTTCCTGAATACCACCCACGACAACACCGCCCTAGTACCTATCCACAACGAGCCAAAGTGGTTGGGCCAAGTGGAGAAGAAATCCATGTCGATGAATGGGGACGTATTAAAGTTCGCTTCCTGTTTACCCGCAATGAAGATCACAGTCATGATGGTGGTGCAGGGAGCAATGACAACGACACTGATTCCGCTTGGGTGGATGTACTGACCCCGTGGGCAGGTGAGGGCTATGGTGCGCGGTTCTTACCGAGGATTGGTGAGATTGTCGTGATAGATTTCTTTGATGGTAATATTGACCGACCATTTGTGGTGGGGCGTATCCATGAAGCGCAACGAAGTCCAACGAAATTTGATGACAAAGGGCAATTGCCTGATACCAAAAAACTAGCAGGGATCAAAAGTCGAGAAGTTAAAGGCAGTGGCTATGGCCAGCTTAGATTTGACGATACCACAGAGCAAATCAGCAGCCAGCTACAAAGCAGTCACGGTGCGAGTCAACTTAACCTCGGTAATCTGAGTCATCCTAAAGAAACCGATACCAGTGAAGGGCGAGGCCAAGGCTTTGAACTAAGAACAGACCAATGGGGAGCAGTGTGTGCAGGACAAGGTCTATTGCTGAGTACCTATGCTCAAGATTCAGCCTCGGGTAACCATCTCGATGCAACCGCCGCCAAAAGTCAGTTAGAAAGTAGTCTAAATAATTCCAAAGCCTTAAGTGAAGTTGCTAAGAATCAGCAAACTGATCCTTTGGAAGTGTTGGAAAGAATAAAAGGATTTATCAATACACTAGACCAACAAGATCCGAAAAAAGCAGATGCATTTAAGTCTGCGGTGATGATGTTGGCTTCACCTAATTCGATTGCACTTGCCAGTAACGAAGATATTCATCTTTCAGCAGATGGGCAAATCAGTCATACCGCAGGCGACAGTATCAACCTAAGCACACAAATGGCTTTGATTGGGCATGCCAGTGCTAAGATCAGTCTTTTTGCGGCACAGGAAGGGGCAAGGTTATTTGCTGGAAAAGGTAAAGTTGAACTTCAAGCTCAAGATGGTGGTGCAGATGTGATTGCACGCAAAGGGATTCAAATCATTTCGACCGAAGACGCGGTTTATATCATTAGTCCGAAAGAGATTAAGTTGATTGGTGATGGTTCTGAATTAAAGATTAATGGCTCAGGGGTATTTTCAACTACAGGTGGTTTGTTTCAGGTGAAGTCGGGGCAACAGAAGTTTACCAGTGGCGCGAAGATTAATTCAGACATTCCTCAGCTTCCTATTTGTGAAATGCGTGTTTCTGGTGCTGCGGCAAAAGGTGATGCTTCTGTGGAGCTTTCATAATGTTATTAGAGGCTATACATCCAAAAGAGGTGATTGAGTATGATTACGTCATTATTGACCCGAATCTAAATGCGCAATATTTTTATGAAGTGGAAGCTCAACTTAAGTCTTTAGCACCTGATTATGCGAAGAATGTACAGCATGTTTTTCCGTATTTATTGCGTTTAAATTCAGTCGGTGCTTCGCTTGTCGATGAAATAAAGCAACATGATCAAAATCAGATCAAAGCGGGGCTTTCACCTTTTTTTCTAATGACGTTTAAAAGTGTTCCAACTCGAGAACCTGATATTGTTAATCACTTAAAACAAAATTTAGTCTATGAAGTAGGCACTAAGAAGTATTTGTATCGGTTTTTTGATCCGAAAATTTGGATGCTACTCAATTATTTTGAGAGTCAGGATTTTTTATGGATCAATAAATATTTTAAAAATATTGAATTTAATTTCTTAAATGAAACATTGTGCTTTGACGCTGGATCTGAGGGGGATTTTATTCAACAGCCTGATCATGATTTATTGGACAAAATCAGTGTAAACAACAGAGTATTTGAAAAGTTAAAATTCAAGACTGACGATCTGCCAGCATACTTTTTAAAAGTTAGTCAGATTTTTAATTATGCAGACTTAATAAAAAATAAAGGGATTTTGACCAAGGATGATACTGTAGCATCCATTTTTCATGCAGATTTAATCGGTGAAAGCTTTCTTGAAACCCACTTTTTTCAACGTTTAACAGAAAGTCCCAAAGGCTATGAACAGGCAAGCAAACAGCTTTCAACCTCTGAGTGGGATGATTTTTTTAAAAAACAAAATATTGATGATGAAAATTTAAAAAATAAGGTGATGTATGGATTCTAAGAGTTGTGATTTTTGTAAAAGAGATATTGGCTTAAAGATTTTTGTGAATCGCTATATATTTTCATCAACAGGTACAAATATTTCGCTTGATGTCGCTGAAAATCAAAAGGAATTATATGATATAACAGATATAAAATCACAGATTGATGAATATTTATCGAGTTTAGAAAAAACCAAGTTTGATTTTATTAACTCCTATAAGCCATCTAGTCCTCAAGCTTCAACAACTACGTCAGCTTTAGAAGCATCTAGTCATGATTCAACTAATGATCCTGAAGCACCACTTAAGTCCCTGCCTACGATTGAGGTTACAGCTACAGAGGCTAGTTATAGTTATCCTACACACAAAACTGAAACATCAATGGAACAGTATGGTTTTAAAGGGAGTACTTTAAGAAAAGGTTTTTTATATGTTTTCCTAAAGCATTTAAATCAATGGCAAGAATATAAAATTTCTGAAAAGGGCTTTTTAAAACGTATTAATGAATCAAATTATGATCAAGATTACTCATCTAGACCCTTAGTTTTAATGGAGCAGGGTGATGAGCCTTGCATGAATATTAAGCATAGAGCAAATGCTTTAACGATCGTTGTACCCAAACCCAATGAAGCCTCTTTTGTATATTTAAAATATTCTGAAAACGCATGGAGCAAAGCAACGAAGCTGAGAAACAAGTCACCTGAATTTTACGAAAAATATATGGATAAATTTGACGTAAAAAAATTTATTGCAGGACAGTACGCAAAAGGCACATTTCCAATGCAGACGGGAATTGAGAGTTTTTGTGCAGATTCTAAGACAGAATGGGGGGCTGGCGAAAAAGGTGAAGGAACTCTAGAAAACAGTCTGTTAAAAAATAATATATCAAAAGATTTATTTTCATATTCAGAGTATTTTTCCTATCTGTCAGGGAAGACACCTAAAGATATACTTGAAAACACTATGTCTCAAAATGAAGATATTAACCAAGTTAAAACTAATAATTTAGCTTATAGATTATTTTCAGACTCAAGTTTGGATTATTCATTTCTTAAAGAGCATAGCAAAGAGGAACTCACCGCGGCTTTGTCAAATGATGCAAAAACAAGAATACTTTTTGGAGCTGTATTTGCGATTGATGACCCTGTTGGCGTAGTGATGGATATTTCAGCTCAAGTTGCAAATCAAATGATAAGTGACGAAGATTATACTGATGATGAAAAAACCGTAAATACATTAGAAGTGTTAAAAAATAACTTTGGGATTAATGATTATCCTTACTTTACCAATGATGAATTAAAAAGAAATGAGGAAGCAAAACAAAAAATTCGTATGTATGGTGGGCAAGGAGCAATTATTGGTGGACTCATTGAGGACGTGTGGGATGAGAAAAAAACAACAGAAGAACTCAATGCTAAGGAGCGAGCCCAAAAAGCAGCAGAACAAAAAGTAAAAAATCAAGAATGGAATACAGAATATGTCCAGCATATTGATTCAAATAGATTTAATGCAGGTTTAGCCACGCTTAAACAGAAAAAACAAGTGCAGGCAGGCTATGCGGATACGCTCGATGGAATAGGTCAGGAGTTTCTTAAGGAAAGCGTAATTGCGGACCATTTTTTCTTTAACCAAGAAAAAGATAATTTAGTTGATGGTGTTTCTCTTGGCATGTGTGTCAATCTAGTTTTAGAAAGTAGCAAATTATGTCCAAAAATGAATAAATACATGGGGCAATACTTATACAACGCTCGAGATCCTAACAATTATTTTTTAAATTTTCTTGCTTTAAATTCAAGTGCCCTTCGTCAAAAGTTAAATGAACAAATTAATAAATGGTCTCTCACTAATTTAAATGGAGCTTTTGCTACACAGCCTTTTGGGGATTTCATCAATTCATTTCATGGCTTTTTAAGTACAGCTCGAACGGAAGAATTAAAATTTACATTGTTGACGAATATCAGCAAAGCCTTTTTAAATATCACAGGGCTATCTGCCCCGAATGCTTTAGCTGCTCATCCATTCCAGCCTTTAATGATTTCAATGTTTAGTTTGTCTGAAATCAAGTCTGAGCGAATTACTTTTACGAACAAAAGCGATTTCAACACGAAAATGCGAAATTATTATAGATCACATCAAAATATTGTGGGTAAAGATAATGGTCTAGGCAATGTCATAAAAAATAGTGATTGGAACTATCTATATGACAAATACAAACATCTAAAATATATAGATGTGCCACGTTTAGAAGTAAATCCTGAGTTTGAGAGAAATTTACCAAAAAACTTTAGAGAAGCTGTAAAAAAGCATGCTGAGTTATTAAAAAAACAAAGTACGATGAATGTCAGTGTTATTGCTGAAGATGTTATAGAGCCAAGCCCGAGCTCAGATTATTATAAATTCTTTATGATTAAAGTCGCCATTGTTGGCTTACAAGGCTGGGCAATCTGTACTGTTTTTAGTCAAAGCTTTGACAATAAATATGAAAAAGTTGGTCGCAGAAGTGCTGCTGTGATTGGTCTAACCATGTCCACTGTAGAAGCAGTGGGCGCACTGTTGAATTCTAGTGATAAAATCACGTCACAATCTCGGCTGTTAAAGTCAATGAATAGTTTTATTATAAAACTTACTACAGATGATAGAAGTGTTTTAGCAGGAAAAATTTGGCGAGGTTTCGGGTTGTTTGCAGGATTAATTTTTGGTGGATTTGATATTTATAATGGATTTGATGCAATTAGAAATGGTGAGCGAAGCTATGGTACTTACTTAGCCTTGAGTGGTGTTGCTGTTGTATTGGGAAGTTATCTTATATTTGCATTGAATCCATTAGGATGGATTGCAATTGCTGTAGGGATTATTTTTTCTTTAATTGCTTATTTTGTAAAAGAGAACAATATTCAAATATGGATTCAACGATGCCTACTATCGACCAATACTGAAAAGAAAAGATTTAGCGATATCTTCGAGCAAACAGGTCAGTTAAAGACGGTAATGTGATGAAAAGTAAAATTAAAAAACATGCGTTTGGTTATGACGTATTTAAAGAAAATATACCTTTTTCAAAATTGGATGAAGGTGATGTACTTTTATCGCCCTATGATGAATTTAAACGCAATCATAACTGGTCTTTTCTAAGAATGAACGATGATTATATAGAGCTTATTGATCAAACCTATGCGAGGCTTGGGAAGGGAATAAGCCTTTTAGTTTTAAGTTCCCCTATATTATTATTAATATTTTATATTTTATATTTATATTTTACATTTAATGGGGGTACTAATGAATCTATTTCTTTTTCAATATTTGTCGTAATTTCGGGATTGACTATATTTTTTATACCAGTATATGCGTTCTTAAGTCCTTTTTTTAAATATGATTATAAGAAACCGTTATGTAAACCGGTTTTGTTTAATCGAAAAACAGGGAAGGTATTTTTTTATTTAAATGAAGCTGAGTATATCGAACGAGATTGGAAGGATGTTGTTTATGTGATGGGGACAAGTTTCGGGCTTTCAGGATTTACCCTAAGGGAGCTTAGAGCGCATATTGTCGAAGATGGTCTGTTAAAACATACCTTTGTCATTGGCTTTCCAATGATCGGTTGGGATAATACCCAAGGCTTATGGTCATTTATATGTCATTTCATGCATAAAGGACCAGCAGAACTATATCCAAAGCCTAATCCGATGTATGGAACAATAGACCCGTTTACACAATTAACGTTTTGCCAACAGGTCATTGGAGCAAAAGAAAGTTATCGAGATACATGGAAGTCATTTCGAATTATTTATCATGATAACTGGGTTCCTGGGTTATTTTCCTTCCCTTTTGATCTTGGTAATTTTATTGCAAGACGAATATTGCTTAATATAAAGCCTCTACCTGTATGGCATAAAGAGGTTATCCTTAAAAATAAAATGGAAAAAGAACGACCAGAGGAAATTAGTTTTAAAGACAACTTTGAATTTAGTATGTTTGAGATGAAAGATAAATGATAAAGCGCGCAAGCGCTTTGATCTTTAATGATTAAAATGAAAATTATATTTTTTTGTGAGCTTAATATTTGGAAGCATCAGTAAAATGGTTGCATGATGAAAAGTAAAATTAAAAAACATGCGTTTGGTTATGACGTATTTAAAGAAAATATACCTTTTTCAAAATTAGAGAAAAATGATGTACTTTTAACGCCTTATGATGAATTTATACGCAATCATAACTGGTCTTTTTTAAGCATGAATGATGATTATATAGAGCTTATAGATCAATCTTATACAAGGTTAGGGAAGGGAGTCAGTATTTTAATAATGTTGTTTCCTGTATTTTTAATTTCACTTCATTTTATATATTTTATTTTTAATGTAGGTGGGGATAAAAACCTTGGCATCTCATTTTTAATAATGTTTATAATATTTTTGATATGGTTGCTTCCATTAATTTCTACTCTTATACCATACTTTAAGCATGATCATAAAAAACCTATTTGTAAACCGATTTTATTTAACCGAAAAACAGGCAAAGTATTTTTTTATTTAACTGATGCTGAGTATATAGAGCGAGATTGGAAAGATGTTGTTTATGTAATGGGTACAAGCTTTGGGCTTTCAGGATTTACCTTAAGAGAACTGAGAGCACATATTGTTGAAGATGGTCTGTTAAAACATACTTTTGTCATTGGCTTTCCAATGATTGGTTGGGATAATACCCAAGGATTATGGTCATTTATATGTCATTTTATGCATAAAGGGCCAGAAGAATTGTATCCAAAGCCTAATCCGATGTATGGAACAATAGATCCTTTTGCTCAATTAACATTTTGCCAACAGGTCATTGGTGCACAAGAAAGTTATCGAGATACATGGAGGTCATTTCGAATCATTTATCATGATAACTGGGTTCCTGCTTTATTTTCCTATCCTTTTGATGTGTGTAATTTTATTGCAAGACGAATATTGCTTAATATAAAGCCTCTACCTGTATGGCATAAAGAGGTTATCTATAAAAATAAAATGGAACAACAACGTTCAGAGGAAATTAGCTTTAAAGATAATTTTGAATTTAGTATGTTTGAGATGAAAGATAAATGAAAAATCCATGGTATTTTGTTCCTCGTACTAGAGTCGGAGAAAGTGTAAAAAAGTATCAACTTTTTAAACTGGATACTTTTGAACTCAACCGAGTGATCAATCATAATTTTTCATTGGTTCAAATGAATTCTGGTTATATTGAATTAACAAATAAAAATTACGCGTGGAAGGGGAAAGTATTAATATTTTTATCTGTTTTTGCTTTGCCTATTTTTCTATTAATTATTTATCTATTATTTTTTACTTTAAGTGATGGTGTTGAAGATGAAAAAATTATTATTTATTCAAGTGCTATATTACTAGCATTTGGCGGATTATACGTTTTTTTTACAATGTTAATTCCTTTTTTGAAATTCGATTTTTTAAAGCCTATTTATTTACCAGTCGTAATAAATAGAAAAAATAAGACAATGACTGTGTGTTCTGATGGGAATAACACCACTCAGTTTTTATTAAACGATTTGTATTTTGATATCGTTCAATCGCAAGGTGTAGTGGGACTACCGCTATATGAGTTACATGCCTATATACTTGATGGTGAAGTGATAAAACATGATATACAGTTGGGTACACCCAATATTCATAAAGACTATATAGAAGGCTTTTTATTATTTATAAAAACTTATGTAGAGCAAGGCCCTGAACCACTGTATTACAGGAAAGGGATAGATGATCCTGAGCAAGATTATAAAAGTAAATTAACATATTGTTATGATATTCAAGAGAAAAAAGAATCCTCTAAGCAAAGTTGGCAAACCGTGTTTATCAATCATTTTCAGACACCACTCTATGCGCTTATTTTTGCCATACCTGAATTTATTCGGTTCTTTGGACGACGAATCACAGTTCTTTTTTCAAAACCATTTTATTGGAGTGAACAGCTTAAAAAAGATTATTCCGTAGATGAAAATGATCCATATATAGTGACAGCGAAAGACAATTTAAAATTTGGTTTCTTTAGTGTGAAAGATAAATAAAAAGATTAAAATTAATTTTTATCTTTAATTATATTAATAGTTTAGATGTGTTAAGTGGTGCTTTATAATACCCAGTTTATAAGAATAGTAGCGTATTGACTCAAAAAGAAAACATAGCATTAAAAAAAGCCCCTCAGGGCTTTCTCATCTCAACACATTCTTAAGGTAATTGCTTAATCGGACTGCCACCCAAAGCTTGCATCAAAGTGACATAAGCATTGTATTGGCTCTGCTTGGCTTGGACTAAAGACAAACGAGCACTACGCGTGGTTTCTTGAGCATCCAAAACATTTTTTAAAGCAATTGCACCATTACGGTAACGTACATTGGTTAAACGTTCTGTTTTTTCCGCAAGTTCCAAGTTCTTTTGTTGAAAGGCGACTTGTTTATCTAGCTCAGTACGATTCGACAATGCATTTTCAGTATCTGCAAAAGCTTGGTACAAGGTATTGCGATATTGAACAATGGCTTTTTCATAGTCCAGTTCACTGATTTTTAAATTCTTTTGCATATCATTATATTGTAAAAACGGCAGGCTTAAGCTTGCGCCTAAAGTCAGTGCAGGATTTTTCAATAAATTTGTCAATGATGTGCTGGTTGAACCTAAATTCCCCGTCAAACTGATTGAAGGATAATAGCTGGCTTTGGTGGCATCTTTGGTCGCCAAAGATTCACGTAAACGCAATTCGGCTGCTTTTAAATCAGGACGGCGCGACAAGATATCTGCCGGTAAACCCGCTGAGATATTGGGTAGACTGATCTGCGGTAATTGCTGTGGTTCTTGAATATTTAACTGTTGCACAGGTATTTGTAATAACACGGCCAAAGCGGTACGTGTTTCAACACGTTGCTGTTCAATCTGACTTAAACTGGCTTTTTGGCTTTGTACCGATTGCTCAGCTTGGGTCAAATCTAGTCCTGAAACAGCACCAGCACGATATTGAGTACGCACCAATTCAAAGGTTTTTTGAGTAGCAGCTAGGCTTTGTTGGGCAGAGCTGTAACGTTCATTTAAATAACCCAATTGCCAATATAAATTTGCGGTTGTGGCAATTAAGGTCTGCCCAGTGGCTTGTAAGTCTTGTTCAGTGGCTAAAGATTCCCACTTCGATGCTTCAGTTTGACGTGCTAATTTTCCAAACAAATCCACTTCATAACTGACACCCGCACTGAGAGATAGACCTTTGGCAGCATCATCACCTGAATGAAGGTCAAAGCTATGTCCCGTAGATACCCCTGAATTAACACGAGGACCTTGTTGGTCACGCGCTAAGCCAGCTCTTAAACGGGCTGTTTGTAAGTTAATCCCTGCAACAGCCAAATCAGCATTACGTTGAATTACTTGATTGACCAGTTGATTTAACTGAGCATCACCAAATAAGGTCCACCACTGATCTGCATATAAATCTGCCTGAACGTGTTTAGATTTTGCATTGTCATAAACAAAACCATTTGGAATTTGCACAGCAGGGGCCTCGTATGGGGTTTTAACCACAGCCGCACAACCGACCAATGAACTCCCAAGAATCAAGGCGCTTGCAAGTTTACTTAAATTCATTTGCATTAATAATTTCCTTATTCTTCGGTTATTCACGCGAAAGTGCATCAACAGGATTGAGCTGTGCTGCATTGCGAGCTGGGATAAATCCAAATACCACACCAATCAAGGTTGAACATACAAATGCCGCAATGATTGAGGTGCTTGAATACGCCATTTGGAAACTGCCTTTGGCAATATGTCCAATCAACTGTCCAATGCCTAAAGAGAGCAGCACCCCTAAGATACCGCCCAAAATACACACCAAAACAGCTTCGATCAGGAACTGTTGCAGAATGTCACTTTGACGCGCACCTACAGCCATACGCACACCGATTTCTTGGGTACGCTCGGTTACAGACACCAGCATGATGTTCATTACCCCAATACCACCGACAACCAATGAAATCACCGCAATGGCTGAAACCAGTAAAGTCATGGTTTGTGTGGTCTGTTCAATGGTTTGACGAATACTGTCAGAGTTTTGAGTAAAGACATCCTGTGCGCCATGACGTTGTTCCAACAAACTTAAAATGGCATTTTCAGCAACCGCAGTTGGATATTCATCTTTAATACGCACGATGATGCTACGGACATTGGATTGTCCTAACATTCGGCTCATGACGGTTGAATAAGGCAGATAAACATTGAGACTGTCTGAGTTGCCCATAAAACCTTGCTGTGCATCAATCACACCAATGATTCGGCTTGGAACACTACCCAATAATAGCACTTGCCCTACAGGGTTAGTGCCATCTGCAAAGAAGGTCTTTTCAGTATTGGCATCAATCACCACATCCTGTGCTCGCCCAGTGATACTGTTTTTATCAAAAGCTTGCCCAGATTTAAAGGTCATACCACGTACATAGAAGAAATCAGCACTGACACCATTGACGGTTGCAGAAGCTTCGGTGTCTTTAAAACGCGCTGTTACGCTACTATTGACTGTTGGACTGACTGCTTCGACATAAGGTTGCTCTGAGAGTGCTTCAGCATCTGCTGGAACCAAGGTTTTAAACTGTGCTGTTTTCGAGTTATCACCAAAGCCACGTCCCTGAAAGACAGTAATGGTATTGGTGCCTAAACTGCTGATGTTATCAAGAATCTGCTTTTGTGAGCCATTGCCCAAAGCCACCACCGAGACCACAGATGCAATCCCGATAATAATACCCAGCATGGTTAAAAAGGTACGCATACGGTGGGCATTCATTGCCAGCAAGGCCATACGGAAGGCTTCTGCAAAACGATCTAATGCAGAACGCCATTTAGATGACTTTTTACGATTCGATTTAGGTTCTGGATCGACAACAATATCAATCTCATCATCATGTTCGGGAACATTTGGCTTATCCGCGATGATGTTGCCATCACTGATTTCAATGATACGTGTCGCATTTTTTGCCACATTCATATCATGGGTAACCAGGATAATGGTATGCCCTTTAGCATTGAGCTCACGCAAAATACGCATAACCTCAACACCACTGTGCTTATCCAGTGCACCAGTTGGTTCATCCGCAAGGATGACATCACCACCATTCATCAAAGCACGTGCAATTGAAACACGTTGTTGTTGTCCACCCGAAAGCTGATTTGGACGGTTTTCAGTTTTTTCACCGAGTCCTAAGTCAGTCAAGATTTCATGTGAACGCTTTTGACGCACACTCGGATCCATACCAGCATAAATCGCTGGGACTTCAACGTTTCCTGCGGCATTTAAATCACCTAATAAGTGATAGCGCTGGAAAATAAAACCAAAATATTCACGGCGTAATTGCGCGAGCTCATCGGGTTCAAGTTGACCTGTTTCACGTCCATTGACTTGATAACTACCTGATGTAGGTTGATCAAGACAGCCCAAGATATTCATTAATGTCGATTTACCCGAACCAGATTGCCCTACAATAGCAACCAGTTCACCGGGGTAAATTTTAAGGTTAATACTCTTTAAAATCTGAATAGTGGATTCACCCGCAGGGAACTCACGAATCAGATTACTGACCTCAAGTAGAGGTTTGATCTGATGATTGTTCTGATTCATGCTTAGAGTCTCATTGGGCCACTGTTTTTATTGCTTCGTTTTGCAGAGTCATTGGATGTATCTGAACCATCTGCTAGTACAACTTGATCACCTTCATTGAGGCCACGCAGTACTTGGGCGGTTACACGGTTATTTAAACCAATTAAAACTTGTTTACGTTGAGCACTACCATCCGCCTGTAAAACACGAACAATCGAAACCGAAGCTTTACCCTGATCAATCAAAGTCTTTTCATCTGCGGTGAGTTCAAGGCGTTCTGGGCGATCAGCAGCATTTTGTCCATTTTTATTTGCTTGACCTTGAGGTGCAGATGCTGAACGAGTTGAATTTGCACCAGATGCGCCATTTGCGGATTTATTGGCACGTTGTGGGCGGTTTGAAGACTGTAATGCCGCAGCAGGAACAGTCAGTGCATTTTTGGCTTCAGCCAGAATGATATACACCTGTGCGGTCATATCAATTCGGAGTTTACCGTCATCGTTTGGTACATCGAATAGGGCATTATAATAAATCGCTGTACTTGTTGATGATGAAGATGAGTTGCTTGATGTTTCAGTATTAATTGATTCTGGTGCTGGCTCTACTTGACGCAGTGTTGCATAGCGTTTTTTCTCACTATCACCCAGTGTAGTGAAATAAACTTTTTGACCTTCTTGAACTTTCATGACATCTGCTTCAGACACTTGTGCCTTGATGGTCATGGTGTCCAATTTTGCAAGTTTCACAATAGTCGGTGCACTTTGGTTGGCGTTTACCGTTTGACCTTCTTCGGTCACAATGGCTACCACGGTGCCGTCCATAGGTGCAACAATACGGGTATAACCTAAGTTTTCTTGTGATGTTGCAAGTGTAAGTTTGGATTGTTCAATTTGTGCATCCATCGAAGCAATATCAGCTTGTGCTGTTTTAAATGCGGCTAAGGCACTGTCATAATCTGCTTTAGACGTTGCATCTTGTGCAAACATATTTTTTTGGCGGTTATATTCTGCCTCAGCTTTGGCTAAAGTCGCCTGTTTGGTTGTCAGTTGAGCCTGTTGATTTTTAATACTTGCTTCAGCTGTTTTTAAATCGTTGCTTTGACGCACTGAATCAATTTGTGCAATCAGTTGACCTTGTTTAACTTGGTCACCCAGCTTGACGTACATTTTTTTAACTTGACCCGAAACCTGCGCACCAACGCTCACCATCTTGGTTGCTTCTAAATCACCTGTTGCAAGAACTGCATCTTCAATATCACCACGTGTGACTTCTGAGGTTATATACTGCGGTTGTGTATTTTTAGGCTTTAATACATACCATGCGATTGCGGCAATGATGGCAAGACAAACCGCTATAAGAATGGCTTTGGCTGGTTTTATTTTTGGCATAGCGATAATTGGGCTGAGAGAAAAATTGATCAAATTATAATGATTAAATAAGGATAAAGCGTGAATTTTTTAAAATAAATGGAAATGAGAATTATTCTGCATAATATCTATCTAAGCATTGATAAATAAAGTTTTTCCACACAACTCAGCAATACATTGTTGAATGATATGTTCTGGACTTTCTTTGCTGAGTCCTTTGATTGCAGCATCTACACGCAATAACAGTTGTGGCCAAGTTAAAAATGAATGTGGATTTAAGCGTCTAAGTGCTTGTTGATACAAAGAAATCTTGGTTTTCCAAATACCGAGCTGTAAGGCATTTTGTGGTTGTTCATACAACTGCATCAAAAGACGCATTTCTTTACTAATTGTCCATAAAATTAAACTGTTGGGTTCGCCTGACTCCACAAGATATTGGAAAATTTTAATCGAAAGTGCCAAGTTTCCAGCAATCAATGCATCATTTAAATCAAAGGTGCTATAACGTGATTGATCCTGTAAACATTCTTGTAAATGTTCAATTGAAATCTGTTTTTGATCTGGGAAGGTATCGGCAACACGCATCAGGCTATTTTTGGCAGCCAAAAGATTATGTTCATGATGTTGTTCAAGCCAGATCCAGGCATCTTGATTTAATTGGACACCGAGCTGATCTGCTTCGATTGACAATATTCGTTGACGGTCTTGCGGGTAATTTGCGGTTAAAGCAATCACCACACCATTGGCTTCAACGGTTTGAAAGAAACTTGACTTTAGACTACTTGAGTCTTGTTTGGGCATAATGATCACAAGCAAGTTGTGTTCATTATGTTGAATATAGTGTTTGAGTTGTTTGAGTCCATTGGCATCGGGTTTGATATTGCCATGGACTTCAAGTGCAAGATTTTGAGAAAATAAAGATAAGCTATTCAACGCATTAAAGACATTTTTCCAGTCGGAAACGCTATTGAGATCATAGCGTTGTCTTTCTACTTCATGTTTTGCCCAGCTTTTTCTTAAAGCATCGAGTAGGTTTTGTTCTAAAAGTGGTTCTTGACCATGTAAAATCCAAACACCTCGCGCTTCATCAACACGTTTAAGGGCTTGTAAATAGTCAAGTTTCATAGAATTATTGCGCTACAGGTTGGGTCGAAAGAGTACGTGCTTTAGGTAAGCGATTGGCTGCAATTTGACGTGACATTTGTTGTGCAATGTCATCAATCAAAATTTGGCTCAGATATTTATATTGTTGATCATCTGTGTTGACCGTTGCAACATCGTATTGATAACTACGAGATGCATTCAAGGTTCGAGGTTCAGTAATCGGATTTCCTTGTTTATCTTCAATCTGGAAAGTAACACTTAGACGGAGTAGTGTTTCTACCAATTTACCATTTAACTCATGACGAACGGGTTTGTAGTCTAATACTCGTAATACATAAGCATCACTTGAATTACTCAGTTGGACACCTGTCGCAGTTAAATAAACACTGAGTTTCTTTTCAAGATCTTCAGTATTCGCTGGTAACACCAGTTGTAATTTGGTGTAAACCAAAGGCGTTGCTTGGGCATTGGTGCCCTTTAAATGAAAGCCACAACCTACTAAGCCCGCACTCAGACCCAAAGTTAATACAACTGCAGCAACACGTTGAACTAAATGCATGCTTTGTCCTCATGAAATTCCATTGGATATGGAATATTTAATCTTTATAAATTCACGCCATTTTAGAATCAAAGCCCGTTGAATGACAACGGGCTTTGTTTGGGTTTTGTTTATTCTACTAAAGTCCCTTCTCCCTTAGGGAGAAGGTTAGGATGAGGGGAATGACCTCTCCCTAACCCTCTCCTAGAAGGAGAGGGGATTTAAGCAGGAAATTAAACCACCAAATTCACAAGCTTATTTGGAACCACAATTTCTTTCTTGGTTGGACCTGTTAAGAATTGTTGAACCTCAGGCAGCGCTTTAGCCAATGCCAATAATTCATCTTTCGATGCATCAACAGAGACTTCTAACTTGCCACGAAGCTTACCATTGACTTGAACTACGATGGTTTGTGTATTACGTGTTAATGCAGACTCATCAACCGTAGGGAACAGTACCGAAGTTAAATCGATATCAAACTCAGTCAATAAGGTCTGACTTAAGTGTGGTGCAAATGGTGCAAGTAAAGTCAGTAAAGTGGTAATCGCTTCACGTGCTACAGCAACATCGTTGTCATCTTTTGCTTCAAACTTATTGCTGGCATTGAGTAATTCCATCAAAGCTGCAATCGCGGTATTGAATGCATGACGACGTTCGATGTCATCACCCACTTTTTGAATCGTTTCATGGGTCTTACGACGCAGGTCTTGTGCTTCAGTGGAAAGTTTCGAAGCATCAATTGCTGTTGCATGGTTGCCTTTTTCAAGGAAACCTGCAACTAAACGCCATACACGTTTTAAGAAACGATTTGCACCTTCAACGCCCGCATCAGACCATTCTAAAGATTGATCTGGTGGTGCAGCAAACATCATAAATACACGTGCAGTATCCGCGCCGTACTGGTCAATAATCGCTTGTGGGTCGATACCGTTATTTTTCGATTTCGACATTTTCTCTTGACCACCAACCACAACGTCTTGACCGTCACCTGAATATTTAGCAGAAAGTACACGACCTTTCTCGTCTTTTTCTAACTCAATATCCGCAGGATTAAACCAAGTTTTTTTGCCACTTTCCGCTTCACGATAGAAGGTATCCGCTAAAACCATACCTTGAGTCAATAAGTTGGTAAATGGTTCATTGCCTTGTACCACACCCTCATCACGCATAAGTTTATGGAAGAAACGAGCATAAAGTAAATGTAGGATTGCATGCTCTACACCACCAATATATTGGTTTACAGGCAACCAAGATTTTGCAGCTTCAGGTTTAACTAAACCACCCGTGAAATCAGGAGAAGCATAACGTGCATAATACCAAGACGACTCTACAAAGGTATCCAAAGTATCGGTTTCACGACGTGCATCACCACCACAGCTTGGGCATTTTGTTTGATAGAATTCAGGCATTTTATTTAAAGGATTACCTGAACCATCTGGAACCACATCTGTTGGAAGAACAACCGGCAGTTGATCTTCTGGAACTGTGACTTGACCACACTTGTCACAGTTGATCATCGGAATTGGACAACCCCAGTAACGTTGACGAGAAACCCCCCAGTCACGTAAACGGAATTGAACTTTAGCGCTGGCAAGACCTTGTGGTTCTAATTTGCTTAGGAATGCATCAAAAGCAGCTTGGAAGTCTAAACCGTCAAATTCAGCCGAATTGACCAATTTACCTTCTTTAGAACCGTACCATTCTTGCCATTCAGACGCAGAATATTCGGCATCATCTGAGCCTTTGGCATCAATGACTTGTTTGATTGGTAAGTTGAACTTATTGGCAAACTCAAAATCACGTTCATCATGTGCTGGAACGGCCATCACCGCGCCTGAACCATATGACATCAATACATAGTTTGCGATCCAAACAGGGATATCTTGACCCGTAACAGGGTGTTTAACAGATAAACCTGTTGCCATGCCTTTTTTCTCAGCAGTCGCAAGATCCGCTTCTGCAACAGAACCCATACGACATTCTTCAATAAAGGCAGCAAGTTCTGGCTTGCCTGCTTCAGATTGAATCGCAGCAGCTTTGAGCGCTAGAGGATGTTCAGCTGCAACCGCAACATAAGTTACCCCCATCAAGGTATCGGCACGTGTGGTATAAACCGTTAAACCATCTGCATAAACTTCGGGATTTGCTGACGGGAAGGTAATGTCCATACCCGTTGAACGACCAATCCAATTGCGTTGCATGGTTAAAACTTGTTGTGGCCAACCGTCTTTTAAGGTATCTAAATCGTCTAATAATTCTTGTGCATAATCGGTAATACGGAAGTAATACATTGGAATATCACGTTTTTCTACCAATGCACCTGAACGCCAACCACGTCCATTTTCAACTTGTTCATTTGCAAGAACAGTTTGGTCTACAGGATCCCAGTTTACTGTAGACAACTTGCGATAGATCAAGCCTTTTTTATAGAGCTGTACAAATAACCATTGTTCCCAGTGGTAATACTCTGGTGTACAGGTGGCAAATTCGCGATCCCAGTCGACAGATAGACCAAGTTTCTTCAATTGATCGCGCATATATGCAATATTTTCAAAGGTCCACTTTGCTGGTGCAACTTGATGAGCAATCGCTGCATTTTCAGCAGGTAAGCCGAAAGCATCCCAACCCATTGGTTGTAGCACAGTTTCACCTTTGAGACGGTGAAAACGGCTGATCACATCACCAATAGTATAATTACGCACATGACCCATATGCAGTTTGCCGCTTGGGTAAGGGAACATCGAGAGGATATAACGATGTGGACCTTCTACAGTGTCGGCAACTTTAAACGATTTGCGATCTTCCCAGTCTTTTTGGACTTGAGGCTCAATCGCATTTGCTTGATATTCAGGGTCAATATGAGTAGTCATAAATGTATTTGAGAATAATGGTTAAAAAACTGTGCACACAGCATAGCGCAAAATCCATCTAAAAGTGAATTTTGCGCGCTTTTAAATCTGAAAAACTTGTGATTTTACTTTTAATTTAATTATTGAGGCGTCGCAAGGCTAGGAGGAGTATTTTGCTCATTTTGTGGTGCGACATTCGGCTGTTGTGTATTCGGTGGGTTAACCACTGGTGCAGGTGTTACAGGTTGCGCACTTTGTGGTTGTCCATTTTGTGACTGATTTTGTGAGGCATTTGGCTGAGCAGTTGGTGCTGGGTTGGTGGGTCTCGAATCTCCATGATAGCCATAAGTATTCACCTTGCTTTGGCTACGTGCATTCTTCGGCGGCGGTGTGGTGGTGTAATGGGTAGAGCCTTTGCTGTCTACCCATTTATAATACTGTTTTGCATGACTGGCGCTGACCCCAACCACAGAGAATAAGGCAAAAATTGTCGATACAAAAACCGTGTGTGCAAAGCGTTGACGTTGTTTCATTTTATAAAACCTTTGAGTCATTTTTTATTCAGATGAAAACGAAAAATCATTCTGTTATCTAATATACATCGGATTGTTTTCGCTTGATCTGGGTATTTTTAGAAATTGTATTTATTTTATACAGAAAAATAAAATTTTAAATAATTCTTTTGCAATTTTATTGGCTTATAAGTCTTTGAAAGTTTTATTTATAAGACAACCAAAAAAAAGGAATAGTTTTAAAAATAAACGCTTGGTAAATAAACAATAAAAAGCCTGATAGAAACCTTGACTTTGTTCGCTAAAACTACAAAAATGCTTGCTTTAGTTTCAGATGTTTTTTTCGATCACCCTTCGAGTAAAAATATCAAAGCAAGCAATAACATTTTCTCTAAGCCGAGAAAATGACTCTACCGAAGCATGTTTATCCCAACATATTTCAGTGATTCATACAGCTCAAACAGCTGCGTGACGATTTATTTTTTTATTGCTGCAAAAACTAGTAAATATGTGTGCTATAACAGAGCGCACAATCAATGAATGAAACACGGCCTGTGTCTCCCATAGCGCTGTGGAATAAAGATTAGGGTGAATACGTTGGAACTTTTATCTGGTGGTGAAATGCTCGTTCGTGCATTGGCGGACGAAGGCGTTGAACATGTTTTTGGATATCCAGGCGGCGCAGTATTACATATTTATGATGCGCTATTTAAACAAGATAAAATCAATCATTACCTCGTACGTCATGAGCAAGCTGCTGGTCATATGGCAGATGCTTACTCACGTGTGACGGGTAAAACAGGTGTAGTGCTGGTCACTTCTGGACCTGGCGCAACCAACACTGTAACACCAATCGCTACAGCCTATATGGACTCAATCCCAATGGTGATTTTGTCTGGACAGGTTGCCAGCCATCTTATTGGTGAAGATGCATTCCAAGAAACAGATATGGTCGGTATTTCTCGTCCGATCGTAAAACATAGTTTCCAAGTGCGTCATGCAAGTGAAATTCCTGCCGTTATTAAAAAAGCATTTTATATTGCTGCTTCAGGTCGTCCGGGTCCTGTTGTGGTTGATATTCCGAAGGATGTCACCAATCCTGTCGACAAATTTGCTTATGAATATCCTGAAAAAGTGAAGATGCGCTCTTATCAGCCACCTCACCGCGGTCATTCAGGTCAAATTCGTAAAGCCATTGATGAGCTGATTAATGCCAAACGCCCTGTCATTTATACGGGTGGTGGTGTTGTTCAAGGCAATGCTTCTGCATTACTGACTGAATTGGCGCATTTATTGAATTACCCAGTGACCAATACGCTAATGGGTTTGGGTGCATTCCCAGGCGATGATGAGCAATTCTTGGGTATGTTGGGTATGCATGGTACATACGAAGCCAATATGAGTATGCATAATGCGGATGTTATCTTGGCGATCGGTGCGCGTTTTGATGACCGTGTAACCAATAATCCAGCGAAGTTCTGTACCAATGCGAAAGTGATTCATATTGATATCGACCCAGCGACGATTTCAAAAACCATTATGGCGCATATCCCAATCGTGGGTGCGGTAGAGCCAGTACTTCAAGAGATGTTGGTTCAATTGAAACAAATGAATGTTTCTAAACCAAACCCTGAAGAAATCTCGGCATGGTGGTCACAAATCAACGAATGGCGCAAAGTACATGGTTTGCGTTATGCGCCAGGTGAAAATGGTGTGATGAAACCACAACAAGTGGTTGAAGTCTTAGACAAAGTAACCAATGGTGAAGCGATCATTACTTCTGACGTTGGTCAGCATCAAATGTTTGGTGCGATGTATTACAAATACAAACGTCCACGTCAATGGATCAACTCAGGTGGCTTAGGCACAATGGGTGTGGGTTTACCTTATGCCATGGCTGCGAAACTTGCATTCCCAGACCAACAAGTGGTGTGTATCACAGGTGAAGCATCGATTCAGATGTGTATCCAAGAGCTTTCTACATGTAAGCAATATGGCTTAAATGTGAAAATCCTCTGCTTGAATAATCGTGCTTTGGGGATGGTAAAACAATGGCAAGATATGAACTATGAAGGACGTCATTCAAGTTCTTATGTTGAGTCATTACCCGATTTTCCAAAATTGATGGAAGCTTACGGCCATGTAGGTATCCAGATTGACCATGCGGATGAGCTTGAATCTAAGCTTAAAGAAGCAATGGCGATTAACGATAAATGTGTATTCATTAACGTGATGGTTGATCGTACCGAGCATGTATATCCGATGCTTATTGCAGGTCAATCTATGCAAGATATGTGGTTGTCTAAAGGGGAGCGTACTGAATGAGACATATTATTTCTGTACTCGTTGAAAACGAAGCTGGTGCGCTTTCTCGTTTAGTGGGGTTGTTCTCTCAACGTGGCTATAACATTGAAACTTTAAATGTCGCACCAACTGAAGATCCAACCATGTCACGTTTGACATTAACCACCTATGGTGATGACCATAAAATTGAGCAAATCACCAAACAGCTGAATAAATTGGTTGAAGTGGTTAAAGTGGTTGATTTGTCAGAAGGCGCGCACATTGAGCGTGAGCTGATGCTGATTAAAGTCAAAGCATTGGGTTCTGCACGTGCTGAAATTAAGCGCACAGCGGATATCTTTCGTGCTCAAGTGGTTGATGTTACACCAACGACTTATACCATTCAGATTGCGGGTACAACTGAAAAAATTGATGGCTTTATTGATGCTCTTGCAGAAAACACAATTTTAGAAGTTGTTCGTTCTGGTGTATCCGGTATTGCTCGTGGTGAAAAGGTTCTTTCACTCTAGTTGCACCTCAACCAGTAATTAATTATTTGATTTTTTATTCCCTCATGTATAACCTCTCCTCGCAATAGGAGAGGGACTTAGACTAGAAGATTCAAAACAATAATCTTCAGGATAGGAAGAGGAAACACAGCATTTTAGCGGAGACAGCAATGCAAATTTTTTATGATAAAGACTGCGACTTATCTATCATCCAAGGTAAAAAAGTAGCGATCATTGGTTATGGTTCACAAGGTCATGCTCACGCGCAAAACCTTCAAGACTCAGGTGTAGACGTTACTGTTGGTTTACGTGCTGGTTCTACTTCTTGGAAAAAAGCTGAAAATGCAGGCCTTAAAGTTGCTGAAGTTCCAGCTGCTGTTGCTCAAGCTGATTTAGTGATGATCTTGACACCAGATGAGTTTCAATCACAGCTTTATCGTGACGTGATCGAACCAAACATCAAAGAAGGTGCGACTTTAGCATTTGCACATGGTTTCGCTGTACTTTATAACCAAGTTGTTCCACGTAAAGATTTAGACGTGATCATGGTTGCACCAAAAGCACCAGGTCATACTGTACGTTCAGAATTCCAACGTGGTTCAGGTGTACCTGATCTTATCGCGATTCATCAAGATGCTTCTGGTAATGCACGTAACGTTGCACTTTCTTACGCTTCAGGTGTAGGTGGTGGTCGTACAGGTATCATCGAAACTTCATTCCGTGAAGAAACTGAAACTGACTTATTTGGTGAGCAAGCAGTACTTTGTGGTGGTGCTGTTGAATTGGTTAAAATGGGTTATGAAACGCTTGTTGAAGCGGGTTATGCACCTGAAATGGCTTATTTCGAATGCTTGCACGAACTTAAATTAATCGTTGATTTAATGTTTGAAGGCGGTATTGCGGACATGAACTATTCAGTATCTAACAATGCTGAATACGGTGAATATGTGACTGGCGTTGAAGTTATCAACGAGCAATCACGTGAAGCGATGCGTAATGCACTTAAACGTATCCAATCAGGTGAATATGCGAAGATGTTCATCCAAGAAGGTGCATTGAACTATCCATCTATGACAGCTCGTCGCCGTCAAAACGCAGCTCACGGTATTGAAGTGACTGGCGGTAAATTACGCGCGATGATGCCTTGGATTCAAGCCAACAAAATCGTAGATAAAGAAAAGAACTAATTTTTAGTTTTTATCAAAGCCCACTCTTATGAGTGGGCTTTTTTATGCTATATTTTAGCTAAAGTTAATAATAAAGCAGAAAACAACATGACATTAAAAACATATTTCGCCATCGTCAGTCTGCTTGGCTGTTGTGCTATATATCCAGTATATGCACAGAACGCGAGCGTTGATGATTCTATGCAAAAGTCTAGGCAGAATCATAATCAGCTTCAAAATACGCAAAATAAATTACTCGATGAAAAGATTGCGTACAATGCTTTAGAAAAAGCCAAGCAGTCTTTAAATGTGGGTCATCCACAACAGGCCATCGCGGCATTACAGATTGCAATTCAGTATTTTGAAAAATACCAAAACAGTAGTCAAGAAACACTCTATGCTGCCAACGGAACAGCTGAAACCTTGCTATACCTGACACTTGATATGGGAAAGCAAAAAAATATTCGAGTTTTTTCAGGTTGTTGGGCGGACTTATACTTTCAAGCCGCTTATGCCTTTATTGAAATGAATGATCTAAAGAATGCTCAAGTGAAGTTAAAAAGTGCTTTAACGCTATCACCTTTTAATAGTGAGTATTTAAAAGAGGCAGGGTTTATTCAGCAAGCACAAAAACAGTGGCAAGCGTCATTGGAAAGTTTTAAAATTGCTGAACAGTATCTGTATTTGCTTGAGCCTGAAGAAAAAAGATTGGTGATTCAACAGAGTGTAAGACGTAGTTTAGGGGTGAGTTTGATTGAATTAAATCAACTGGATGAAGCTACTCAATATTTTAATAAAGTTTTAAAGGTTGATCCCTCAGACGCAAAAGCGCGTAATGAATTAAACTACATTGAGCAGTTAAAGAAAAAAGGTCATGTTGCTAAGCAGGCAATTGGTCGCGTCTAAATCGCGTTTTTTAAAATCATCTTTTAGGGTAGCAATTTTTAACTAACAAAAATTTATTTTGTGATAAATTACACATTATTGATTCTGGTTAAACGTGGTATTCAAGCATGAAATCTAAACTTCTCATCGCAATGACGACTTTGTCTATTTCATGCTTTAGTTTTGCTGAAACGCAGTCCACTTCGACCAATACCGCACTAAAACCTTTTAGTGGTGTACGCGTATCGATGCAACGTATGCTTAAGTCGAGTGAAGGTCGATACTTTATGAACCTTTATGCGGGGATTGCCCATCCGCACGGTGTGCTGACGGATTTAATGGATGGTACAACAACAGATTTTAAAGGGACACAAAAAGCTGATCAGTTGGATTTAAAGTCGATCACTGCTCAATCAGACCCTTCTGTAAATGGTAGTGATCAATTAACTGGCCTATTAAATGCAAATACAGGCGTGTTTAAAGCATCATTGTTAAAGAAACCAAATACAGCTTGGCAGTCGATACAGTTTGAGCCTGCTTTTAAAGTCAGTAATAAACCCGTTTTTATCTTTAAATTTTATGGTCAAGATGATGCCAATAGCCCTTATGGAAAAACCTTAAAACGTGTTGATGTGTTAAATAAAACCAACAATACAGTGGTACAGAGCTTGACAGGTTTTACTGGTTATCCAAACAGCATTGGCTATATGGATATCAATTTTGATGGTTATTATGATGTCATTGTGTCGGACTTGTCGCAAGGTCGTACAGTCGATGATAAGCGCTATATTTACTGGATGTACAATCCAAAAACACAACAATTTCAACGTTCTCCGCAGCTTGAAAAAATTGTTGGTTTCCCAAGTTTACATGGTGAAAAACAACAAATTGATTTTGGTAATGGACAGCTTTATCAAGTTCAGAATGGTTTGTTAAATCGTATTTCTGATGAAAATTGAAATGGTCAAAAAACTGTCATTAAATAATCATTAAAATGTCAAAAACTTAGCCTAATCTATTCAAAAATGAAGAGATTAGGTATCGTATGAATAAACCGTACGCGAACACCTTGCAATTTAAACAACAAGATTTTCCCGATAACTTTAAATTTTATTTTAATCCAAACAAGAAAAAAATCGATACGAATAAAGACCATCTTATTCGTGACTTATCCCGACCTCGACTGAAAATTGCAATCGTGACTGAAACATGGCCACCAGAAATCAATGGTGTTGCTTTGTCTTTGATGCAACTGTGTAAAGGCTTGCAAAATCAAGGTCATAAAATATTACTGATTCGCCCTGCACAGAAGACCCAATGTCAAGACTTTAGCCCGAATAAAGAGTGCTTGGTGACTGGGCAATCAATTCCGAAATATCCAGACATGAAGTTTGGCTGGCCCCAATTTCTAAAAGTCTCTCAAGCAATTTCGGCATTTTCACCTGATGTGGTACATATCGTGACTGAAGGGCCTTTAGGCTTTACTGCGCTGCATGCGGCAAAGACACGACGAATTCCGGTATCAAGTGGTTTTCATTCACAATTCCAAGAATTTAGCCGTTTCTTTGATTTAGCATTCTTGGTCAAACCAATTCAAAGTTATTTGCGATGGTTCCATAACGCAACGCAACTGACCTGTGTGCCAAGCAGTGATACAGAGCAGGCATTACGTGAGTTTGGTGTGACCTGTCCATTGGTTGTGGTCGGGCGAGGAATTGATACAGAACGCTTTTCATCACAACGCTACTCCGAACAGTTGAGACAACAGTGGGGTGCAGATGAAGACACCACAGTCTTGATCTATGTTGGGCGTTTGTCTTCTGAAAAAGAAGTCAATGTGGTGATTGATGCCTATTCTGAACTGCGACAACAAGCACAACGAAAAGTAAAGTTAGTGCTGGTAGGGCATGGCCCAGATCGCGGTCGTTTAGAAAAAATGCCGGGTGCTGAACATGTGATTTTTATGGGCACTCTAACTGGCACACAACTTGCTGAAGCCTATGCGAGTGCAAATGTTTTTGTTTTTGCAAGTCAGGTAGAAACCTTTGGGAATGTCGTTATCGAAGCGATGGCGAGTGGTTTACCGATTATTGCTTATGACTATGCCTGTGCTCAACTTCATGGCAGACATGCTCAGAATGGCTGGTTATGTCCAATTGGAGACATCAAGCAATTCACTCAACATGTATTAGATCTTCCAGATAACAGCACACTCAAACGTTTCGGGCAACAAGCGATGCATGATGTGCAAAGCATTGGATGGCAACATCCCGTACAACAATTCGAAGAAGCACTATACCAGGTAACGCAGTATGCAAAACGACTGACCTAGTTCATCTCAAATAATGAGAGGAGAGTGGAAAATGAATTTTAAAAATACCAAAATAAAAATGCTCGATCTCGACCTTAGAGGTTGTTTATATCTCAATAATTTATCGCATACCCAAAGTATTGCGACGTTCTTTAAAACTGTGAGCCGTTTGGGAGATGGTCCTTTCTGGTGCGCAATGTTGGTTCTGATTTGGCTACAAAAGAGCTGGATCTATGGTCTGCAACTTCTCTATGTCGTTGTTATGGGTCTTTTAGGAACAGGAATTTATAAGTTCTTAAAACACAAAACAGTGAGACCACGACCTTATCAAGTTCATCAAGTCATTATTCTGGGTGAACGACCATTGGATCATTTTAGCTTTCCGTCAGGTCATACGTTACATGCGGTCATGGTCACTATTGTCTTTGGCTATATTCAACCAGTTATGTTGTTCATTATGATGCCTTTTACCATTCTTGTGGCGTTATCTCGGATGGTTTTGGGTCTGCATTATCCAAGCGATGTCATTGTTGGCGCACTGATTGGTGCAAGTGTCGCGAGTTTGATTGTGTTAAGCGCACCATATTTAGGAGTGATGTTATGATGGTTTACTTACTGCTGGTCTGTAATTTTATTTTTAAAGAATCTGATGATTTTGATCATCAAGGTTTTAACTTTGAATAATTGGCTCAATTCAATCCGTCTTGTAAATTAAACGCTTGAATCCGTGGTGAATCTTGTAAATGTCTAGAATGATTTATTTCTGAATGAATTGAGATTTGATACAGTAGCAGAATTAAATTGAGCAAAGGAAGACCTGATATGGGCTTACGTTGGACAGATACAATTGATATCGCAATTGAACTCAGTGAAGCGCATCCAGATGTGGATCCACAATGGGTGCGTTTTACCGATATGCATGCATGGATTTGTGCATTGCCAGAATTTAGTGATGATCCAACCAAATCGACTGAAGGTCTGCTAGAAGCCATTCAAATGGCATGGATTGATGAAGCGAATTAATGGCTTGAGATGTTGCTGAATGATGCTAAACGTCACAGCGCATCGAAAAATCCAAATTTTTTACAGATTAAAAGCAGAAAATTGTTCATTATTCGGTATAATGCGCCCAAATTTTCGTGTCAATTTGACTAAAGGAGCCACTCATGGCTATTGAACGTACTTTATCTATCGTAAAACCAGATGCAGTTGCTAAAAACCACATTGGTGACATCTTTGCTCGTTTCGAAAAAGCTGGTCTTAAAATCGTTGCGACTAAAATGAAACACCTTTCTAAAGCAGAAGCTGAAGGTTTCTATGCTGAGCATAAAGAACGTGGTTTCTTTGGTGACCTTGTTGCATTCATGACTTCTGGTCCAGTTGTAGTATCTGTTCTTGAAGGTGAAAACGCAGTTCTTGCTCACCGTGAAATTCTTGGTGCTACAAACCCTAAAGAAGCTGCTCCTGGTACAATCCGTGCAGATTTCGCTGTAAGCATCGATGAAAATGCTGCGCATGGTTCTGACTCAGTTGCATCTGCTGACCGTGAAGTAAATTACTTCTTCGCTCAAACTGAAGTTTGCCCACGTACTCGTTAATTCGACGTATCTAGGGTCTCTTTTTCTACACGAATAAATCTCCGATTTATGAATTGATAACAGACCCGAAACCAGATAGGTGATATACTACTTGTCTGGTTTTTTTATTTTTGTTGCTTTATTTGGCTAAATATTGGTCAATATGTTTTATTACTACGGCATGATTTAGGTAATCCCCATGAATTCTGAAGTTGTCGCTTCATCGTTAAATCTAGATGAACAGCAGCCTGCATCATCAAAATCTGTACAGGCTGATCGTATTCAGACTGCAAATGTGCAGAAAGTGAATTTACTTGGCATGTCACGTCCGCAATTGGAAAAATTCTTCGAAGAAATCGGCGAGAAAAAATTCCGTGCTGGGCAGGTAATGAAATGGATGCATCAATTTTTTATCACTGATTTTGCTGAAATGACCAATATTTCAGGAAAGTTGCGTGAAAAACTAGAAAGAATTTGTGAAATCAAAGCGCCAGAAGTGGTGCATCGTAACTATTCGAAAGATGGAACTCGTAAGTGGGTATTCCGTGTTGGTGATGGTGCGGGCTCTTTGGTTGAAACGGTATTGATTCCAGCAGAAGATAAAACAGGCTCACGTAAAACACTGTGTATTTCATCACAAGTGGGTTGTGCTTTAGATTGCTCATTCTGTTCAACAGGAAAGCAAGGTTTTCAGCGTGATTTAACCCCTGACGAGATCATTGGACAGTTATGGGTGGCCAACTATTCTTATATGGAAGAAGTACCTGTTGCTGAACGTGAGCGCTCGGTGACTAATGTGGTGATGATGGGAATGGGTGAGCCATTACTCAACTATGATGCTGTATTAAGCTCAATGAATATCATGTTAGATGATTTTGCTTATGGCATGTCTAAACGTCGCGTTACATTATCAACTTCAGGTGTTGTACCGAAAATTGACCAATTGGCACAAGATATAGATGTGGCTTTGGCGATTTCTTTACATGCGCCAAATGATGAGTTACGTAATGAATTGGTGCCGATTAATAAAAAATATCCATTAGCACAATTGATTGCTGCATGTCAGCGCTATATTGCCAAAGATGGTAATGAAAGTTCTCGTAAACATGTCACTATTGAATATGTGATGTTGGAAGGGGTGAATGATCATCCTGAACATGCACAACAAATGATTAAGTTACTGAAAAACTTACCAAGTAAAATTAATTTAATTCCATTTAATCCATTTCCGCATGCGCCGTATGGTCGTTCAAGTCGAAATCGTATTATTTCTTTCCAAAAAACTTTGTCTGATGCAGGTTTTGTGTGTACGATTCGTCAGACACGTGGTGATGATATTGATGCTGCGTGTGGGCAGTTGGTCGGGCAAGTGGCAGATCGTACCCGTCGTGCAGAGCAGTGGAAAAAGAAAGTTGCTGAACGTGGTGAGATTATCCGTTCATAAGCTTAAAGATTTGTAGACATACATTTATATCAACAAATAATCAGGGGCTGACTTTGAGAAAATCGATGTATCAAAAAGCAGTTGTAATATTGGCAATTGGTTTATCTGCATTGGTCGTACAGGGTTGTCAAACGACAAATTCAGACACAATAATAAAAAAAGATCCTGAAAAAGCCGTTAAAGTACGTACTCAGCTTGCTGCTGAATATATTCGTACAGGTGATTTAGATGCTGCAAAACGCGCACTAGACCAAGCTTTAGAAACTGATTCACGCGATTCTGCGGCAAATATGATGATGGGTGTCTTACTGCAACAAGAAGGCAGTAAGATCAGTATGGAAAAAGCAGACGGCTATTTTAAGCGTGCAATTTCCAGTGACTCAAAAAATGCACAAGCTCGTAATAATTATGGAACATATTTATTTGTTACTGAGCGCTATAATGACGCGATTGAACAGTTGAGTATAGCTGGTGCTGCGCTTGGCTATGATCAGCGTTACAAGGCTTTAGAAAATTTAGGTCGGGTTTACTTAAAAGTGGGTGATGTGGCAAATGCTGAAAAAGCATTCAAACAAGCTTTACAAGTCAATCGCGATTCGATTATTTCTCTGGTAGAGTTATCAGAAATTTTCTATTTGCAACAAAAAAGTGCGCAAGCAAGTCAACTCTATGAGCAATATGTTCGTTTAGTAGGTCAGGACAAACAGGGTGCGAGAGCGCTTTGGATTGGTTTACGTATTGCACGTGCCAATAATGATCAGATGGGAATGCAAGTGTTGGTCAACCAACTGCGTGCATTGTTCCCGGACAGTAAAGAATATCAACGTTATCTGCAATTACAGTACAGTACTGAGGCCGTATGGAAGTAAATCCTAATTCACAGCAACCTACAGGTTCAAACGTAGCATCTAATGGCTTAGGAAATGTTCAACGTCCAGGTGAGTACTTGCGTCAAATTCGAGTCTCCAAAAACCTAGACATTCAAGATGTTGCAAACGAACTAAAAATGCCTGTAAAAACCTTACAAGCATTGGAACAAGATGATTATAAGTCTTTGCCAGAAGCAACCTTTATTAAAGGTTATTATCGTTCATATGCCAAGTTTCTAGGCGTTGATGCAACGGTAGTCATTCAACGCTTTGATGAAATTTATCAAAATGATACTGGGCTTTTGCCAAATCACGCATTGAACAACTCCCCAATCAAGATTATGGGGAAATTGCCTGGATCAAACAGTGATCGTAATAAAAAATGGTTAAAGCGAATTTTAATTGCCATTGTTGCGCTTGCGGTGATTTGGGCTGTGATTGCTGGAATTCAAAAAATGACATCGGGTAAAAGCGCTGATGTCGATGCCAAACCACAAGCCTCAGAAGTAGAAGTGCTGAATTTAAACAATGCAACTGCGACTTCAGGTGACCAAATGGTATTGAATTTCAGTCATCCAACCTCTGTACATATTGTAGATAGTACAGGAAAAGTTTTGGCGACTGGTCGCCAGTCGGCTGCTTTAACCGTTAATGGCCAATCACCATTCCAAATTCGTCTCGATGATGCAACTGCTGTGTCATTAAGCCTTAATAATGAACAGATTTCATTGTCTCCATATACAGTGAACGGAAAAGCAGAATTCCGTTTGTCACGTTAATGGGCAAGAGTAGATAAGATCATGATTGAGAATCCAATCAAGCGCCGTCCTACACGTAAAATACGTGTAGGTTCAGTGTATGTCGGTGGTGATGCACCGATCAGTATTCAAAGTATGACCAATACTGAAACCTGTGATGTCGATGCAACAGTTGCGCAGATTCAACGCTGTGCAGATGTTGGTGCGGACATTATGCGGGTATCGGTACCGACTATGGAAGCTGCTGAAGCTTTTGGTGAAATTCGTAAACGTGTGACGGTACCATTGGTTGCAGATATTCATTTCGATTATAAAATCGCATTGAAAGTCGCAGACATGGGTGCAGACTGTTTGCGAATCAACCCCGGGAATATTGGTTCTGAAGCCAAGATTCGTGAAGTGGTTGCTGCTGCACGTCATCACGATATTTCTATGCGTATTGGTGTCAATGCTGGATCTTTAGAAAAAGATATCCAAAAGAAATATGGTGAGCCGACAGGTCAGGCATTACTTGAATCTGCAATGCGTCATATCGATATATTGGATCGTTTAAACTTCCATGAGTTTAAAATTTCAGTAAAAGCATCTAATGTATTTTTAACAATGGATGCTTATCGTTTATTATCTGCACAAATTGATAATCCATTACATTTAGGTGTAACCGAAGCTGGGATCTATCGTACGGGTTCAGTGAAATCTGCGATTGCTTTAGGTGGTTTGCTGTTGGATGGCATTGGTGACACCATGCGTATTTCATTGGCTGCTGAGCCTGAAGAAGAAGTAAAAATTGGTTTTGATATTTTAAAATCCCTGAGCCTTCGTTCAAATGGGATTAACTTTATTGCTTGTCCAAGCTGTTCACGTCAGGAATTTAACGTGATCAAAGTGATGCAGGCTTTAGAGGAGCGTTTAGAAGATATTCGTACACCAATGGATGTGTCTGTCATTGGTTGTAAAGTCAACGGTCCGGGTGAAGCAAAAGAAGCTGATATTGGTATAGTCGGTGCAAGTCCGCGCTCACTCGTGTATCGTAATGGTGAAAAAAGTCACTTAATAGATACAAATCAGTTGGTTGATGAAATCGAAAGCATGGTTCGTCAACGTGTTCAAGAGCTTGAAAAAGCTAAAGCTAAAGAGATTATTCGTAGTTCATCATGAGTTCAATTGTCGCAATTAAAGGTTTTAATGACTTTCTCCCATCGCAAACACCTGCGTGGAGACGTCTTGAGCAGCATTTAGCATCGCTTATGGATGCGTACGGTTATCAGCAAATCCGTTTGCCGGTGGTTGAACATACCAATTTGTTTAAGCGTTCAATTGGTGATGCAACTGATATCGTTGAAAAAGAAATGTACACTTTTTTCGATAAGGGTAATCCGCCTGAATCTTTAACTTTGCGTCCGGAAGGCACAGCGGGTTGTGTACGTGCAATGTTGGAACATAACTTACTCCGTGGTGCAAATCCTCGTGTTTGGTATGTTGGACCAATGTTCCGCTATGAAAAACCACAAAAAGGTCGTTATCGCCAGTTTCACCAATTTGGTGTAGAAACTTTTGGTGTAGCGACACCTGATCAAGATGCTGAACTGATTCTCATGACTGCGCGTTTATGGAAACGCATGGGTGTTGCAGATAAAGTTCAACTTGAGCTAAATACCTTGGGCGAGTCTGATGAACGTGCAGAGTATCGTGCTGCATTGGTTGAATTTCTTACAGCGCATCATGCTGATTTGGATGAAGATTCGCAACGTCGTTTAACCACCAATCCATTGCGAATTTTAGATTCGAAAGATGCACGAACTCAGCAAATTCTTGAAAATGCACCTAAGTTGCATGATTTCTTAAAAGAAGACAGCTTGAATCATTTTGCTCAATTGCAACAGTATTTAACTGATGCAGGCATTGAGTTTGTCATCAATCAAAAACTAGTCCGTGGTTTAGACTATTACAACAAAACTGTTTTTGAATGGACAACGACACATTTAGGTTCTCAAGGAACGGTGTGTGCGGGTGGTCGTTATGATGGTTTGGTTGGACAGCTGAAAGGTAAGCCTGATCAATCTGTACCAGCAGTTGGTTTTGCCATGGGCATGGAGCGTTTATTATTGCTTCTTGAACAAGTTGAAGACAATACACCTGTGCGTGAATGTGAGTTATTCTTGTTATCGGATCCTGCAACACAAGGTCAGGCTTTGGTATTGGCTGAACAAATTCGTGACCAACTTGAAGCTGTAAATAGTATAATTCGTTTGAAAACAGGTTCACAGGGTTCAATGAAGAGTCAAATGAAGAAGGCAGACCAATCGGGTGCCATCTATGCTTTGATCTTTGGTGAGCGTGAGGCTGCAGCGCAGCAAGTTTTAGTCAAAGAACTTGCGACAGCAGAACAATATGAAATTAAGGCCACTGAAATTGTGCCTTTTTTCATTGAAAAATTTTCGTCAAAATAAGCCGATAATCATAAGGAAAAGGGGAGTCAAATGAGTGCAATGACTGATGATGAGCAACTGGATAGTGTGAAGTCATTTTTTAAGAAATATGGCTCGGCTATGGTGACAGGTGTCCTCATTGCATTGATTGCCTTTTTCGGTTGGGAATATTGGCAAAAGAAAACTTTGGCTGAAAATCAAAATGAAACAGCCAAAGTCCAGCAATTGATGGATGAAGCGCGAGCAGCTAATGGTGATGCTAAAGTCACTGCTGCCTTAGTTGCGTCAGCAGATAAAATTGTCAAAGACAATCCAGATTCTGTTCATGCAATTCAAGCACAAATTGTCATGGCAAAAGTTGCCTATGATAAAAATGACTATGCATTGGCTGAGCGTGAACTGAAAAAAGTTGAAAATTCTAAAATTAAAGACGCTGGTTTGTTACAAGTTGTAAAAATCAAACTTGCCGATGCTCAATTGGCGCAAAAGAAGTTTGATGAAGCCTTGAAAACCTTGTCAGCTGTGAATGATCCTGCTTTTCAGGCAAGTGCTGATGAGTTAAAAGGTGATATTTATGTGGCAAAAAATGACACTGAAAATGCAAAAAAATCGTATCAAGCAGCATGGAATGCAGTCGTTGAGCGTAAACAAGAACGTCAAATTTTACAAATTAAACTCGAAAGTGTTGGCGTATTAGTAGAAGATCCTGATCTTGAACGCCCAATCTTAGCAACACAAGTGGATGAGTCTTAATGGATAGAAATTTTAAAATACCTTTTGCTTTAGCAATCTTATCAATCGCTTTAATCGGCTGTTCAAGTAATAAGACGAAAGAAGTGAAGATTAAGCCAAATCCACTGCCTAAAGTTGCACAAGCTTCAAGCTTGGTTCAAGTATTTTCGACCAGTGTCTCTTCGACCAGCAGTGAAGATGCATTACGTCTACGTTTAGATACAGACAATGGTGTTGTGTTTGCTTTAGACCCAAAAGGCGAAGTGGCTGCCTATAAAGGCAAACAGCGCTTATGGAATGCTAAAGTTACCAAAGACGGCTTAAGTTCTGGTGTTGAAGCAGCAGATGGTGTGGTGATTGTTGGTAACCAAAAAGGGCATGTTTTTGCATTAGATCAAGCGACGGGTGCGACCAAATGGTCTGCGCAATTGTCAGGTGCAATTATCAGTTCTGCTTTGATTCAATCTGGTCGCGTGATTGTGGTTGCAAATGACGGTACGGTTTATGCCTTAGATGTTGCGACAGGTCAGCAAGCGTGGACTTATAAATTACCAAGCGCTTCATTTAGCTTAAGAGGTCAAGCCACTCCAGTTAGTCTAGATCCACGTACCGTGCTTATCGGCACTTCTACTGGCTATATTTTTGCAATAGATAGCCTTGCAGGTGTACCGCGTTTGCAACGTCGTGTTGCGGTATCTGAAGGTCGTTCTGATATTCAGCGCTTGATTGATGTGGACAGTGAGCCTGTCGTTTCAGGACAATATGTGGTTACGACGAGTTTCCAAGGGCAAGTGACTGTTCTAGATTTGGCTTCACAACGCGTTTTGTGGAGTGAAAATTCAAGCAGTATCAACCGTCCAGAAGTGACCGATGGTAAAGTCATCGTATCGCAAACTGATGGTCAAATTATTGCGTATGACTTGATCACAGGTCAGCAGCTTTGGAAAAATGAGCAACTGCTCAATCGTAACTTAAGCAACCCTGTATTGCTCGGTTCAAACCTTGTTGTGGGTGATTTAGATGGTTATTTACATCAAATTGATCCAAATACAGGAACAACGTTAGGTCGTGCTAAAACCAGTGGTGAAGTACGTACGTTGAGAGTGATTGATAATCAAGTTTATGTTTCGACACGCAAAGGTGCAATGAGTATTTGGCAAAGTCGTTAACAGTTAATCAACAGACATGATTAGCATTCTCTATTTTTTTAGTCTTGTGTTAAAATAGAGCAATCCGTATGAATTCCATACACGGGGTGATTGAAAATCAATACCCCGTGTTTTTATTTTAGGTTTTTCCTATTCTTCTTCCTATACATTTCTGATGTTCAGACCAGTCATACTGGCTGATCTTGAATAAAGGTTATTTTATGAAACCCGTAATTGCGCTCATTGGTCGTCCAAACGTCGGCAAATCAACGTTATTCAACCAGATTACCAAGAGCCGTGATGCACTCGTTGCTGATTTTGCTGGTCTTACCCGAGATCGTAAATATGGTGATGCAACTTATGAAAATAAATCTTTCATTGTCGTTGATACTGGGGGTATCGGTGAAAATGAAGGTGGTATCGACTCATATATGGCAGAGCAATCAAAAACTGCGATTAATGAAGCCGATATCATTGTTTTTGTTGTCGATGCACGTGCTGGTCTATTGGCTTCTGATGAGCAGATTGCCCGTGAGTTGCGTACACTTGGTAAAAAGGTTTACTTGGTTGCCAACAAAGTCGATGGTGTACATGCTGAAGCTGCATTAGTTGAATTTTATAAACTTGGTATGGGTGAACCCTTACAAGTTGCGGCAAGTCATGGTCGTGGTGTTCAACAAATGCTTGAGGATATCTTGGTGGATGTCCCTGAAGATGAAAACCCAGAAGAACACGATAAGGCAACAGGTTTACGCTTAGCAATTATTGGTCGCCCAAATGTCGGTAAATCTACTTTGGTTAACCGTTTGTTAGGTGAAGATCGCGTTGTTGCATTTGACCAACCGGGTACAACCCGTGACTCGATTTATATTCCGTTTGAGCGTGATGGTCGTCAATATACCTTGATCGACACAGCGGGTGTACGTCGTAAAGGTAAAGTTGATGAAATGATTGAGAAATTCTCAATCGTTAAAACCCTCCAAGCGATTAAAAATGCACATGTCATCGTGGTAGTTTTAGATGCACGTGAAGGTGTGGTTGAACAAGACCTACATTTGATCGGTTATGCACTTGAAGCTGGCCGTGCCATGGTGATTGCCATTAACAAATGGGACAACATGACAGAGTATGATCGCAAACAATGTAAATTGGATGTTGATCGTCGTTTTGACTTTATTCCTTGGGCAAAAGTACATTTGATTTCTGCTTTGCATGGAACAGGTGTCGGTGAGATGTATCCAACCATTCACCGTGCTTATGATTCATCACACTTAAAAGTTTCACCTGCAAAATTAACTCAGATTTTGAATGATGCAACTGAAGCACATCAACCGCCAATGATCAGTGGTAAACGTATTAAGATGCGTTATGCCCACATGGGTGGACAAAACCCACCAACGATTGTGATTCATGGTAATAAGGTGGATAAGACACCTGCGGACTACCGTCGTTATTTAGAAAATGTCTTCCGTAAAGTGTATAACCTTGAAGGTACACCAGTTCGCGTTGACTTTAAAACAGCTGAAAATCCATTTGAAGGCCGTAAATCTCAAATTGATGAGCGTGTTGCAGCACGTCGTCGTCGTTATGTACAGAAATTTAAAAAGGCTGAAAAGAAATTTAGAAGCTAAATTTAGCGTTGAACACATCAAAACCCAAAGTGATCTTTGGGTTTTTTTGATTTAAGATAATGAAAAATGTTTGGGAATGGATTGTGAATCGTATTATTCAATTGGATGTTAATTCTATTCAAAATATTCTTCCGACTTACCATTCGAGCGATCGAAAGGGGCAGATCCAAGAACTGAAACAGGCGATCTATCAATATAGAAACCAATTGTTGTCCGATATTTTTTCAGTTGAAATCAGTAACCACTCTTTTGAAAAAACAGATTTTGGTAAACCCTATTTAATTGATTATCCAAAGTTTCACGTGAATCATTCACATAGCCAGCAACATTATGCTTTGGCGAGTAGCCAGCAGATACAAGATTTGGGTGTGGATGTTGAGGATTTAGATCGAAAAGTTCGCTTTGAAGCTTTAGCAAAACATGCTTTTCATCCCCAAGAATATCAAGCTTGGCAAGCGTTAGACTTTGATCCTACTTTTTGGTTTAAGGTGTGGACCACCAAAGAGGCGATTTTAAAAGCATCAGGCCTAGGGATTCGTTTGAGTCTAAATGAGCTAAATACTGGAGTGCATGTGGTGAATGATGGTGGGATCTCTACGCATCCGTTATTGGGCAGCTTTGCCTACCAAAATCTCCAGCTGAGCCGAGTCATGCTGACGGTGGCATGGCGTTCTGAATTATCCTGTAAGGGCTTTGCATTTCCACAGATTCAAATCATTCAACATGGTTGATTAAAGACCATATAGACGTTTTCATTCTGCATAACACATAAATCGCAGCAACGTTATTCCGTATTCGATTGTGGTATCTATACGTCTAAGTGCTGAAACTTTCAAGCTTAAGCCACATGTGTTGCAAATCGGCATTGTTTAATAAAAGCAGTTAAATGTAAGCTGCTTATCTTTAAATAAAAATAAATAGTACTCGATCACGATCAACAATCTTGCTCGTCGCGTGTACTTTGTAAGCTATATTTTTTACATAAAAATTAGTTTATTTCTCCATGAAATTCTCTATACTTGATAAATTAAATGATAATTAAGTAGCGAAAATACTAATTATTGTGAATTTAAAGCGATGAAAAAGCGATAGGTTAGGATTAATTATATAGTGCGATTTAAATACTTCATCAGCTTAATTTGCATCATATTTTTTTATCCAAATTTTAGTTTTGCTTCAAGTTTAGAAAGTGATCTTGCTGCTTTTAATCTCATTACCAACTACGAGCTTTTATTCTTTGGTGGAATATTTGTCATTCTGATGCAAGCTGGCTTTGCTGTAGTTGAAGGCGGATATGAAAACACCTATAAGTCAATTTCCGCATTATTGGTCAATTATGTTTCAGCAGTTTTAGGAACGCTTATTTTTGGTTTCTTCTGCGCAAAAATTCTCCTTGCAGGCGATGCCAGCTCCGAAAAATATATGAATGGCATGCTGCATGGTTGGCATTGGAATTTATTATTTTTTTATACCCTAATGGCCACCACAATAACCACTGTGGTTGGGCGAGTGATTCCGAGTAAAGTTCCCTTATTTGTCAACTGGATAACCGGTTTAATGATCGCAGGTGTGATCTTTCCTTTCTTTAGTAGCTGGACTTGGAGAAATATCTTATTCGGTAAGGGCTGGTTAAAAGAGTTAGGATTTATTGATTTTGCGGGTTCAACAGTGGTGCATTCCACCGCAGCATGGATTGTGTTGGCGGGCTACTTAACTTTAAAACCTCAAGACCGACAAGAAATCTTAAAAAAAGACTTAATCTTTGAAGATTATAAAATCTTATCTTTGGCATTGGCTGGCTTTATTCTTTGGCTGGCATGGTCAGGTCTAAATGTAGTTTATATCTCAGCACTCTATGCGGATATTGGAGTCATTGTCATCAATGCCTTTGCTGCACTCTTTGGGGCAATGATTGCCCCCTTGATTTTTTCCTTGGTACTCAACAATAAAATTATTTCATGGGTTGAAATGATTAAAGGTGCTTTGGGTGGCTTGGTGGCGATCACGGCAAGTTGTGGTTTAGTGAATTTGTCATCGGCATTGATTATTGGCTTAGTTTCTGGATTATTCACAATCTATTTACCCCGTTTATTGACCTATTGGATTGATTCTAAGCATATTCGTGAAGTTGTTGTGGTACATGGTATTTGTGGAGCATGGGGCACACTGGCTGTTTCTTTGACAGATAACCCCGTGATTAATTTAGCCAACAAGGCCAGTGTTATCGATCAAAGTATTGGGATTGCGGTAAATTTTGTGTGGAGTTTTGGCGTTGCATTCTTAGTATTTAAACTGATTTGTAAACTGCGTAATGCATACTCAATTAAGTCGTTAAAAAATTGAGTACTTAAAAGCTTTGAAAAAAGCCAAGCACTAAAAAAAGCGACATAAAGTCGCTTTTTTCATATTTAAGTTCTGTATTAAAAGTTAGGCAACACTTTCAGGTGTCGCACGCCATAAACTTTCCAGATCATAAAATTTACGTGCTGTTGGTAGCATCACATGTACGACTACAAATCCTAAATCGATAAGGATCCATTCAGCGTCTCGTTCACCTTCAACACCAATTGGGCGAAAGCCTGCTTTACGTGCTTCTTCAGCAACATTGTCAGCAAGTGCTTTAACATGGCGTGTTGATGTCCCGCTCGCGATGACAATTGCATCTGAAACGTTGCTAATAGCGCTGACATCAAGTTGAATAATATCTTTGGCTTTTACATCAAGTAGAGCTTCTTGTACGACTTTTAAACAAGTCTGTACGTCTTGATTTTGAGTGTTCATTGCAAGTTCGTGAGAATTAGAAGCGCTGGGCGATGGTTCTAAATTCATATAAGGTATATTTTCCAGAAAATATCTCATCTTCTAATATAGCGCTTTTGTCTAAAAAATACAAATTATACAATGCAACCGTTTGCCTAAGCATACACTCATTTAATAGCTATGGTTGTTGGAAAAATATTTTTCTTTCCATGCAAATGACTGATTTGAATGTGATTGTGGCTTGTATTCTGCTGCAATAAAGCCCGTATAGGCGCTTTGTTTTAACCAGAAAAAAATTGCAGAATAATCAATTTGTGCGGTATCTGGTTCATGACGTCCTGGGCAGTCAGCAAATTGGATATGCCCAATCCAATCAATATTTTCTTGTAAGGCTGCCAGTACATCTTCGCCCATCATCGCCATGTGGTAACAGTCAAATTGCATTTTTAATGCAGGATGCTGTACTGCTTCTAACATTTCTTGGCCTTGTGCAATATTTTGAACCAAGAAACGTGGCATGTCTGTACCATTGATCATTTCAAATACAGGCTGAATATCACGATTAGAGAGCAGATGACAAGCCAGTTTTAAATTGTTTGCCAAGGTGTTTAAACAGGGGAGTAAATCGGCATCTTGTGGTTGTTTACCTGCCAAAATATTGACGTTTGGAACATTGAGCGCTTCTGCATATTCAATTGCAAGTTCCAATGCTTGATGAAATGCCAGTTCTTGACCAGGCACACCAGCAAGTCCGTTTCCACCTTGCATCAAGTCACCGGCGGGAACGTTGATCAGGCAAAGGCTGAGGTCATATTGTTCAAGTTGCGCTTGAATCTCTTCAATGCTTAATTCATACGGAAATTGAATTTCGACATTGTGGAAGCCATGAAGATGTGCCAAAGCAAAGCGTTCAATGAGCGGCACTTCAGTAAAAATCAAGGATAGGTTTACTGCGAGTTTAGTCATAAGAACGCTCCTTGCTATATTTGGACTCTCATCTTCAATGTAGTAGGCAATAGATTATTTTTCAACTTATTTATGTGTAGTTCCGTGTATTTTAACCCGATTTATTTTCTACTTGATGAATGACTGTGGCTAAATCCGATTCAGCAAATCCGTTGTTTTGATGGCTTTGTAATTGCCCAAGTGCATGTTGAGCCACAGGAATTTCTAAATCAAATTTTTGTGCAAGTTGAATGGCATTATTTAAGTCTTTAGAAAGCGTTTGTACTTTCCATTGTACTGGTTCAAAAGTATGTGTTGCCATGCGTGGGGCTAAAATTTGGAAAGGTTTTGAGTCGGCAAAACCACCAGCCAAAGCCGGCGCCAGTAGGGTTGTATCTACACCTGCTTTACTGGCAAGCGCAACAGCTTCCGCGATCAAGGTACTATTGGCAGCAACGATAAGTTGGTTACAGATTTTAGTGGCTTGTCCAGTACCTGTTTCACCCATACGGGTGACACGTTGAGAGAGGATATTGTAAACAAGGCTTAGTGCTTGAATCACCTCAGCATTGCCTCCAGCAAAAATGACCAGCGTGCCATTTTCGGCGCCTGCAGTTCCACCTGAAACAGGTGAGTCAATCCAAATCACCTGTTTTGTTGTTGCGCTTTCAGCCAGCTGCTTGGTTTTATCCACAGATAAACTGGAGAAATCCACAATCACTTGCTTGGCTTGTAAATAGGGCTCAATGTGCTCATAGACTAGCTGTACAGCTTTATCATCAGCAAGGCAACTGAGAATAATCGGATATTCTGCAATATTCTCAAGCTGTAATGGGTGAGCGCCTAGATCAATAAGGGCGTCACAAGCAGATGCTGTTCTGTTCCAGACAGCGACATGCAAGCCTGCTTGGATTAATCGGGTTGCCATACGGCTACCCATTAATCCCATCCCTAAAAATGCAATTTTACTGTTACGATCAAAATTCATTTTATAACTCAAAAAGCTTTCAATAATAATTTTGGATTATTTGTATTGGCGCGGTAAAAATTTTAATTCAGGATTTTTATCCTTTTTACGTGCAATTTGACTATTTTTACCCAAGAGTAATTTTAACTGCCAAATCTTCTCTAAACGTAAAGATTTCTGGGGTTGATGTTCCATAGCATCTAAAACACGTTTAGCCGCCATCAGCGCATCTGGTGAGCGTTGCAGCATCTCTTCTGCAATGGCTTGAGCTTTTGCCAACGGTGAGTCGTCTACATGCGTCACCAAACCAATGTCTTTGGCATAATTGCCATCAAAAATACGTGCAGTGAGAGTAAGCTCTTTGGCTAAATCAATACCAATCACGCCCTTGATTGAACGGGTTAAGCCCATGTCAGGCACAAGCCCCCAACGGCTTTCCATGATTGACATTTTAGTCTCTGGGTGTGCAATACGAATATCTGCAGCCAATGCAAGTTGCATCCCTGCACCAAAACAGAAACCTTCAATTGCTGCAATGACAGGGACAGGCAGTTCTTGCCAGATCAAAAATGCTTTTTGGAATAGGCTTTGACCAGGTTTAATCAGTTCCCAAGCAGCAAAGGCTGTATTTTTTGGACTATTTAAGTCAGCAAGGTCAATACCTGCACTAAATACATTGGCTTCACCCGTCAGAATCACCACACGAATACTGCGGTCTTTTTTAATCTGTTGTGCGACGCTTACCAGTTCACGGAGTAAAGCAAAACTCATGGCATTGCGTTTATCTGGGCGATTTAATGAAACTGTTGCGATACCATTGTTTTTTTCTATATGTAGTAGTGCCATGATCTTGACTCATTTTTTCCTTGGTCATCAGCATAGCATGTGAATTGAATAGTTACATGACAGTAGAGTCACCGAAACTGTGTTGATGTGCCAATTGGGTAGTAAAGCCAAAACAGGATTGCAATAGTGACTTGTATAATTTTATTGGATCTTTAAAAAGATGATTGCAATAAAAAGATTGTTCTAATTCATGCTGTTTTAAAGAAACAATAGAAACCATACGCATGATAAAACCCCGAGTCAGTTTGGGTTTTATGCTGACGATTTAAAATAGCTTAAAGCGCGATAAGAAAAGCATTTATAGCGCTGAATCGGCTAGAACTGCGCTGTATTTATGAAGCGGGTAAAATCTGCTGTGCAGCTGTTTCAACTTCATGAATCGCCAATTGAAGTTCATCAAAGCGTTTCATCACGTCTTGGATAAAGGCTTCATCTGCTTTACGGCGCTCTTTGCGTAGCATGGAAATAAATTGTTCAAAATCACCCGTAATGCGTTGCAATTTTGGTGTGCCGACATAACGGGTAGCGCCATATAAGCGATGTAACACATGTTCTAATTGCGGGAAGTCCTCAAGCTCAATGAGTTGCTCAATTTCAGCCAACTCCGTTGGGAAGCTGTCGACTAGCATTTTTAACAAATCTTGTGCGAGATCTTCTTTATTGGCCGCTAAAGCAAGGCTTTGTTTCCAATCTAGAATATAAGAGTCCAGCGCTTCGATATATACTGTATTTTCGATAGGCTGTTGATGTTGAATAAATTTATCGCTTGTCCAATTGGTGAGAATTTGAATAATTTGTTCAATTTGGATCGGCTTGGTTACATAGTCATCCATACCCACTTTGAGTAGTTTTTGTTTTTCATCAGCCAATGCGTGAGCTGTCAATGCAATAATCGGCATTCGCATACCATCTAAGGTAGATTCCAGCGAGCGAATTGCCCGTGTGGTATCAATCCCAGACATGACTGGCATTTGAATATCCATAAAGATAAGATCAAATGGTTTTGCACCTTGTTCAACCCCTTGCTGAATAATGGTTAAGGCTTCTTGACCACTGAGAGCTTTGGTGGTTTTTACATTTAGCTCGCCTAATAGCGCTTCTAGTACGATCAAATTCGGTAAATGATCATCTACTGCTAAAACGTGTAAATCTTGCCCTTTAAAGTCTTTATGATGTTCTTGTTCAAAAACAGGCTGATTACTTAATAGTTGAATCACTGAACTACGGCTCAGTGGTTGATACAATGGACGCGCTTTATATTCAGTCAACATATTTGGATCAAGTGACATTTGATAGCCATATACCGCCAAATGACCTTGATAACGACCACGAATTTCTTTAAGTAAGGCTTCGGTATCTCCACTGTGATCAACGATCAACCATGTATTTTCAGTATTTTTTTCTAGGCTATTTAGGCGGCTAAACAGATCTAAAATCGATTGTGCTTCGGTGTGCTGAACTTGATAGTCTTCTAAGTAATGACGCAATACGTTGGCGGTTGCAGGGTGTGCCAAGAAAGACACCACATTTAAGTTTTTAAATGATGGATGAACAATTTCTTCATCTTCATTTACCGTTAACATAGCGGTAAACCAGAAGGTTGAACCTTTTTCTGTCGGTGCACGTTCTTGGTTATCTTCAAAGCCAATTTGACCATGCATCAAATGTACAAGTTGCTTGGAAATGGCTAAACCGAGTCCTGTACCACCGAATTGGCGAGTGACAGAAGCATCACCTTGAGAGAATGATTCAAATAGTCGTTTACGATCGGTACCACTTAAACCAATACCACTGTCTTGTACACTAAAGTGCAGCAAACATTGCCCGATATCATCGTGTTCCATACGCGCACGGACAATAATTTCACCATCAGGGGTGAATTTAATCGCATTGGAAATAAGATTGGTCAGCACCTGTTTAAAGCGTAAGGCATCGCCAATGACATGTTTAGGCACATTGTCTGCAAAATAGAATGCCATCTCGATATGTTTTTGCGCTGCCAATGGCGAGAGCATATCCATCACATCGAAAATTGCTTCTTCAAGATCAAAAGGTGCGGTTTCGAGTTCTAATTTACCTGCATCAATTTTCGAGAAATCGAGTACATCATTAATCAATGCCAATAAATGTGCAGAAGACTTACGGATGGTCTGTAAATATAAACTTTGATCATTGCTTAAATTGTCTTGGCGCAACATCAAATGAATAAAGCCATCAATACTATTTAATGGGGTACGTAATTCATGACTGATATTGGCAAGGAAGACCGACTTCGCTTGATTGGATGAAATCGCCTGATCACGAGCTTGTTTATAGGTAATGTTCTGGACTTCTAAGGTGTCTAATGTACGACGTAAATCATCTTCTGTCTGTTCAGTATGTTCTTTTAGTTCAAGGAAACTGAAATGTAGCCGTTTCACCACATTGGCAATATCACGCTGTAATAAGCGCAGTTCCCCTGTACTGTTGATCACCATATGTTGATCAAGCGTATCTGCATTTAAACGTTGCAATTGCATCCGAATTTCGTACATCGGTGCAATCCAGCGTCTTGAATAGAAATTTAGACACAATAGAAGCAACAGTAGCGTTAATAAGGCAGTCGTAATCAATACGATCATGACGCGATAATGTGAAATTTCTAAAGGTTGATTATCAAGTTCAATCACCAACCACATATTTTCAGCAGATTTGGTGGGGTTTAGTTTAATCCCATAAATATTGTTGTACTTATTTTGAATTGGTCCAAAGAAAGTGCCTGATTTTGGAATTTTTGGCCAAGCACGTTGATTTTGGTAGCCTACACTTAAATGATTGACGTTATTTTCATCTAAAATCGCTGCGCTGAGTAAATGCTTTTCGTTAAACATTTTTTGTAAAATGCTTTCAGCTTTGGCGTGTTGAATTGGATCCTGTTCCATGACTGCGGTGAGTTGCTCAGCAGTATATTGGTAACGGCTCAATATCGCGATGGCTTGGAAGCGCTGTTTAGACTTGGCCGCAGCTGATGTTTCAGAAAGAACCAGTGCTGTTCCAACACATGCCAAAATCATAATTGGCACGAAAATTAACGCAATAAGTTGACCATAAGCGTGATTGAGTTTTAAGCGTTTAAAGAGTTTTTTATTGAAATTCGACATTGTTCCAGCAACTCATTGCCCATGGCAAAGATATTAACATGCTTTAATCATCCTACATGACAATATGACTAAAAATCTTGTGAATTGAAAATGAGTTATGCTGTTTTATAGATAACTTTATCATTTCTAATTCTAAGTAAAGTTTATTTTTTTATATGTATTTAATTTTATTCAATAAAGAAAATCATGCTCCTACTTGGCTGTGTTGATATATATGAATTTAGTTTGATCATTCCAAGCAAAATGAAGCGGAAAGATGTGCAGTATGTTTCTTTTTTTCATACAATATGCCCACCTCGATATAGGTGCAACCGATGAGTCACACACAACCTGATTTCTTAGCCGACGAATTTTTGTTAGATCACTATGTAGGAAAAACTCCTTTGGTGCGTTTACAACGTTTGGCAAGTCATACTCAAGCAACAGTATTGGCAAAGCTAGAAGGCAATAATCCTGCTGGTTCTGTCAAAGATCGTCCTGCATATAACATGATCATGAAAGCTGAACAGCGTGGTCAAATTAAGCTGGGTGATACGTTGATCGAGGCGACGAGTGGAAATACTGGGATTGCGTTGGCAATGGTCGCCGCAATGCGTGGTTATAAAATGAAATTGATCATGCCGGGGAACTCTAGCCAAGAACGTAAAGATGCGATGCGTGCCTATGGCGCTGAATTGATCGAAGCAACCAATATGGAAGTTGCGCGTGATATGGCTTTGCAAATGCAAAGTGAAGGCCAAGGTTTAGTATTAAATCAGTTTGGCAACCCAGACAATGTGGAAGCACACTACCTGACCACAGGCCCTGAAATTTGGCAACAAACCGCAGGGAAAATCACCCATTTCGTGAGCTCTATGGGCACAACGGGCACGATCATGGGGATCTCTAAATATTTAAAAGAACAAAATCCAGATATTCAGATTATCGGATTACAACCTTCAGAAGGTTCAAATATTGCGGGTATTCGTCGTTGGCCACAAGAGTACTTACCGACTATTTTTGATCCAAGCCGTGTCGATCAGATCATGGATATTCCGCAAATTGAAGCAGAAAAAACCGCACGCCGTTTAGCACGTCAAGAAGGCATTAGTGCAGGAACCTCTTCAGGTGGTGCTGTATGGGCATCGGTTAAAATTGCTGAAGAAAATCCAGACGCAGTGATTGTCTGTATTATCTGTGACAGAGGTGATCGTTATCTTTCTACAGGTTTGTTCTCTGTTGAGGATGAAGAATAGTTGCTTCGAAGTCATAAATTGCTTCATGATGGCAAACTTGAGTATTGAGTAAAGCTTTTATGCGTCTTCCAGTTTTAGTTTTTGATATCGAAACCCTGACCGATCTTAAGTCTGGGGCGCATTTATATGGCTTGGATTTACCACAGGACGATTTAGAACAGGCGTTGGCAAAACTACGCCGTCAAGAATCGGGGATGGATTTTCAGCGCTTGGCTTTACATGAAATTGTTTGTATTTCGGGATTGTGGATTGATGAAAATGGTGTGATGAAACTGTTTTCATTTAGTCGAGAGCACTATACTGAAACTGAAATTTTACAAAAATTTTTATCTATCTTTGATAAAAGACATCCAACACTCGTGAGCTGGAATGGCTCACAGTTTGATTTGCCTGTGATTTTATTCCGCGCCATGTATCATGGACTATCTGCGCCAAGTTTGTTCGATCAAGGTGAGATTGACACACAAAAAAGGTATAATAACTATCAGAACAGATACCACAACCGTCATATTGACTTAATGGATGTCATGGCGATGTTTAATGGACGTCATTTCCAGAAATTGGATGATGTTGCACATTTATTGGGTTATCCCGGTAAACGTGGTATTTCAGGTTATTTTGTTCCCGAATATGTGAATACACAGCAATGGTTGAAACTCACCAGCTATTGCGAAGGTGATGTTTTAAATACATGGTTGATTTTCTTAAGATGGGCTTTGCTTAAAGGTCAGATTTCTTTGCAAGATCACCGTTTATGGATTCAAGCCTCTATTCATTATTTGCAAGGACAAACTCAACAACATGAGTTTTTAAATGTTTGGCGTGAAACCTCACAACGAACCGAATTTACTCAAGCAGATTTTTCCTCCACACCCGATTAGGTATCCCTTTGAAACATAGAGCCAAACCTCGACCATCTCAGCTTCCACAATATATTTTTAAAGTTGAAAGATTGTCACACGAAGGGCGAGGGATTGCGCATTATGGTACAGAACTCAATCATCCAAGTGAAAAGCAGGGTAAAAAAGTTTTTATTCGCTATGCACTGCCTGGTGAAATCGTAAAAGCTCAAGTGACACGTCAAGTATCCAAACTTGAAGAAGCGGACAGTATTGAATTACTCAGTGAGCCAAATCCACATCGTATTCAACCGATCTGCCCACATTTTGGTACTTGCGGTGGATGCAATATGCAACATATTCATCCAGATGAGCAAATTCGCTTAAAACAAGATGTTTTAAAGTCACATCTCAGCCACTTTGCGGGTTTAGTGCCTGAACAGTGGTTAGCGCCATTGCGTTCAACACGTACCGACTATCGACATAAAGCCCGCATTGGGGTGCGTTATTTAGCTAAACAAAATAAATTACTGATGGGTTTCCGTGAAGCACAGAGCAACCACTTAACTGCAATTGAAACCTGTAAAATTTTAGATATTGAATTAGATCAGGCCTTACCTGAAATCAAGGCATTACTCGAAAGTCTAAAAGGCAAAAGCAGCATTGGTCATATAGAATTAGCCAAAGGCGATAGCGAAATTTCATTATTGGTTCGCCATACTGAAAAATTAAAAGCCCATGATGTCAACCTATTGCAACAATATGCGTTACAGAAACAGTGGCAGTTGTATTTGCAACCTGCGGGTGTGGAAAGTGTACAACGTCTAGATGATGCTCAGGCAGACATGCATTTGCATTACCGTTTAAAAGATTTTGATATTGAGTTTGCGTTTAATCCAACAGATTTTACCCAAGTGAATCCCACTGTAAATCCGCAGATGGTTAATCTGGCATGTGATTTGCTTGAGTTGAAAGCAGGTGAAACTGTTTTGGATTTATTTTGTGGATTGGGGAATTTTTCTCTGCCGCTCGCTCAACGTGTGGGTGCTACAGGAAAAGTCATTGCTGTTGAAGGTAGCGAAGCGATGGTGAAGCGTGGTACAGAAAATGCACTGAACAATCGCATAAGCAATGTTAAATTCTATTCACAAGATTTAACAAAAGACTTTTCGCATTATTCTTGGGCAAATCAAGGATTTGATGCATTATTGATTGACCCTCCTCGTGCGGGTGCAGAACAAGTTATGCATTATTTGCCCAAATTTGGTGCGCAAAGAATCGTTTATGTGTCGTGTAATCCAGCAACATTGGCCAGAGATGCTGGAATTTTGGTACAACATGGTTATCAGCTCACTAAAGCCGGTGTGATGGACATGTTTACGCACACAGGGCATGTAGAATCGATTGCTTTGTTTGAAAAGAAATTAGAGATAAACGATTTATAATGAAATATAGAGTTAGAGGAGTAGGGTATGGTCACAGTACGTGAGCAACTTCCTGATCAGCTCAATGAGCTATCAGAGGAAGCGACTGTAGAACATGCCGATGAAGCGCAACAGGCTCTAGCAACTTGGCTAGATCGAGTGCGTGGAATTTTAGACGGTGCTGAACTTAAGCAGTTAGAAGAAGTCGCGCAATTAGTATTACAAAAAGAATTGGCGACCACAGTAAATTCCAGAACCAATACCTTTGCAACAGGCATTGGAATGGCCGATATCCTTGCGCATTTACACGTCGATGAAGATACGCTGGCAGCAGCTGTGCTTTATCGTAGTGTGCGTGAGGATCTCACCACCTTAGAGGAAATACAGCAACAATGCGGTGAGCAGGTTTACAACCTTGTCAAAGGCACTTTGGCGATGGGTAAACTTTCTGAACTGATTGAAAAGAATAAACGTTTAGAAGATCACTTTAATAATAATCAGCGTGAACACCTAACAGGCATCTACAAGATGTTGATTTCTGTGACAGAAGATGTTCGTGTGGTCTTGATTAAACTGGCTGAACGTACCTTTGCTTTACGTGAATTGGCGCATTCTTCAAAAGAGCGTCAAGAGCGTGTTGCACGAGAAATTCTCACCATCTATTCGCCTTTGGCGCATCGTTTAGGCATTGCGCAATTAAAGTGGGAGCTCGAAGATCTTGCTTTCCGTTATTTGGCACCAGAACGTTATAAAGAGATTGCTTCTTTACTCAATGAAAAGCGTCTAGAGCGTGAACAATATATCCAGTTTGTGGTGGATAAACTCAAGAATGAGCTGGCTGGGCATGATATCGAGGCCGAGATTTCAGGTCGGGTAAAACATATTTATTCGATCTACCGCAAAATGAAGAGTAAAAATCTGAGTTTTGATCAGCTTTATGATATTCGTGCGTTACGGGTTTTGGTTAAATCTGTCGCAGAGTGTTATCACGCTTTAGGCATTGTGCATCAAATTTGGCGTCATATTCCTCATCAGTTTGATGATTATATTACTAACCCCAAAGCCAATGGTTATCGCTCTTTACATACTGCGGTGATTGCAGAAAATAAATCTTTGGAAATCCAGATCCGAACCAAAGAAATGCATGAAGAAGCCGAGTTGGGCGTGTGTTCACACTTTAATTATAAAGAAGGCTCGAAAACCACTGACTATTCATTTAATCATCGTTTGCATTCTTTACGTGCAGTGCTTGAGCATTATCAAGAACGTACCGAAACCAGTGCGCATCCCAATGAAGATGAAACAGAAGATTTTGAACAAATTCAAGATTTTGAAGGTTTTGAAAAAATCTATGTGTTTAGTCGTGATGGGGATATTAAAGAATTACCACGCGGATCGACAGTGCTTGATTTTGCTTATCATGTGCATACCGAGGTCGGCAATAAGTGCTATGCATCACGGGTCAATCAACGCTATGTGCCGTTAACCTATACCTTAAAAACAGGTGAACAGGTTGAGATTTTAACCAAGAAAGATCGTGAACCCAATCGTGATTGGTTGGTTAACTCTTTGGGTTATATTAAAACAGCGCGTGCGCGTGACAAGTTGCGCCACTGGTTTAGACAACAAGATCGCAGTAAAAATCTGGAAGTTGGGCGTGAGTTACTCAATAAAGAACTTTCACGTTTAGCGATTCACCCGAAAAGTATTGATTTAAGTGATTATTGTAATCATTTCAATGTGAAAACTGGGGATGACATCCTTGTGTCTTTGGTGAGTGGGGAAATTAGCCTGCATGCCTTGATCAATCAAGTCAATCGCCACATGCACTTAGATCAGGATGAACCAGAGCTGGTTTTAAAACCAACATTAAATCCACGCGCAAGTCATACCTTGTCGGCGCATGGAATTTTAATTGATGGTTTGGACAATGTTGAATTACATATTGCACAATGTTGTCAGCCTGTTCATGGTGAGTCAATTGCTGGATATATCACATTGAATCGTGGTGTCAGTATTCACAAGGTTGCATGCCCAGATTATATGCGCATGATCAAGTTAGAACCTGATCGTGCGGTTGAAGCGGATTGGGAAATGCAACCGACACGTGGGCAAAGTGTGCAAATTGTGGTGGAAGCGTATGATCGCCGTGGTTTGTTAAAAGATTTGACCCAAGTGATTTTTTCAGATCAGATCAATATCCGTCAGGTGAATACGATTTCTGAAGCAGATGGTATTGCTAATATGAAATTGTTGATTGAAGTGAAAGGCTTGGCGCAATTGTCTCGCCTCTTGGCGAGATTGGAACAACAGCCTGGCATTATCAGTGCTCGACGTTTGGTTCAAGGTAATTAAGCTATATTGTCTTGATCAGATTTTATGATTTGAACAGTAAAAAACTCGCGAAATGCGAGTTTTTTACTATCTAATATAATGGATTGTGTTATGAGTTTGATTTGTAAATAGAAAGTTAGTCTCTATTGGGGGCACAGTATTAAAGCTTAGGTTTTAGATTTTCTCGTGAGTATTAAATTGCTCAAGCGATTGATAAATTGAGGGCTAATAGCAGAAAGTGTAAACATTACTTTGGTTTTTAAACCGACTGGGCGATGTGTAGCGGTGAAAAGTGAGCCTTTAGCTTTAACCTGTGCAAACACTTGCTCCGCAACATCTTGGGGCGTGAGACTGACCCCAATATTTTGAATCGCACCTGCATCCATGTCTGTCACCATCGCTGTTTGGACAAAAAGCGGCATCACATCCAGTACGCGAATACCATATTTTTGCCATTCGATATCTAATCCTTCTGTAATACCGCGTACGGCAAATTTACTGGCAGAATAAGAGACTAAATCTGCTTGTCCATAAATGGCTGATGCTGAGGAAAGATTGATGATACGCGCAAATTTTGCTTGTTTCAGATAGGGAAGAGCGGCATGACAGCCATTTAAAACGCCATTGACATTGATATTGATTGTGCGGTGATGGGCACTAATCTCAGTTTTTTCAAAATCTCCAGAATAAAGAATCCCAGCATTATTGACTAAAATGTTGAGACCATTTGCCCATTGAGAAAATTCTTTAAGCGCGGTTTGCCATTGCGCATAATCGCTCACATCTAATTTGCCCGCTTTGGCATTGTCACCCAATTGATCTGCTAAAATTTGAGCCTGCGCTTCATTGATATCATAAATACCAACTTGATAACCTTGTTGGTAGAATAGACGTGCAATCGCAGCCCCAATCCCTTGCGCAGCACCACTAATGAATATGCTTTGACTCATTGCAGCATCCTTTTTAGTTTATTTTGATTGCAAAGAGTTGAACATAAAATATGCATAACAACAAGTGTTGTGCAGTCATTTGTTATTGATCTTAAAGGACATAAAATGCAACAGCTATTCGCCATCATGAAACAATTACGTGCAGAATGCCCTTGGGATCGTGAACAGACACCTGAAAGTTTAACGCGCTATGCGATTGAAGAGGCGTATGAGGTGGAAGAAGCAGTACGTTCTGGTGATATAGATGAAATTAAAAATGAATTAGGTGATTTATTGCTGCAAGTGGTTTTTCAATCACAGATGTACAGTGAGCAGGGGGCTTTTGATTTTAATGATGTTGTCGATGTACTTTGTCAAAAATTGATCCGACGTCATCCACATGTTTTCCAAAAACAACAATTTGATAATTTAACCCCTGAACAAGTGTCGGTGTTGTGGCAGGAAATTAAACAACAAGAAAAACAGGGCAAAACTCAATCTCGATTAGATGCGGTAAAACATGGTCCCGCTTTATCTCAGGCAGAAAACATTCAAAAAAATGTTGCAAAAGCAGGCTTTGATTTTCCTGATGTGGTGCAGGCCTACGATAAAGTCAAAGAAGAACTGGCAGAGTTTGAAGAGGCGTTGCAATCGGAAAAACCCGATGAAATTATGGATGAATTTGGTGATTGTTTATTTTCTTTAATTAATGTAGGGCGTAAACTAGGCATTTCAAGTGAGATGGCTCTGTTAGGAACCATTTATAAATTTAAATCTCGCTTTGCTTATATTGAAGATCAAATCAATTTTAAAAATAAAAGATTAGAAGATGTGTCTTTAGAAGAAATGGATCTCCTTTGGGATCAGGCAAAGCAACAATTAAAATCACAGGTTAGCAATGAGTAATCAGCATTTTTATTTTAATCATGTAGTAAAACTAATTAAATTATCTTTTTTATTGGTGCTTTTGAGTTGCTCCTTGAGTTTGTATGCACAACAGTTTGATCAAGCTTATCTCAACTGGAAAGCACAACAGCAGGCCCATGATGCACAATTAAAAAAAGTCGACGATCAATACTATCTTTCGCGACCGAATAGCCAAACATCACCATCGAATAGCAATCACAAAGGCCCATCATCACCTACTCAATCTTTAAACAGCTCAGCTTTAAAAGTCAGTTTAAACTCTGCAACTGTCGAGCAATTACAACAGCTCACGGGTGTGGGAGCAAAGAAAGCACAGGCGATTATTGCTTATCGCAATCAGAATGGTGGATTTAAAAGTATTGATGACTTAAAAAAAGTGAAGGGGATTGGCGAGAAACTTTTCGAGCAGAATAGGGCACGACTGAGTTTATGATGGGTTTAAGAGCCTGTAGATCGACGAATTATCAATAGTCCATAAATTCAAGTGAAGTTTGCGAGAATCAAATTGCCCTTTAGCTGTGTAAGCGATATCATTAGCACAATTATGATTTTTACGTCCTGACGTAGGAGACAGTGTCTTTTGCAAACTTTGCGTGCGTCAAAGTGTGGGTTATCCACCGCTCAATTACCTTCCTCCATTTTAGATGTTATTGATTCTTTAACTAAAGCTGGCTATGAAGCTTATATAGTCGGTGGTGGTGTACGTGATTTAATGCTTGGCTTAAATCCGAAAGACTACGATGCTGTGACCAATGCAACACCTTCACAGGTGAAAGAGGTATTTGGTCGTCGTTGCCGAATTATTGGGCGACGTTTTGAATTGGCACATGTGTATTCAGGTCGTGAATTGATTGAGGTGGCGACATTCCGTGCCCCACCGAAAAAAGCCATTACCTCTGCACAAGGGATGATTTTACGTGACAACAATTGGGGAACAATAGAGCAAGATTTTGCTCGACGTGATTTTTCCATTAATGCCATGTATTACCAACCTCGAAAAGGGGAAGTGCTCGATTTTTGTAATGCTATTGATGATATAAAAACCAAAACTTTAAGACTATTGGGTGATCCAGCACTTCGTTTTGAAGAAGATCCAGTACGGATGTTGCGTACATTACGTTTTGCTGCGAAGTTAAATTTTAGTATAGATCCTAAAATATTAGACGTTTTTACCCAAGAAATGACGCAATTGCTGCGTGATGTTTCTCCGCATCGTTTATATGATGAGTCGCAAAAATTATTCACCATGGGGCATTTGCATCGTGTGATGCCGATGTTGATTGAATTTGGTATTTGGAAGCAATTATTTGCTGATATTAGCCCTGAGATTACCCAATTTATAGAGCGCGCAGCGAAAAATACCGATCAACGGATTCAAATGGGTAAAACCATTAATCCTGCATTTTTCTATGCGGTATTGCTTTGGAATAATTTCTTAGCGCGTTGTGATTTCTACCATGCTAAAGGTGTAGTTGCTGCAGAAGCACGAGCTCAAGCAGGCTTAGATGTGTTAAAACGTCAAGCGACACGAACCATTATTCCTCGTTTTGCCGAAACCTTTATTCGTGAAGTCTGGGAAATGCAAAGTCGTTTGCTCAACCCGAAACCACAACAGATTGAAGCGCTTTCGGGTCATGCACGTTTCCGTGCAGGATTTGATTTCTTGCTGTTGAGAGAGAAGTCAGGTGATGCTTCTACCAATGGCATGGGTGCATGGTGGGAAGCTTACCAAGACATGTCGACTGATGAGAAAGAACGTGCAATTGGCAGTTATAATCGTCAGCGTGCCAAGAGTCGTAAGAAACTTGCTGAAGTTGCCCCTGTTGAAGATGTAAAAGCAACAGCTTCCACGCAAATTGAACCATTGGTGAAAGAACAAGAATCTCGTAGCCGTCGTTCACGGGCTAAACCAAACTCAACATCATCTCAAGATTTTAGAAGTAGAAGTGATGCTCGAACGGCAGTAAACAAAGGCGAGATTACAGCGGATCATCCAATCACCAAGCGTAGACGCGTACAACGTGATTTAAGCAGTGTGATTTTTGGACCGACCCAATCATGATTAAAACCTATATTGGTTTAGGCAGTAATTTAGGTGATTCTGAGCAAATTCTACGGGAAGCTGTAGAAAAACTCAGAAACTTAGGTGTTGTTACTGTTTCAAAGCTGTATCAAAGCCCACCGATGGGGCCTCAAGATCAGCCAAATTATCACAATGCAGTTGCAGAATTACACACTGATTTAGCGCCTTTGGCCTTGCTGGATGAGTTGCAAGGTATTGAAAATGAATCGGGTCGAGTACGTTTACGCCGTTGGGGTGAGCGTACTTTAGATTTAGATCTTTTGCTTTATGCTGAAAAAAACATTATAAATGAGCGGCTCACAGTACCGCATATTGGTATTTTAGAGCGTGATTTTGTGGTGATTCCATTGTTGGATCTCGATCCTGAGCTTCAAGTCAATGGACAATCATTGCAAAAGTTAGATTTCGTGCAACATTCAACCCTTAGTGTTTTAGCAGATCAGTCATGGGCTGATTAAAGGATTGAATGGGCAGAGGAACTCTCATTGATAGAGGAATATCGTCATGATTAGCCTAAGTGATTTAAGACAATTCAAAACTCAGGGACGTAAATTTTCATGCTTAACTTGCTATGATGCAAGTATGGCAAAAGGTATGGAAGTTGCTGAGATTGACACCATTTTGATTGGTGACTCTTTAGGGATGACAATCCAAGGGCATGATTCTACCTTGCCTGTGACTGTTGCAGATATGGCCTATCATACTGCTGCTGTACGTCGTGCAAATCAACATGCGTTTGTCCTGTGTGATTTACCCTTTATGAGTTATGCCACGCTCAATGATGCATTGCTCAATTCAAAAACCGTGATGCAAGCGGGCGCTCAAATGGTGAAAATTGAGGGCGGTGAGTGGCTGGCTGAAACTGTAGAAGTTTTGACACGAAATGGTATTCCTGTTTGTGTACATTTGGGTTTAACACCACAATCGGTGCATGTTTTTGGTGGTTATAAATTACAAGCGAAAACACGTGAATCAGCAGATCAACTGATTGCGGACTGTAAAGCTGTAGTCGAGGCAGGTGCCGCTGTGTTATTGCTCGAATGTGTTCCGGCACAGATGGGTAAAGAAATTGCTGAATTATTCCCACACGTTCCTGTGATTGGCATTGGTGCTGGTGCAGATACCGATGGTCAAGTACTTGTGGTGCAAGATATGCTTGGTTTGACGTTTGGTAAAGTGGCACGTTTTGTACGTAATTTTATGAAAGAACAAGCAGGGGAAACTGCAATCGTGGATGCATTCAAGGCATATCATGTTGCTGTACAAGAGCAATCATTCCCTGCCAAAGAACATACTTTCCAAGTAGAGCTGTAAAACATGAAAACAGAAACGACCATTCAAGGATTAACAGCATCACTTCAGCCTGCTCGATCGGCACGTAAAATCATTGGTTTTGTACCGACGATGGGAAATCTACATCAAGGCCACTTAAATCTGGTTCGTGAAGCTCGTAAATTATGTGATGTGGTGGTGGTCAGTATTTTCGTCAATCCAATCCAATTTGGACCGAATGAAGATTTTGATAATTATCCTCGTACACTTGAGCAAGACAGTAATTTACTTGCTGAAGTGGGTTGCGACATTGTTTTTGCACCTTCTGTGGAACAAATGTATGGTAAATTCCCGCGCTTAACCAATATCAGTGTGGGCGAAATTACCAATGATTTGTGCGGTTTACAACGTCCCGGTCATTTTGATGGTGTCGCTGTCGTTGTCACCAAATTGTTTAATATTGTACAGCCGAACTTTGCATTTTTTGGACAGAAAGATTATCAACAATTGGCTGTGATTAAGCAGGTTGTTCGTGATTTGAATATGCCAATTGAAGTGATTGGTGTACCAATTGCACGTGCTGAAGATGGTTTGGCCTTAAGTTCTCGTAATGGTTACTTATCTGAACAAGATCGTCAAACAGCTCCTGTTATTTTTAAGAGCTTAACGACTGCTGAACAAGATTTACATGCAGGTAAAGCACTTGCAGATGTCTTGGCGCAAATTCGTGAAAGTTTAAATGATGCAGGATTGATTGTGGATTATGTCGAAGCACGTAGCCCAGCGTTGCAAAAAGTTGAACAATTCGACCAAGATGTTGTATTGTTTGTTGCAGCGAAATTAGGCAAGACTCGTCTGATTGACAATTTACAAGTAAAACATTTTACATAAACTTTGCTTTTAGGATCGCCATGCCATGAAGCGCATACTTATCGTAACAGGACAGTCTGGTTCAGGTAAATCATCTGCTTTGCAGGTGCTTGAAGATTTGGGTTATTACTGTATCGATAATTTGCCTTTGGCATTGCTTCCTGAAATCGTTGAAAAGCTGGATAGAGAAAACAATTTAGAGTTATTGGCACTCGGTGTCGATGTTCGAAGTGCCAAAGAAGATTTACAAGGTTTTGATCAGGTTTTTCAACAGTTACAGAAACATGGTAGTGTAGACGTTATTTATTTAACGACTCGTGATCAGGAGTTGATTTCGCGTTTTAGTGCATCGCGACGTCCACATCCTTTATCAAACCGCTTCCAAAGTTTGAATGAATGTATTCAAGAAGAAAAAAATTTATTGCTCCCAATTCAACTGCGAGCAACAGTACATATCGATACAACGGATAAAAGTGTACACGATTTAAAAGATACCTTATTGTCCAAACTGGGACAGTCCGATAAACTCATTTTAATTTTGCAATCTTTTGGTTATAAACATGGTATTCCATTAGATGCAGATTTTGTTTTTGATGTAAGGCATTTGCCGAATCCACATTGGGATTTAGAGTTACGTAAATATTCGGGTTTAGATGAACCAGTACGTAAATTTTTAGAAGCCAGCGAGCAAGCAAATGAGATGTATCAAGACATCTATCAGTTTTTAAATAAGTGGTTGCCTGCTTTTTCGGAAGGTCATCGTCACTATATTACAGTGTCAATTGGCTGTACGGGGGGGCAACATCGTTCGGTTTATATTGTGGATAGGTTGAAAAAGGCTCTTGAGTCGAAATGGACTATTCAGGTATTACATAGAGAAATGAAGCACTGGTCATGATTGACACAACTGTTGACGTAATTAATAAATTAGGATTACATGCGCGTGCATCTGGAAAACTAATCGAAGTCACGACTAAATTTAAATGCTCTATTCAAATTGGTAAGGGTGACAAGTTAGTCGATGCCAAGAATATCCTTTCTTTACTTATGCTCGGAGCTGGTAAAGGAACCACCTTGCGTCTAGTGATTGATGGTGCAGATGAAGAAAAAGCTTTGTCTGAAGTTCAAGCACTGTTCGCAGATAAATTTTACGAGGCAGAATAATCGTGGCACGTCGTCCGCAACGTTTTACTGAAGATGATTTTGAGTCTTTGGAAGGGCGTGCAAGTAAAACCGAACAGAAAAAAGCTGTACAACGTATGGCTGCTTTAGGTGAACAACTCGCAGAGTTGTCGAAGAAACAAATTGAATCTTTACCTGTTGAAGATCGGTTGATTGAGGCTTTACTTGATGTGCAATTGATCACATCTTTTGAAGCACGTCGCCGTCAATTTCAACGGATTGGTAAGCTTTTGCGTAATGAAGATGAAGCCATCATTTTGTCTTATTTAACCCCTAAACAAGGGATTAAAAAGTTGGCGCAATTGGATCGTTGGGTTGATCGAATGATTGAACAGCGTGATCCTGCAATTAAAGAATTCTGTAAATCTTACAATGCTGCAGAAAGTCATTCTTTACGTCAGCATGTATTGCGCATTCATCGGGATATCACCCGCCAAGCCACTCCTGAAGAATTAGCGGCTTCTAAACTTAAGTTATTAAATTATGCCCAACAAGTGGCTTTGATTTCGGATAATTCCAAGTAAACTATCGTGACATATAAAAACGACCCTTTTGGGTCGTTTTTTATATTTAGCCGAGATAGATTAAACTTTTGATGGCATCATGGGCATGTTTTCTCCTGCTTTAAATTCTGGCTGGAATTTAACAACACATTTACCATCGATGATTTTATCATTCATTTTTACTTGAATTGCCTTGCCATCAGTTTGGCCTGCACATGATTTTTGAATCGCATCCCACTGCGCTTTACGTTCCGCTCGTTTTTGTGCAAATTCTTGCTTAATTTGAGCACGTTGCTCTTCGGTCATATCTTTCATACGTGGTCCTTCATGATGCATCATACGGCCACGTTGTTCTCCATCACGACGGTAATCCTGCTTCATCTCTTTCATCGCCTTGTGATCAGGCTTGAATACGATATTACATGTACCATTAATATTTTGCTGGCCTGATGTCACCTGAACCGTTTGACCAATTGCTTTGCCATCACAGGCTTTTTGCATTTGTTGGCGTAACGCTTTATGTTGAGCACGTTTCTGTTTCATTTCTTCGCGTTGTTCTGGTGACATTTTATGATGTCCACCATGCATCATTGGACGGCCATCTGGACCTTCTTTAGGACCAGGATTGGATTGACAGGCCGTCAAAGCCCCTGCAGTTAAAATACTTGCTGATACCAGTGCGATTTTTGTCATTGCTTTCATTGTTACTACTCCAATGAATATTTTGATGTTCTGTTGATACAGTAAAGATTAAATAATAATGATGTAGAAACAATGGAGAGAATTTTGAGCAACTGTTGGGTACAATGTTGAAATGAGAAGAAAAACGTGAGACCAGTTTTGAAAATACGTCGAGTTCCCATTGCATTACGCTTATTTCTGACCGTTTTATTGACAACTTTAGTCATTACAACAGTGAGCTTGGGTGTTTTACATTGGACCATGCAAAAGAACTTTGCCAGATATGTTGCAGATGTTGAAATGCAGAAACTTGATCATCTGATCGAAAACTTGGCAGATGTATATGGAGTCTATCAAGACTGGGGTAACGCGGTTCAAGCACAGATTTTGCAAATTGAAGGTGATGCTGCGCCTGATGATTATGATAAATTATCACGCTGGTGGCTACGTCGTCAGTATGATATCGCTTTACAGCAACGCTACTTTAAAGAACATACAATGGTGGCGACTTTGGGACAAACGGACGGTGCCGTTCATAAGTCTCAACTGGATAAAGAAGAACTGAAAATTCTCGAAGAAAATTTACCCTCAGCTTATCAACCCTTTGAAGGTTTGAAATTTCCGCTTAGTTCAAATCAAAACTTATATAGACCCTCAGATCGTAAAGCAAATAAACCGCCTATAGGTAAAGATAAAGGTCATCTTTCAGCAGGACACGAAGCACCAGCTTCTGCAGCGAAAGAAGCATCAACGCGAGATCCGATGCGAACGGTAAATCCGCAGAATGGCAAAAAAATATTTGTGTCATTGCCTGACCGTTTGGGTCTGAGTTCACGACTTTCTTTATATGATGCAAAACAACAGTTTATTTTAGGTGAGCCGTCAGATGATCAGGTGTCTTATCGTCCGATTTTAGTCAATGATGAAGTGGTCGGTTACTTGGGTTTAAAACCAGTTTTAGATCAGGATGATGCACTGAGTATTAACTTCTTTAGTAATCAAAAGCGTTATTTAGTGCTGATTTATATCTTCACCTTCTTATCCAGCTTGGTTGCCGCATTGTTATTGGCGACTTATTTTAAAACACCGATTCAACGTTTATTGAACGCAACTCGCGAATTAACCAAAGGTAACTACCAGCATCAAGTGGTGATTAACCGTAATGATGAATTGGGAGACTTGTCGACAGAATTAAATCAACTGGCTGTCATTCTCGACCAGCATGAAACATCACGCCGTCAGTGGGTTGCAGATACTTCACATGAGTTAAAAACGCCATTGGCAGTATTGCAAGCACAGATTGAAGCCATGCAGGATGGAATTCGCAAGCCGACACCAGAACATTTTGAAGCGATGTTACGTCAGGTCACGAGCTTGAAAAAGCTCACACAGGATTTAGCCGATTTGGCGCAAGCTGAAGCACAACAATTAAAATGCTACTTTGCAGAAATTGATCCTTGGTTGGTGGTTTTACAGGAAATCGAGAATTTTAAACCTAAATTTGAACAGGCTGATTTAACAATTTCAGCCACAGGTGAGGGAGCGAAATTACAATTAGATATAGATCGCTTTAAGCAAATTATGGTCAACTTACTTGGAAATAGTATTCGCTATACTGAAGCAGGTGGTGAAGTCCAAGTGCATACAGAGCAAGATGCAGATTCTTGGAGTGTGATCGTTGATGATAGCCCATTGGGTTTGAGTGATGAACAGATTGTACACTTGGGCGAACGTTTCTATCGTGTGGATAATTCACGTACACGTAGTACAGGCGGTACAGGATTGGGATTGGCTTTATCAGGTAAAATTGCACAAACACTCGGTGGTCAGCTTACTTTTGATCATTCGCCATTAGGCGGTTTGCGTTGCAAACTGACATTTTCAAAACATACTAAAGTTTAAAAAGGAATAGTACAACATGAAGCATATCATGCTGGTAGAGGATGAAGTTGAACTTGCGCAATTGGTGCGGGATTATCTAGAAGCAGCGGGCTTTGAAGTCAGTATGTTTCATGATGGTCAAGAAGCTTATGACAGCTTTCTGCAACGCAAGCCAAGTTTAATGGTGTTGGATTTGATGGTTCCGCGTATGGATGGTTTGACCATTTGCCGTAAAGTGCGTGAGCAAACCGACTTACCGATTATCATGGTGACTGCACGAACTGAAGAAATCGATCGTGTCTTGGGTTTAAATATGGGAGCAGATGACTATGTCTGTAAACCTTTTAGCCCAAAAGAGTTGGTGGCACGTGTACAAGCGGTATTACGCCGTTTAGAACGTAAAGCTGAACCTGAAGCCAATGACTTATTTCGTATTGATAAAGCACAACAACGTATCTGGTATCAACAAAAATCGTTGAATTTAACGCCAACTGAATTCCGCCTTTTAGAGCTTTTCCTCGAACATTTGGGACAAGTCTATTCTAGAGCTCAACTTTTAGACCATATTAACCCAGATAGTTTTGATGTTGCTGACCGTGTTATTGATAGTCATATCAAGAACTTACGTCGTAAAATATCTGAAGCAGCGGAAACCGGAAATCGTCATGAATGGGTACAAGCTGTTTATGGCGTAGGCTACCGTTTTGAATATCCAGAAGATTAAGTTTTCGACATTTTAAGTTCATCGTTGTGGATAAACACAGGTTTATCCACAGATATTGTGGGTAAATGTTTATAAATGTAAAAAGTTATGTTTGAAAAATAAACATATAACTTTATGTTTATTGATACATTCTAATTTTGACTGAATCGTGAATAGATAGAGGTTAGGTCTGTTGATCTAATGTGCGATCCAAAGCCCGCTAATTATTTAATGTGTTGATAAACCGCCAATACCTGCTTTTGGGCTTTGGTCAGGCTCTTGCTCACAAGCTCATAAGAGCCTTCAACCAAGTCTTGAATCAGATCAGCACTGATCTGTTCGCCTTCATAGACTGAAATCCAATAACGTTTATTCATATGGTAGCCCACCTGAATCGAGGGGTAGAGATCTCTCAACATTTCGCCATGATCAGGTTCAACTTTTAAATTAATCAGTTTTTTGCCATGCAGTTCAGAGCCTAACATAAACATTTTTCCCATCACTTTAAAAACAGGAACATCCTCACCAAAAGGATAGTCAAGTTCGGATTTAGGCAAATGTGACGCAATCTTAAATGCTAAAGTTCGGATTTCTTCACCAGTCATCACTGTCTCTTTTTAAAATATTCTTTATGAATAAATGCTAATCACTGTTCCATCATCGACCAGCTTCCAAATTTCATCCATGTCTATATTTCTAACGGCAATACACCCCCATGTCCAGTCATTTCTAGGTAAGTAGGTCATTAAACTCGGGAGTTTTTCCACTTGTGAGCGTGTTGCTGAACCATGAATCATAATGTCGCCACCAGGAGAAACGCCAAGTTGGTTGGCTTTAGATTTATCCTGTTGGTTTGGATAGGACACATGCAACGATTTATAAAATGCACTATTGGGATTACGCCAATCTAGAATATAACGACCTTCAGGGGTTTTTCCATCACCTTCTTTAACTTTATGTCCAATAGGATCAAAGCCTAAGCGCATTGGATATGTTCGTATGTCTTGATCATGATGCATGAGTTTAACAATACGATCCGATTTATAAACTTTAACTTCGGTGATTGGCGTGTTTTGACGAAGACGTTGAATCTCTTGCTCAGATAAATTCTGCACATGTATGGCAGCATTTGCGGTTGGAATAAATTGATTATATTTTTGATAAGTCCAGACACTTGCTATAGCTATAGCCAAAAGCATCAAGCATGGAATGAGGTATTTTTTATTCATTTTAGAATACTAATGTTGTAAAACCCTGTATTGCCTAAATTTTATTCATTCTAAAGACAAAAGCTGTAGTTAATTTGTGATTGTGGATTTATCCTGTGGATAAACACAAGTTTATCCACAGAAATTGTGGGTAACTATGATGGGGCAGATCAAAGAAAGTGATTCGGCAATTTATTTGATCAAGACGAACAACTCACCATCACTTCAGGAACATCACTTGGTAAAGGCGCTAAATCTTTGGCTGTTTCCAGATCTATTTGTTTGGTAAAGGGCTGACCAAGCAATTTAAATAGGCGATCAACCTCAGAAAAATCATCACGTTCAGCCTGTTCAATGGCTGTTTGTAGCATATGATTTCTTAAAATATAGACTGGATTGGCCTTTTTCATTTCCGCATCAAGTACATCAACATCTTGCTGCTCACGAATACTGTGATATTGCGTTAAGAAGTTTTCAAATTGAAAGCGATCTAGGCAATCATCTTTAATGGCTTCATATTCTTTATTCTGTAAGCGAAGAAAACTGTCGGTATAGTCGAGTTGCTCACTTTGTAGAATTCTTAAAAATGCCATACCACAATCAAAACTATCTTTGTGGAAGCTGGGTAGTCCAAGTTTTTGGCATAGCCCATGGGTATAATGTTCTAGAAAGGTCGGTTCAAAATGCTCTAAACATTCGACGAGGTCTTGCTTAAATTGTTCTTTATTTTCTGCTTGTGCCAGTGGAATTAAATTGTTTAACCAATTCCATAAGTTCCAATGTGCAATACTCGGTTGGTTTTGGTAGGTATAACGGCCATTGTAATCACTATGATTGTTAATCCAATTGGGACGGAAACGCTCCATAAAACCATAAGGGCCAAAATCAAGGGTAGAACCTGTAATATTGAGATTATCCGTATTCATGACCCCATGCGCAAAACCTACCAATTGCCATTTTGCGATCATGACAGCGGTGTTTTGGATCACTTGCGTTGCAAATGCTAAAACAGTGTCTTCAAACTTTTGCTGTTCAGCACTTAAACATTGTGGATAGTGCCATTCAATACATTTTTGGGTAAATTCAGTGATTAACTCAGGCTGATATTGATTAATCCATTCAAAATGCCCTAAACGGATGTGGCAATCCGAAGTGCGTAACATCATTGCACCAAGTTCAAGTTTTTCTCGTTGTACACCTTGGGTTGAAGAAGTAAAGCCTACGGAATTGCTTGAAGCAACCCCCAGTGCATTGAGTGCATGACCTGCTAGATATTCACGAATCACAGAGCGTAATACAGCACGTCCGTCTCCCATACGAGAGTAGGGGGTTGAGCCTGCACCTTTTAAATGTAGGTCAATGGTTTGACCTTGTCGATTTAAAATTTGCGCTATCAATAGGCCACGCCCATCCCCTAATTGACCTGCCCATTGTCCAAATTGATGCCCTGCATAAACCATGGCAAGGGGATGAAATTCAGCAAAGGTTTTTTGTCCACTACAAATCTCGACCCATTGGGCTTTTTCATCTTCAGACCATTGTAATTCATCCGCAAGCGCAGCATTAAAATGCCCAGCCTTTGCACCTTTCAGTGGACTAGGCATTTGCTCATGGTAGAGCTTTGAATCGAGAGATGGATAACGTGGGGCAAATTGCATAGCGATCGGTCACAATGGTTTTACTTGTCCCTCTCAATATAGCAAAGTTTTAAGCTGTTGAGATAATGTCGACTGTTTTAGTCAACAATAAATAGTTTTGCACCAAATGCGGTAGAAGAACGATGCGCTTCAGCTTGGTCTGCAACTTGATAACTCATCCCTGCTTTTAAGGTAAAGGTACGTCCATCATCAAGTTCAGTGTGCAATTCACCTTCTAAGCAAAACAGGATATGACCTTTAAGACACCAGTGATCAGCCAAATAATCGACAGAATATTCGACCATTCGCACTCGAATATTATCAAATTGTTGTGTACGCCAAAGCGCAAAACCTTGCTCACCCTCATGGCGCGTTGTTGGAACTTCTGCCCAGTTGGTAATACCAAAGGGGATGTTATTAATTTGCATATTATTTTCTCTCAATATTCTCAGTATGAATTTCTGTAAAAAATGGATAAAAGAAAAGCCCCTTTCGGAGCTTTGCTTTTGATGTGTATTGGGAATTTAAGAAACAACGTTCTTTTTGATTCCACGCATCAATGTTTCTAAACGTTCACGATGGAAAGCAAGTTTCTGTTCGACCAATTGGAAATCAACTTTGAGTTTGACATCCATTTGGTGGATTTTTTCAGCAACAGATGCTTTTTTCGCTTGTAGCTCTTGTTCTTTTAACGCAGCCCAATCATTTAACGTATTGGTGAATGCTTCATATTCTTGCGATACTTTTTGTTTCATCGCGATGATGTCTGCATTGACGTTATGACCATAAATCGCTAAATCCTGTTCAGCATATTTAAATCTCATTGCCAATTCCGCTTTTTTGATATTAAAGCTTGGGATACGACGTAGATTCTTGGCTAAACCGATTTTAGAGCACGACCAAATCAACCATTTTGTTGGATCATATTGCCACCATTTCACACCATTACGATAATCGTATTGGAAAATATGGTGATAGTTATGATAACCCTCGCCCCATGTTGCAATGGCAAGAACAAAGTTATCACGTGCAGTATTTTCGTCAGTATAAGGACGTTTGCCCCACATATGGCAGAGTGAGTTAATAAAGAATGTTACATGGTGACTAATGATTAAGCGGAGTAAACCACCCAAGAGTAATACGCCCCACATGTCACCTACAACCCAACCCAGTGGAACTAAAATCGCAGCATGTACAGCAATCACAAGTGGAACATAATACTTGTCTTGGAACATAACCACTTTGTCATTCAACAAATCAGGTGCATTTTTATAATTTGATTCAGCAGCAGGATAATTACGTAACATCCAGCCAATATGAGCGTACCAAAAACCATTGTTAATCGAATACGGATCTTGATCCACATCATCCACATGGCGGTGATGTGTACGGTGACCAGAAGCCCAGAACAAAATACTGTTTTGAACAGCAAAAGTTCCCATGATCATCAAAATGATTTTAAGTGGTAAAGTCGCTTCGTATGCACGATGTGCCCACAAGCGATGATAACCTGCAGTAATACCTAAACTACTGAGACCGAGTAAAACGAATAAACTAATCCAAGCTGCCGCACTAAAATCATGGTGGTAGGCATATAAAGGGATCGCAATTACTGCCACAAGAGGTAAAAAAACCAAGGCAAAAACACCGATCCAATTTATTGGGGCTTTGGGTAGGGGAGCATTCATCTCCAACAGCACTCCTAAGAACCTTAATCAGGTAAAGTTAAACGCATAGCTTCAGCATTTTTCTAGGCTATACTTTCACAGATATTATCATGGGCGAACATGTGTTCACTAGTATTAGTGTACATCTGTATTGTATAAAACAGTAACAGAATAAAACATGAATTCTAGCGGTTTGATCGAAAAAAATGAATGGTTAAAACGTCGTATTTAAATGTCACAATAGTGTAAGAATTTTTCTGTCTTATCCAATTTGATTTTTAGGGGATTAGATAATTGATTCTCAAGTTAAATTTTAATTTTGGAACCCTCAAAAGTTCAAAATAAAATTCTACTTTATTGTGTTATTAAATGGATTTGAGTTATTGAATTTGCGCTAAGGCAAGCTGCATCATTTTTGGGAAATCAGTAATTAATCCATTGATCCCCAAATCTCTTAAATGCTTAGCGCGCTCAATATCATTGACGGTCCAAACACTGATGCCCAAACCTGCACGCTGAGTTGCTTGAATGAGCTCATCTATTGCCAATTGATTCATCCATCCAATCTGGCAGCATCCCAGTTGTAATGCTTGTTCGATCGCACGTTGTTGGATGTCATCTTCAATCAGTAGACCACGTTTAAAACTTGAGTTTTGCTGCTGTAAGGCTTGATGTATTTTTAAATCAAAACTGGTAATCACTGCGACATTTTCAAAACCTCGCAGTTGTTTTTGTAATTCGATGATGAGTTGTTCAGCGTGTTGCAATGTTTCTACAGCTTTCACTTCAACTTCAATATGCTCAAAGTCCTGCATAATCTTTAGGCTTTGGTTTAAGGTTGGGGTAATTTGTTTTTCCCAATCCATCCAGATATTGGCTTGGTTATAGGCCGCTAATTCAGCGCTGTTTAAATCATACAGTACTTGATCTATTCCAGTTGTTCTTAAAAAATTATCATCATGCATGATAATGAGTTCATCATCTTTTAATTGTCGAACATCAAATTCAACTGCGCGGATACCTAAATCGTGAATATATTGAAATCCAGCTAAGGTATTTTCAGGTGCTTCACCACGCGCGCCACGATGTCCGATAATTCTCATAATGAACTCACATACCCATTTTCATCTGTCTAGTAATCGTTTAAGTCTTACTTTTAGCAATAACTTGACTTTATCATACTGTTAAAAATTTACTTTTAGACAGTGATTTATCGTTAAATCGTGTCATTGATGTTCTTTTGCCAAAGCACTTCACTACCGCCCTCTGCGCGTTGTAAGGTGCGTGAAGCAACAAAAAACCAGTCGGATAATCTGTTAATTAATTGTAGAGCAGTTGCTTGAATATTTTGATCACGACTGTGTACAGTCATTAAGCTACGTTCTGCTCGACGACATACAGCACGTGCTTGATGTGCATAACTACATGCTAATGTTCCTGAAGGTAGAATAAAGTCCTTAAGCATTGGTAAGTCTTCATTCATTTTGTCGATTTCCTTTTCAAGAAATTCAACACAAACAGGTTGAAGCAAGTTGTAGTTAGGAATACAGACTTCACCACCCAAATCAAATAGCCAGTGTTGAATCAAGCTCAGTGATTTATCCCAATCGGCTTTATCGACGATGCTACTCATTGAAATTTGTGAACGTAATACACCAACAATAGAATTTAGTTCGTCTACATCACCGAGAGCGGTAATACGTAAGTCATCTTTCGCTACGCGAGAACCATCTCCTAATCCTGTGGTGCCTGAATCGCCTGTACGGGTATAAATTTTACTTAAACGATGTCCCATAATTTTGTCCTAGATGAAAATAAAAAGATAAAGAATAAAAAAGGATAATGTCGGTCAAAACATTATCCATAAACTGCGCTGTTTTAGATATTTTTTTGGGTGTCGCTTTTAGTAGCGGAAAGTTACCCCTGCAGATGCAAGTCGACCACCGTTGATGTAGTAAACACCACTACCGTTGTATGCTGTCTTATAATTAACATCACCAATGTTTTCAATATTGGTAAAGAGTTTAATCATTGGAGTCGCTTGCCAGTAAGCATTGACATTAGTACTAACATAACCAGGCGTTGTGGTTGGTGTAGTCGATGGATAATCTGCAAAATCTTTTGAATTAGATTTTGCGACGACAGATGCAGAAACACCATATACGCCATCATCCCAACCTGTAGTTAGAGTTAAACTTTGGCGTGGTCGGCGAGTCAAATCTTTTTTAGTTTCATCATCTTTTGCTTGAACATAAGCATAAGTTGTAGTTAAAAAGAGTTTATCTTGTTGCCATTTAAATGAAGCTTCACCACCAGTAAAGGTTGCTTTATTTACGTTAACTAATTTACCCGCCTGATAACTAATCAGGTTGTCTACTTTATTGCGATAGATAGATAAACCTAAATCAATATTATGATTGAGTTTTTGATCGACACCGATTTCATAAGAAAAGCTTTCTTCTGGTTTTAAATCAGGATTTGCTCCCCAAGAAATTGCATATAAATCATTGGTTGTTGGTGCACGGAAAGCTGATCCCACATTTGCATAGATGCTTGTAAGTGGTAAAACTTGATAACGGACAGCACCTTGACCCACTGTGTGTGTACCAAACTTATCGTTGTCTTCTACACGAATACCGACTTGAGTTTCTAGACCATTGTGTTGATATTGATGCTGTGCAAAATAGCCTATAGTATCTACAGATTCTTTGTATTTAACATCTTGTCCGCCAAACAGATTTTTCGAATAAACATCACCTTTAATATCTTTAAAGGTTGAGCCGAATAAAATGTTTTGAGCAGATGTCATTTGCCATTTTGTATAGAGCTCAGCTTCTTGGGTTGTACTATGTACATAATCTGGAGAACTATTTTGCTCAATATTGTCTTTAAATTGCGAAAGTCGGGCATGAAGTGCGACATTATCTAAAATATCGACTCGACCTTTTAGATTAATGATTTCGTTTTTAAAATCTTGAGAAACAAGATTACCGTAATTGTCATAATCGCTATAGCCTTGATTTTCACTATAATCGACTGAGGCTGCATAGCGCTCTTTTTCAACACCTATTTTTGCACTATAACCCTTTTGATCAAAACTTGCTTTCTTGTTGTTTTTTGCATCTGTTACAGGAGTACCATCAGTTTCTAGGCGTTGTCCACGAACTTGAGCATAAAAACCATCTTGAGCAAGATCAGCACCAATTACTGCTTTATAGGTGTTATTTTCACCCATTTCACCAGTAACAAAAGCACCCGTTTTTTCAGGTGTTTTGGAAATCAGCTGAACTACACCACCAATCGCATCAGCACCATATAAAACTGATGCAGGTCCCTTTAATACTTCAATTTGTTTAATATCTGTTGTATCAATAAAAGGTAAAGATGCAGAGCCAGCAGTATTTGAGTTTAAGCGAACGCCATCTCTTAAAAGTAAAGTATGGTTAGAGTTTGTACCACGTAAGAAAATAGCAGCTGTTTGTCCATAGCCACCGCTTTGTACCATATTGATTGAAGCATCTGTTTGTAGCAGTTGTGGTAAAGATGCAATTGGTGATTGTTCAAGAATCTTCGGCTCAATAATATTGATTCGAGCAGGAACTTCACTGATTTTTTGCTCAGTACGAGATGCTGTGACAACGATTGTATCGAGTTTCGAATTTGCTTCTGAATTTGAAGAAGTATCTGCAAAAGCAGTAGAAGATAACCCCATCGCAATAGCGACAGCACCTACAAGTGCAGTAGGTTTAAAAATAACAGACATGATATGCTCCATACATTCACTCCCCGTGAATGATTGAGTTTAAGGGCACAACAAGCTGGTATCCGGACTTAAATATAGAACCTAAAGCGATTCAGATTATTCCACCTTCCCACAAAACATTGCAGTGGTGTAAGTCTTTTGACTTATTAAAGAATAATATTTTCATTTTACCGTTGCGGGGGCAGTGTTGGATTTCCACCAACTTCCCAAAGCTTTAAGCTAGACTTGTTGCATTTGTGTGCAGTATAAAGTTTGTTTAGTGTATAAACAATGTAAAACAGATAATCCTATAGAACTTTAACGCAAGTGAATAAATTTACTTTACAATGATTTGCTTAAAATACTGAAAAAATCAGTTTGATCTGAACAAATTCGAGTTCAAAGCTATGCGTACCCGTGCCAAAATTTGTGGGATTACACGACCACAGGATATCCAAGCTGCTGTACAAGCAGGTGTGGATGCGATTGGTTTTGTGTTTTATGAACCTAGTCCACGTTATGTCACGATTGAATTGGCTCAGCAATTGGCACAACTTATTCCACCGTATATCAACATTGTTGGATTATTTGTCAATGCCAGTGCAGAAGACATTGCACAAGTATTAGAACAAGTGCCTTTGGATATTATTCAGTTTCATGGTGATGAAACTGCACAACAATGTCAGCAGATCGCACAGTATAATAAGCGCCGTTGGTACAAAGCGATTCAGATTAAACCTGATGCAAAAAATTCAGATATTATTACGACAATTCAGCAATACCAACAGGCTGGTGCGAGTGCTATGCTTTTAGACGCATGGCATCCTGAACTGAAAGGAGGGACTGGACACAGTTTTGACTGGTCTCAATTCCCTAAACTCGATATTGCTTTAATTTTGGCAGGTGGTTTAAAACCTGAAAATATTGAAGACGCTATACAAACGACTCAAGCGTATGCAGTCGATGTCAGCGGAGGCGTAGAATCCGCAAAAGGTATCAAAGACCAACAACTCGTAGAACGATTTATGCAAGGAGTCCAACGTGGATCAGCAAAGTAATCAACAAAATAGTGTGATTGACTATACCCAATTCCCAGATCAAAACGGGCATTTCGGTATCCATGGCGGACGTTTTGTGTCAGAAACTTTAATGGCAGCTTTAGAGGATTTAGAGAAACTCTATTTCCGTATGAAAGATGATGCGCAGTTTCTGGCAGAATTCGACCGTGATCTCGCTTATTATGTCGGACGTCCTAGTCCGCTTTACTATGCTGAGCGATGGTCGAAAGAGTTGGGTGGTGCGCAAATTTATCTTAAACGTGAAGACTTAAACCATACAGGCTCACATAAGGTCAATAACACCATTGGTCAGGCGCTACTTGCGAAGCTTTCTGGCAAAAAACGTATTATTGCGGAAACGGGTGCAGGTCAACATGGTGTGGCGACTGCAACAATTGCCGCGCGTTTAGGTCTTGAGTGTGTGGTATTCATGGGTGCTGAAGACGTAAAACGTCAGGCCATGAATGTCTACCGTATGCGTTTGCTTGGTGCAACAGTTGTTCCTGTAGAAAGTGGTTCTAAAACATTAAAAGATGCCATGAACGAAGCGATGCGTGACTGGGTAACCAATGTAGATTCGACTTACTACGTGATTGGTACGGTTGCAGGTCCACATCCATATCCGCAATTGGTACGTGATTTCCAGTCGATTATTGGACGTGAAGCACGTAAACAAATTCAAGAGCAAGCAGGTCGTTTACCAGATGCTTTGGTTGCATGTGTCGGCGGTGGTTCAAATGCAATGGGCTTGTTCTATCCATTCTTAAATGATCAAGATGTTAAAATGTACGGTGTTGAAGCCGCAGGTTTAGGCATTGAAACAGGGAAACATTCTGCGCCATTAAATGCAGGCCATGTTGGCGTTTTACATGGTAACCGTACTTATTTAATGTCAGATGAGCAAGGTCAGATTATTGAAACACATTCAATCTCTGCAGGTTTGGATTATCCTGGTGTAGGTCCTGAACATAGTTTCTTAAAAGACATGCATCGTGTGAATTATGTGCCAATTAATGATACAGAAGCACTTCAAGGCTTCCGTGATTTGACTCATATTGAAGGGATTATTCCTGCATTGGAAAGTTCACATGCAATGGCTTATGTGACTAAACTCGCGCCAACAATGTCGAAGGATCAAATTATTATTGCGACGGTATCGGGTCGTGGTGACAAAGACTTAATGACTGTTGCACGTATTGATGGTGTTGAAATGGTCGAGATGTAATTCATTTCACTCGATCAATTTAAAAGCCTCTTTTATAGAGGCTTTTTTATTTCTGGACTAGACAGGATCATGGGGAAACTCTACAAAAAGCACATGGAAATCATGAGCTAAATTACCCAGAATTTACCAAAAATAATCGGTTAATTTTTTATATGCGTTTTTTACAACGGGTTCGAGCTGAACCTTTTCCTGAAAAAATTGCCTGGGGATGGAAAGACACATTTGCGATTTGTATCATCCCTTTAATTATTTTAAATGGCTTTATTTTAGAAAAAATATTTGGAATCTCGATAGCTGTTAGTCTGGGCGATACCATTTTAAGAGGCGTGCTGTTTATTTTAGTGTGCTACTTATATAAGGAAATGTTGCTTACGCATTGGCAAAAGTATAAACAGGCCTTTTGGCGCTCAAGTGTCTTAGTGGTGGTTGGTGCAATCGTGCTACAAGTGGTGATCTCACTGACACGTCAGCTTTTACCCCTCGGGCCGAGTACACAAGAAAAAAGCCTGATTGATCCTGAACATATTCCTTTTCTCAGTCTGTTGATCATTAGCTTGGGTCCACTATTTACTGCGCTTTTAGAAGATATTGTGTTTCGCTATACTTTATTGCAAAAGTTATTTATCCAACCGTGGTTATGGCGCATTGTACTGATTATATTGAACTCTATATTATTTGGTTTGATCCATTATCATAATTTTGACGGAAATTTAATCGCGACAATCAGCTTTATGAGTGCAGGTTTATTTTTAAATCTGATCTATTTGTGGACACGCAATATTTGGCATGTATTACTCATTCATTTTTTGAACAATGCCGTATTATCTGTGGGTGGGATTTTATTATTAAAACTTGTTCAAACATTAACTTAGTGACTGAATATGTCTAGTTTATTTATCGTTATGTTGGGTGGCCGTCATGCACGTGCCAATGTTGAAGTTCATGATGTGGTTCTTGCCGTAGGCGATTCACTTGAAGAGGTTTATCCTCAATTAAAAAATGCGTGGTTTGGTGAGCAACAGGGCTTACACATCGACGCATGGCAAAAATTACAGGCTTTAGTGTTTGAAAATAAGAAATATCAAATACATTTTACTGATGCGCAACCGAATGCATCAGATCAGAAGCTTTGGCTAATTAATTTAGGCGGCTATGATGTAAATGAGTTTGGTGAGTTACACCGCTATATCCTGATTGTTGCTCAAGATGCGATTGAAGCGAAAGCCAAGGGTAAACAGCATTTTGCAGGGCATTGGCAAAAACCACATACCGATCGAGTTTTAGAGGTAGATGATTGTCTGGCGATAGATCAGGTATATGGCCGTTATGTGCAATTGATTGAAGTAGATTTGAATGCTGATTCTCATGCAGAGCTTGACCAAAGTGTTTGGGAGAATACCTATTTGACCATCTGAGTTGTCATCGCTTGATCTGCTTAAAAAGGGCGCTGTATTGCAGCCTTAAAAGATTAAGCGGATCTTAATTTTAAAAAATTGACATCAATCATTGCATTGCTCTCTCATAATCTAGTCAGTGTAACAACAGAAACTTCGCAATGTTTTCAACAAGTTTACATAGACTAAAAACTCAAACAAAACACTGCGGAGTGTGATCAATGAGCGGTTTATTAGACGAGTTAGGTAAAATTGCAGGTGCAGTGATTGCTGAGCAAAGTGTCGATACGTTAGATCCTGATGCTGGCTTTCTAGAAAAAGCAGCTGGCGCATTTGCAGGTTATGAAGCCGCAAAAATTGCCGAAGATAAATTAGAAAATAGTGATGAGCAGCAGAAAGCAGAGGATTAACTCAAGATCGCTAAACTCAGCTTTGGGCATTGATCTTAATCAATCCTGTGTACATATCAATAAGCTACAGGGTTGAATAAGTTCAGTATCGGGATGACAGCTGTGATCAAAGAGAGGGCATATTCGATATGCTCTTTTTATTATCTAAAATAAAGATAAGCAATGAAGAAAATCATCCATAACGTAATAAAAGCATGCTTTGCCCGTAAAGCATTGCCAATTCGATCTTTGCACAATGCTTATCAATAAAACCGCTATAAAATATGGAAAAAAAGCATTTCTTTGATAGATCAATACTCGTTATATTGTGCATCGTTATAATGAAACTACTAGCTGTACGCCATGTATTTATATACTGATTTCGATCAGCAACTGATCAATGAACGTGTTGCACAATTCCGTGATCAAACGGAACGTTATTTAGCTGGAAAACTCACTGAAGATGAGTATCGTCCATTACGATTACAAAATGGTTTATACGTACAGCGTTATGCGCCAATGCTACGTATTGCTGTACCTTACGGTTTAATGAACTCTAAACAATTACGTAAAGTTTCAGAGCTTGCCAAAGAATATGACCGTGGTTATGCACACGTTTCGACACGTCAGAACATTCAGTTTAACTGGCCTGCGCTAGAAAATGTGCCTGATATGCTTGAAGGTTTAGCTTCTGTTCAGATGCATGCGATCCAAACTTCAGGAAACTGTATCCGTAATACCACAACAGACCAATACGCTGGTGTTGTTGCTGGGGAAATTGCAGATCCACGCCCGACGTGTGAATTGATTCGTCAGTGGTCTACATTCCATCCTGAGTTTGCATTTTTACCGCGTAAGTTCAAAATTGCAGTTTCCGCACTTGAAGAAATTGATCGTGCAGCAACTTCATTCCATGACATTGGGGTGTATTTAACTCGTAATGAAGCGGGTGAGTTGGGTTATAAAATCAAAGTGGGTGGTGGTCTAGGCCGTACACCTATCATTGGTTCTATGATTCGTGAGTGGTTGCCACGTGAAGATTTAATTGCTTATTTAGAAGCGGTTCTGCGTGTTTATAACTTGCATGGTCGCCGTGACAATAAATATAAAGCTCGTATTAAAATTTTGGTTAAAGCATTAACACCACAAGTTTTTGCTGAAAAAGTTGAAGCTGAATTTGCTGAAACAATTAAAACCTTGAAAGTTCAACCTGAAATTTTGCAAAAATTAGACGAAGAGTTTATGCCGTTTGATTATCAAAATTATGCAGATGAAGATTTCAGTGGCTTATTTGCTGAATATCCAAAGTTTAAACAGTGGTTCAATATCAATACCAATGCACATAAAGTTGCAGGCTATCGTATTGTCACTATTTCACTAAAACGTGCGGGTATTGCACCAGGTGATATGACTGTTGAAGAAATGAATTTGATTGCAGATCTTGCAGACAAATATACATTTGGTGAATTACGGACCACACACGAACAAAATATTTCATTGGTTGATGTACCACAGAAAGATTTATTTGAATTGTGGCAAACGCTTGAAAAGAATAATCTTGCTCGGGCACATATTGGTTTTATTACCGATATCATTTGCTGCCCAGGTGGTGACTTCTGTTCATTGGCAAATGCTAAATCTATTCCGATTTCTGAAGCCATTACACGCCGTTTTGATGATTTAGATACAGTCTATAACTTAGGCCATATCGACTTGAACATTTCAGGTTGTATGAATGCTTGTGGTCATCACCATGTCGGCAATATTGGTATTTTGGGTGTGGATAAAAAAGGCGCTGAATTCTATCAAATTACCTTGGGTGGAAATGCAGACCATGACGCTTCAATTGGTGATATTTTAGGACCATCATTTGCAGCAGAATCTGTACCTGACATTATTGATGAAATTTTAAATACTTATCTTGATCTTCGTAACGAAGGTGAAGAATTTATTGAAACTTATCGCCGAGTGGGTATTCAACCTTTTAAGGAGCGCGCATATGCTTAATACCGCACTTCAAGTCCTCTCTAAAGATGGCACTGTTGCAGACAATACCTATCAAATCATTGCTGAAGATGGAGTATTGCCACAAGGTGATGTGTTGTTGACCGTTGAGCAGCTGGATCAGCTTGCGAATGTGACGGGAAAAAAAGCACTATTTCTTACCGTAGATGCTTCACCTGAAACCAATGCCTTTCCATTAGATCAGTTAGATGCGATCTTTATCGATTTCGCAGGTTTTAATGATGGTCGTGGTTATTCATTTGCTGCGTTGTTACGTCGCCAAGGCTATACAGGCGACCTTCGTGCAACAGGTGATGTGTTTAAAGATGTCTTAAACTATATGAAGCGTTCTGGTTTCGATACTTTTGTTGTAAAAGAAGGTAAAGATATCCATGAGGCAGCAGCAGGTTTAGGTGATTTTACTCACCCTTACCAAGCATCTACAGCTGTACCAAAAGCACATTATCAAACAGGTGCTTGATTGTTCTAAGTACTGATTTTGAAATGAAAGCCGAACGAAAGTTCGGCTTTTTATTGTTCTCAAGTTAAAGCTGGTGTAGCCATTGCTTATTATGAATATGATATGAACGATATAAATTGGTATTCGGCTTTATTTGTATCGTGCCCAAATCAATATTGATTCAACATAAGATCATCTGTTAGTAAAACCTTTCTCTGATTAAAACTATTGATAAAAATTTCATCGTTGCATTTTTGCAATGTTGTAGGCTGGAAAAGTCTATATATCTACAACAATGAACAGCAGATAATTAAACAAAGATGATTCATGGTGGATGAAATGTTAAATCAAACAATGGGTGACTTATCGCTACTCAAAGGCTGGAACGCAACTTTACCCAATACTGAAGTCATGCCTGTACTATTTTTGGGACATGGTTCACCCATGAATGCGATTCAAACCAATGATTTTACCCGTACTTGGAACAGCATTGGTGCAGAAATGGACGTACAGCCCACAGCAATTTTATGTATTTCCGCACATTGGCTTACCCAAGGTGGTACTGCCGTCACTGCAATGCAACAACCGAAAACTATTCATGATTTTGGTCGTTTTCCTCAAGCTTTGTTTGATGTGCAATATCCTGCTACTGGAAATAAAGCTTTGGTTGAGGCAACAACTGAAGCAATCCACAGTATAGAAATTCATCATGACCATAGTTGGGGATTAGATCACGGGACATGGGGTGTGTTAGGTCATGTATTTCCACAAGCCAATATTCCTGTTGTTCAATTGAGTGTCGACTATAGTCAAGGTGCCCAATATCATTATGACTTGGCTAAACAATTGGCGCAGTTACGTCGTAAAGGGGTATTGATTGTTGCCAGTGGTAATCTCGTACATAACCTAAGCAAAATTGCCTTTGATAAATTTGATGATCATTATGGTTATGATTGGGCTTTAGAAGCTGATGCAAAGATGAAAAATTTCTTAGCCACGCATAACCATCAAGCTTTGATTGACTGGCAAAAGCAAGGTGCTGAGTTTTTATTGTCGATTCCCACACCTGATCACTATTATCCGATGTTATATGCCTTAGGCTTACAGGAAGAGAAAGATGAGTTACATATTTTTAATGATCAAGCCGTTGCTGGTTCATTAACCATGACCTCATTTCGACTTGATCAAAATTAATTTCAAATGTTAAGAATATAAAAGTTGGGTCTAAGGATTCAACTTTTATAGTATTGATGAGATTGAGTTAGTCGTATTTATTCTCTCAAGATAGAACGCTTTTAAGATCATTGCGCAATTTTCAAATATTGAGGTCTTACTTCCTTACAGAGCAGTTTAGATATCACTGAATCCATATGAAATTTAGAATAATGGCGAATTAATAAATTTATAGAAAAATGCTGTAGCTAATGATGGTTCTAACAGTAAAGGAAATAAGAAACCATAGATTGCACCAGCAATATGCGCGCGGTGGTCGATTAATGGCGAATGTCCTGAACGGATTGCATACAGGCTATAGCATAAATAAATCGTGCCAAAAATAATCGCGGGCACAGGTAAAATATAGATATAAATCATGCCCCAAGGATTAAACAGAATCGCACTAAATAATACTGCATTAACGGCACCCGAAGCCCCTAAACTTCGATAGGAATTTAGGGTTCGATTATGCAAATAGCTGGGAATCGCAGCAATGATGATAGCGCTACAATAAAATAAGACAAAGCCCATACCACTTAAGTAATCACGGAAAAACCATTCAACATTTCGTCCAAAGAAGTACAAGGTAAACATATTGAAAAATAAATGCATACCATCTTTATGGATAAAACCATGGGTTAAAAAGCGATCATATTGACCATGCTTAATCGCTGAAACATTGAAAATCAAACGATTCATTACATTGCGTTGCTGCCAAGCAATAAAAGAAATCGCAAGTGTGATTAAAATAATCAGAAGGGTATGGGTAAGACCAGTGATCATATTGTTATAAATGACGTTGTTATCGTAATAGCAATATAACCTATATCATTGTCAATCAATAGGCTATCGCAATATTCTGTTCATTATCCTTCATTCAGTTGGCAGTTCACCATCCAGCGAATACCAAACTGATCGGTGAAAGCACCATATAAAGCACCCCAAAATGTAGGTTCTAGTGCCATTTCAATATGACCATTGGTAGAGAGTGCTGTAAATAATCGCTGAGCTTCATCCGCTTCGTGAGCTTCTAAGTTGATTGAAATATAATGGTTGGTGCCTTTGCTGAATGGCGCACTATTAGGTGCACAGAACTGCTCGCTGGTGTCTGAACCCATCAATACGGTAAACTCATTAATCGGTAAAGAAACGTGTAAAATATAGTTTTTCTCTTGGTCTGGCACTTGGACATCGGGCAGTTCGGAATAACGTTTTAAAAATGAAAATTCACCGCCAAAAACAGATTTATAAAAATTAAAAGCAGCTTCCGTCTGACCTTCAAAGTTTAAATAGTGATTAAGTTGCATTGTGATTATCCATTTTGTTGTTTTGAAGTGATTAATTTATCAGCTGATGGTTTAAAACTTGATAAATATTTTGTAATTGAAAACAAAAATCCCTCAATCATAAATGAGGGACTTTTGTTTTCTAGGTTATCGCTGTTGTCTGCTTAAAGCTGTTTATCTTGTTGTTGCTCTAATTTTAAATCCTGTTTATTGGCATAACCGTCTATATCTTCATTTTGAAGAACTTCATTTGGATTTGGACGATCTACAAAGCCAATTTTTGGTACAGGGATTTCAATCTGATTTTCCACAAAACGATTGCGGATTAACTCATGTATTTCATCTTTGACTTGTAGATAGTTTGCTTGCATACACCATAGCGCAAATAAAATTTCAATGGAGGATTCTCCAAAGGCAGAAACAGTTACACGCGGTTTAGGATCTGCTAATACCAACGGGTAATCGTTGGCAACATCAATTAAAACTTCACGAACTTTATTGATGTTCTCATTAAAGTTAATTGCAACCGTAATCGACAATCGCCGTATCGGGAATTTTGATAGGTTATGTACGGGGGCGCGAATCAATTGCTCATTGGGGAGGCGCACATAGACATTGTCCATGGTCAAAAGCTTCACGGAAAGTAAATCAATGGAAATCACCTCACCTTCAATGGTATGTCCACGAATCAGAGTGATTTGAATGGTATCGCCAACTTCGAATGAACCTTCGCCAATTAAAAATAAGCCACTGATTAAATTTGATGCTGAAGTTTGTGAGGCAAAGCCTAATGCAACAGTTAAAATCCCTGCTGCGCCTAAAAATACGCTGAGTTTAAAGCCTGCTTCTTTTAAGCTGGCAATCACAAACAGTAAGAAAATAAAATAAAAAATACCTCTACGCCAAACCAAACGTTGATGCGCATTAAAGCGCGCACCTATGGTGCGGATAAAGGTATTGGAAATGACGCGTGCCAGCACAAAACCCACAAAGCAGAGGATCAGAGCAACAGCAATTTCACTTAAGCGGTCGACATTTACATTGGTAAAGATGCCTTTTAGGCTATTGGCAATGTCTTTGGGAATATTGGATTCAGCCATTTTTACCTCATCCCTTAGAAAAATGAATCAAACATATTGAACAAAGCGCCGCCTGGTGAGCGTGGCGGATGTACATAAATCACTTCGCCGGCCAAAGGTGGTGTACGATTTTCAATTCTTACACGGGCAGGGCGGTCATTGCCTTCATACACGACCTTGATTTGTGATGTCCATAAACGTCCTGTGCTTTCACTATAAAATAAAGGTAGCGCAGGAACAGGCACATTCATACGGTCAAATCGAAGCTGATGACTACTGACATTGTGGAAATCAATCGGTGTTACTGCACGAAAGGCACGTGGACGTAATAAATTTAATTCGGTACGACCATCGACTGAGGTGGCATAACACATTTCACCTGTACGGTGATCAGGGCCAAACCATGTATCCTTAGGTAAAATTACAGGAATATCAAATAAGGGTTCTTTTTGGGCTTGCACAAAACCTGAAATCCACAGTGGGGTACTGATATAGAGTGTGCCGCGTTGACCTGCTGGAATATAAATTGGATCGACAGGACGAATCACCACAGAGCGATCGGCTAAACGGGGCATGAGTTGAAATGCTTTATGGGTCTCGCGAAACATATAGCGTTCAACATGTACAGGTTCAGGAAAACCAAAGTTTACATCATGAATTTTATGCCATTGCTGTTCATAGTCATATTGGAATTTTGGACGATAATATTCCAAGCGCCATTCTTGTAAACCACGAGTAATGCGCATCATCATAGAACCAAATTGCCATGCTTTGGATTGGTTCAATTCAAACAGTTGTTCTCCCCACCACTTTAAATCAGGGAGTTCTGGTTCCAGATGTTCTTTCTTCTTAGACAAAAGTGTTTATCCCATTCATAAAATCATCATCAAATCTTTAACAAACAGACTTCACGCTGTCATGAGCATAGAGTACACTCAAAGCAATTTAAATCATTAATATAAGTTGTAATGCAAGTTCTCAAACAATTACAAATACCATATAGTTTTGCAAAACGGCATGGAGTGCTGTTGCGTTATGAAGGTGATCAAGTTTTTATTGTTCGCCGTCAGGATACCGCACAAATTGCGATTCAGGAAGCCCGCCGCTATCTCGGTCGTACAGCACAACATCAATTATGTAATGAAACTGAGTTTAATCACATGCTCAGTTCAAGCTATGCTGGTGAAACGGGCGAATCGCAACAGGTTGCAGCTGGTCTTGAAGATCACCCTGATCTATTGAGTCTGGCCGATCAGATTCCTGAAACTGAAGATTTGATGGATCAGGAAGATGATGCTCCAATCGTGCGACTCATCAATGCTTTATTATCTGAAGCGATTCGAGTCGGGGCTTCTGATATTCATATTGAAGCTTTTGAAAAGAAATTATCTGTTCGCTTACGGGTAGATGGGCAATTGCGTGAAATCGTACAGCCTCGTCGTGAACTTGCGCCATTGTTGGTATCGCGTATTAAAGTCATGGCAAAGCTCGATATTGCAGAAAAACGTATTCCACAAGATGGTCGTATTTCTTTACGTCTTGCAGGACGTGAGGTGGATGTCCGTGTTTCGACCTTGCCATCGTCGCATGGTGAACGTGTCGTTATGCGTTTGTTGGATAAACAAGCGGGTCGACTCAACATGACCCATTTGGGTTTAATGAAGCCTGACTATGAGCGTTTAACGCAATTGGTTCATCGTCCACATGGCATTATTCTAGTCACTGGCCCTACAGGTTCGGGTAAAACGACGACTTTGTATGCCGCGCTTTCTGATTTGAATGATGGTTCTAAAAATATCCTCACTGCTGAAGATCCGATTGAGTATCAACTTGAAGGGATTGGGCAGACTCAAGTGAATACCAAAGTGGATATGACCTTTGCCCGTGCGTTAAAAGCCATGCTGCGTCAAGATCCAGATGTGGTGATGGTGGGTGAGATTCGTGATTTGGAAACGGCTGAAATCGCAGTTCAAGCGTCTTTAACAGGTCACTTGGTTTTGTCTACACTACATACCAATACTGCAATTGGTGCTGTGACCCGTTTAAAAGATATGGGGATTGAACCCTTCTTATTATCCAGTTCATTGATTGGGGTGATTGCCCAGCGTTTAGTTCGGACATTGTGTTCTCATTGTCATACGTGGCGTGAAGCAGATGATTTCGAAAAAGATGTGTTTAAACCGGTGAGTTTAGAATCGAATTTAAAACTGCCTGTGCCGAATGGTTGTGATTTTTGTTCCCATACGGGCTTTACAGGACGTACTGCGATTTATGAAATTGTACCGATTGATGAGCAGATGCGCCGTTTGATTCATGGCAATGCAGCAGAGTATGAACTTGAAGAATATGCCCGTAAAGATGCAGGTTCAATTCGAGATGATGGTTTACGTAAAGTATTGGCGGGTAAAACCACAATGGAAGAGGTTTTACGTGTCACCAATGAAGCGGCTGAATGATGATCTTTTTAAGTGAAAAGATGTGCTAGTTAAACACATCTTTTCACTTTTGATATATGGAATAGTTTATTTGTCTAAAATATCTTTTATTTCTTTGGTCAATCTTTCATGAAAATCTTCCAATGTCATTTTTTTAAAAAAACGATGCCTTTGAATATATGGCAGAGCTTCATCAACTAATTGATCATATAAAGGATCATTCATATATTTCGCAAACACCAAACGAGAAATAACCCCTAAACCCGTAATATATTGCTTTTCATCACCATGATTTACCCACTGATTTAAAGTATTTAAATCTTTATGCTTTTCTGCATCATAAATTAAGAAATCATAAACCTGTTGAAGGACAAATTGTAATTGACTAGGATCATCAAAATGACTGGCTTCACCGTCAATACCATGAATATTTGGTAAATATTGTAAAGTATCATCATTTATTGGATGTTGCCGGAGTATTCCAATCGCCTTTTCTAATGAAACTTGAATATAAGTAAATAAATCAACTTCTCGATAAGATATTACATTAGGTTTATTTGAACAAAGTATTGAAATATCTTCATATAATTGAAAATTAAAATCCCTACAATAGCTATTTAATTGATTATGCTGATTCCTTTTTATCTGCCTTGAAAATTTTAAAATTGGTTTATTTATATTCAACCATTGATCTGTAAAAAGACTTAATTTCTCTTTTGTTTGTGGTATAGCTTTGAATTGCAATAACTGTTCTTTTGTTACGGCTTGTATTGCCCCCAACATTTCCTCAATACTTTCTTGATCAGGAAAAATAACATCCTGACTAAAAAACACATAATGTTTTGCATCAAAAGCAACGAGCTTATGTTTACGTAATGTTTCGACTAATATTTTATAAAGATATTTACTCTTTTCTTGTAAATGTTCAATCACAAAAACATTTGATGAAAAATTAAAGAAACCTTGTACTTTAGTAAAAAATTGGATTATTTCTTCATCAAAATTCTCAGCAAGTACAGGGCTTGTGACAATTTGTTCAACATCTAACAACCAGCTTTTTAAGTTTTCAGTGAAACCTAAACCTTGAGGATTGGTTGCAAAAAATTCAGCTTGTTCTAATGTGGAAATTGTTTTTTGCGGATGATGTTGAGTTGCATCCCATATATAAAATAATGCTGCCATTCTTATAAGCTCGGTTGTAATTATTTGACTAATATAGTGTATCTTTTTTACTCTAAAAAATATTTTTTATAAATTTATTCGAGATTTAAGCATCTACCTCAAAACATACTTGATTTGAGGTAGAAACAATAAATTAAACAATCACATTTAACGTAACATCAATATTGCCACGAGTCGCATTTGAATATGGGCAAACGATATGTGCGGCATCTACTAATTTTTGTGCTTCTTCTTGCTCTAAACCTTCTAAATGAATATTTAAAGTTACTTGAATACCAAAACCAGTAGCGATTGGACCAATACCAACATCACCTTCGATATAAACATCTGGGGTAATTTTTAATTGATCACGATTCGCAACAAATTTCATCGCACCAAGGAAGCAAGCAGAATAACCTGCTGCAAAAAGTTGTTCAGGATTGGTACCGCCACCAGCACCACCCATTTCTTTAGGCACTGCTAATTTAACATCTAAAATTCCGTCTGATGATGTTGCACGACCATCACGACCGCCAGTTGCTTTTGCATGTGCTGTATAAACCACTTTTTCTAAAGACATCGGAAATCATCCATTTTTGATTGTGTTCAATTATATCGTATACGATATAAATATTTAAACAAGTAGCGTTTGTGTAAAATTTAATAACTTTATTTTGAAATGTTTTCGCGTAAATTTGAAAGAAGATCTTTCAATTGAGTAATGCTGTCTAAGTCACAGGCACTGGCTTGAGCAACTTGTAACGGAATATCCACGGCTTTTAATTTTAGCGCATGGCCCTGAGCAGTGAGGCTAATAATTACTTGACGTTCATCTTTCGTAGAACGTTCGCGGTTAACAATACCATTACTTTGTAATTTTTTGAGTAAGGGGGTAAGTGTAGATGATTCTAAAAAGAGTTTTTCACCGATTTCGGATACAGTTAGACCATCTTTTTCCCAAAGCACTAACATAACTAAATACTGTGGATAGGTCAGTCCTAGTGGTGTGAGTAATTTACGATAAAGTTGATTTAATGCTAAGTTTGTAGAGTAAACAAGAAAGCAGAGTTGATGATCAAGATTTAAGTTTGAATAGTCTTGTTGCATGCTTGTCTCGTGAAGATATTACGCCTCACAAGTATAACGTTGTTTTGTCTCGTTCAGGAAATAAAAGTCATTAATGGCAATACAGGCTTAGAATGACATCAATTTGCGATGTTGCATTAAAGGCATTGATTCACGAATTGAGCGCTGCTCATTTAAATCAAAAGGAACCGTCATCAATTGCGCGCCTTCTGCATCTGTAATTGCCAAAATCTGCCCACGACTATTGGTTGCGCCAGCATGTCCCCAGGTTTGACGTTTTTCACCATGCCAACCTTGTTGTGCTGCACCTAAAACATGACATTGGCTGTCCATCGCACGTGCTTGAAGTAATAACTGCCAATGCATTTGACCTGTGGTATAGGTAAATGCAGCTGGTGCAGTCAAAATATTTGCACCTTGCGCTCTCAAGGTGAGTGCAAGTTCTGGAAAGCGTAAGTCGTAGCAAACCATCAAACCGATTTGTCCAAAAGGTGTTTTCGCGACAACAACATCACTGCCTGGTTCAAAAAACTGAGATTCTTGATACCCACCAACAGCATCACCCACTTGTACATCAAATAAGTGAATTTTGTCATAACGAGCTTCAGTACCTTCTGGACTGATACATAGGCTGACAGTACGAACTCGACCGTCAGCAATAATTGAACCATCTGGACGGAAAGGGCAAGGTAAAGTCCCTGCAACAATCCATATTTGATAATGGTGTGCTAAGTTTTCTAAACGCTTTTGAATTTCTTCAAAACGTGCAGCAGTTTCCCGTTGTTTACCTGCGGCAAAGCAGACAAAATTTTCAGGAAACACAATCAAAGATGCGCCATCAGCTTTACTTTGTTGTATTAACGACTCAATCACACTGAAGTTTGCTTCAATGTCATTTTGAGAGTTCATTTGAACAACGGAAAGTAAAGTCATGGGCTATCCCTGATAAAGCAATTTTGAAATTATTAAGCGTTTTGCTGGTTTGAAGATACACATTCCATTGTATCTTGCTGCTTTTCAAGTTGTTTAACTAATGGCTCGAACATATTTTGGTTGTTTTCATTGAGCTTCATTAATGTTTTGTGTGCATCGAGAACGGTACACAGCATTGTGCTGTGATTAACGTTATCGTCAATCAAAGCATTGGTGCACACTTGAGGGTCACCACAGTAATTTAAAATGACAAAAACCTGCCCTAAGCCCATGCTATTGGCTAGAGTGGTAATATCTGGATTTGTGGACAGCATCACCGCTTGGATGTGGTGTACTTGTTTCAACTTTAAGCCAAGCTTGGCAAGTATTCCAAGAACTGTACTATCAATAAATGTGGTTTGGGTTAAATCAACAATTGCGCCAATGACGTTTTTCTGTTGTTCAATCCTTGCCAAAAGTTTGTCTAAACTAATACAAGATTGGGCTCGCACTTCACCAATAAGTTTGAAAATATGCGTTCCATTCAAGCTTGCATATTCAACATGACCTGTTGACATATAAATGCCATTTGCAGAGAAGGATAGGAAAATTATCACATAGCGCAAGTCTATACTCAAGCGTTTGCGTATAGGTTATTAGTCTAATTTATTATATGTATTTGATTATGTTGTTAATTCATTCTGCGGAGACTGAGGATTGCAATGTCATCTGCTACATGTTCTGGTGCGCGGAATGATTGATTTTGCAAATGATAGACCAATTGTGAGAACTGTTCATTCAAACCACCTGAGAATGGTTCAAGGGCACCATCAGAACAAATAATGAACCGCGCATGCTTGGTTAAGGTACATTGGAATTCTTCAACCTCTAAATCTTCTGTGAGTCCTAAAGGAAAACTGCTGGTATTTAAGACACGAGGGGCTTGGTTGGGTTCAAAAATGATGGGGGGAGGGTAATGTCCTGCACTTGACCATTTTAAAGCATGTGTTTCTAGATTTAGAATCCCTGCCAACATTGTGATGTGTTTTTCAATGTTTTCTTGAACCAGCATACCATTGAGTTTTTTAATCAACTCCCTTGGTGTTTTCGAGCGACCATGAAAGGCAGCCATCCAAGATGTCAGTAACGAGCTGGTTACACCATGTCCCGACACATCAGCCAAATAGAACATGATCTCTTTATCACTGATTTTCCAGTAGTCATACCAGTCACCAGACAAATACGCAGAAGGCTGGAAAAGCGTTTCAACTTTATAATTTTGTAGTTCAATTGGATTTGGAAGAAGTTTCTTTTGTAGTTCTGCGGCAGAAGGCAAATCGCGGCTATCTTGATTACGTTTATATTGCGCATCAATTTTTAATAAAGAATCTTCAAGATTGGCTGGAAGCTTGGTCCAGATCCAACCAGCAAGAGCGCCAAGTTCCCATGCTTGAGAAAGTTCGCTTCCTTCATTTTCTTGTGCAATGACAATGGTAGGCAAAGCCCATTGGTATTGTAAAAAATCGTGGACGTCTGCAATTGCAATAATTGTTGGATCATAACGATGAATGTCTTCAATGGTAATCATCTGCAAGCTAGGAAGCGTATCTAATACTTGTTCTAAGCTTGAAATTTGGCGACTGGGTTGAATGAAATACATAGAAGAAATGAATGATCCTTAATCGGTATAAAAGCATTATCCAGTAGATTTACTATAGATGACACCACAATGCTAGTAAAACCATATGAATTACTAGCAAATAAGTTTAACAAAATATTGTGGTTATTTGTCTGCGTTTGTATCAGCAGGACTATTGTTATCATCCTCGTCATCATCTACAAACGCGACAGCTTCCTGTCCACGGCCTTTTTTCTCAGCGATTTGGAATGCTAAACGTTGTAAATAGATATCGCGAATTGCTGAGTAACGATCACCTTGCAATACACTTTCAACATCTAGAAGTTTAGAACGAGTATTAATCCCACCTAAAGTACGATTACCCCAGATTAAACCTGTTTGATGGTTATTATCCATTGGGTAAGTAAGTGGATTGGCATAACCTTCAGCAACATAATCAGCTGAGTGACGAAGGGTACTTGGTCCTAAAATAGGTAGCATCACATAAGGACCACTTGGAATACCGTAGTAACCTAATGTTGTACCCAAGCTTTCTTCTTCAGTTGCTAAACCTAAGCGAGTTGCAGGGTCGGCTAAACCTAGAGAGGTGACTGTGTTAATAGTAAAACGACCTAAAGACTTTGCTGCACGACTAAAGCGCCCTTGAGCAAGTTGGTTGACCGCATTCCATGGTTCACTTAAGTTTTTACGAAATAAACTATATGAGGAACGTACATCACCTGGCACTTTCTCTTTGTACTGAACTGCGATAGGTCGAGCCACATTACGGTCGATCATGTCATTAAACGCATAAATTTCACGGTTCAATGGTTGAAGTGGATCTTTTACAGAATCTGGTTGAGCTGCATTGGCATTCACTTTTAAGTCATTTTTTGTGATGTTTTTAAGCTCTTTAAGCGCTTCGATTCTTGGATGTTTTGACGTTGCTTCGTTTTCTAGTGTCGAAGAATTCTCTTGAGACGACTTATCATCTGAAACAGAGTCTGTAGAAACCGCATTGTCAGAATTCTCTTGAGTAGATAATTCGTCTTGAGCAAATACATGGCTAGTCAGACCAATGCTAAGTAAACAAGCCCAGAGTACATGATAAGGACGCATAGAATTCCTTGAAATATTCTTAAAGTAAAAGTAGTCAATAACGATATAGCTATATTAAAGACTTCATAATCGTATTCTAACAGCAGTTATTACATATGTATTAAAGCAAATTTGATTAAAAAGTGTGAATAAATATGATAAACGAACAATATTTGTTCGAACAATTAAAATAATTAAAAAAAGGGGTTGTGTTGGGTTGGGAATGCTGTAGAATGCACATCCATCGGCGGTGATGTTAAA
>NZ_VTDG01000014.1:0-82601 GCF_052824985.1 Acinetobacter sp. 1125_18A
TTATTTTTCATTTTATCTATCACTTGTTTATTTATTCTTCTAAAACAGCACTTTTTCTTTAAAAATCTGCTTTTTTGCATAAAAACACAGCAATAAAAAACCAATACCCCATCATATATTCACTAAAACAACTAAAACGGCCTCTTGTATACCCTTAGCATTGTTATAAATGCAATTTAATAGAGATACGGCGATTAAAATCTATATAAGGAGATAGATCACTTTTATCATTGAATAGAAGCATCAAACTATTCCTGAGAAAGAAATCAATATCTTGTCCCAACTCAAACAATACTTAGACTCGCTAAAACCAACGCGATAAAACTCACTCTATAGAACCAACTCTATAAAATCGGGTTTGATAAAACCAAGCTTTATTTGTATTTGGATGTATGTCTATATAAGTCGAGTACAATCTATGGATCCCTACCACCATTAAAGACTATCTTAAAGCGGATTAGGGCTGGCGCCTTGCTCTAGATAAGCCAAGATCATCAAAGTTAATTCTTTTTTTAGCTGCTGTTCTGAAATTAGAAAATTATTATGACTGACATAACGCATCATGGTAAAAAGCGTACTATTGATAATCACAAAGGATTTATTTTTAAGTACTTCAAAACTCCAATGATTAAAAAAACGGCTAAATACATACAATCCCACTTCATAGAAATGCTTTTCTAACACTTTTGCTGCTTCTGAATTGTTATAGCCATGCCAATGTTTAAGCACTTCAATAAAAAAGCCACCATCGGCTTTCATCATGTCAAAACCGAATTGAAGACTAAGTGGAATGATTTCTTCTAAGCTCAATTCTTCTTGGCTAATCGCAATCTGTTTCAACGCAAGCCCCAGCTGCTCACTTTTACGACTTAAAAGCTCCTGAATAATTTCTTCTTTATTTCCAAAATACTGATAGATAGAACCAACACTGACTCCTGATTTTTCTGAAATTTTGGGTGTGGTGACGTTGATTAAGCCATATTCAGCAACACATAATTGAGTTGCTTCCAAGATACTATCTACGACATTCCGAGCACGTTGTTGTTGTGGTTGTTTTCTCATCTTGCGGTTCACTCCAAAATGCGAATTGAATGCGAATAATTATTCATATTAGAGTTTGACTAAACAATAATCAGGTCGCGCTCAAAATGCAAACATTAATTAAGCCACAACGCCTTGCCTCATTTGAGACCATGGCACGAACAAATATGAAGTCTAAGCTTTTTTATTATTTTACAGACCAGCAGTTACAACCGAGTTATGACGAATATCTTTCACTCAATCGAGCCTTACAGACTGGTGATATCGCGATGGATAAAGTTATGGATTGGGTGATGACCAATCCTAGACAAAATAGAAAGCTTTTTGAAACAGCCTTGTATCAAGGTTTGGATAAACTTCCCAATGAAATCCCTGAATTAACTGATTTTTTTAAAATGGTTGAACAAGCGCCTACTTGGCTTGATCCAGCTAAAATTGAAACTGCGATCAAATTTACCCATCGTTTAGGGACAAATGGTACTTTTATTTTACGCGATGTGGCTTTAATGACGGGTTATCAATACCCTGGTTTTAATCAACCGTTAATTATGACAGGTGCTTTACATAAATACGCTGGAAAACGCTTAGCTGAAACCCACAAATGGTGGCTTGATGTCAATCAACAAGATAGTTTCTCTCGTTTTAACAATGGTTTTACTTCCACCATTTATGTGCGTTTTATTCATTCGTTGGTACGACATCAACTCAATAAATCCAAAGACTGGGATAACGATATTTGGGGAGCGCCGATCAATCAATATGATCAAGCCATGACCAATATCGCATTTAGTGCGGTGTTACTTCTCGGTGTCAGAGCCATTGGTATTTTTCCAAGCAAAACCGAATCAGAAGCCATCATGCATTTTTGGAAATATACGGGCTGGCTAATGGGAGTAGATGAAAAATGGCTAGTTAATAAAGAGTCTGACGCATGGAAACTACTGCAATGGATGAATGATGCCCATCCTAAAGCCGATGAAAGTAGCAAAGCTTTAGCCATCAGCTTATCCAAAGAGCCTTTTGAACGACATTACAAACACTTTAATTCTTTTTTGCAGAAAAAAGCCTATCAAAATCACTTGGATATTACCCAGTTTTTTATTGGGCAACGTAAAATGAAAAACCTAGGACTCAAGCCACGTACTTTGGCTTGGTATCCGCTTTATTTAATTGCAAAAAATACCCTGCTCTACCGTAGTGCTAAGCATATCGACAAACTGGATCAATATTTACAACAGAATGGTCGTGCAGAACAAGAATATGCACTCGAACTTTATCAAAATGCCGGGAAACAATTAGCGAGTATGCATCAGTAAACAAAGGAAAAGTTAAGGCTTATGCCTTAACTTTGTTTTTCTAAACGGCGTTTATAGATATTGAGAACAACATCACTAAATTCATTAAGTACATAGCGTGTCCACAAGTCCGCATACCAATTCACTTCTGTTGATAAACGATAATCAATGGTTAACACCATTTTCGTTTGCTGTGGATTAACGGCGTCCAATTGATAGTCTGTTGTCAACAAATTAAAATATGCACCCCCCATTTTCAAATGATCATCTAAAGACCCTTTTGGAAATGATTCTGGTGTAAAAATATATGTCCAAGCCAACTGTGTAGGTGCATGAGACTGAATAATTTTCTCTTGAAAATGAATACCACGTTGCCAATAAATTTGACGAATCAAACCATCATCAGTTTGTTCCGTCATTCCAGAAATTGGTTTTGGAAAGCCCATTGTAAAAATTGGACTATATTTTATTTCATTTGGTTGAATCTGTTGGATATTGTTAATTGACGCAAAAACATCATGAATAGGTGCATTGACAATAATTTCTTGGCGCGTAACACCATTATGATATTGGGATAGATCTGGTAATAAGAACAACCCCAACAAAGGTAAAAGTCCAATGGAATAAACTTTATTATAGGGCTTCCATAAACGTCTACACAAAAAATGCATACTAGTTGCACCTAAAGTCGTACAGAGCAAAAATATAGGTGCTGCCATGATAAGACAAATAACACCCTCTCTTAAAATCACTGCACCAACAACAATGATCCCTAATACAATATAAATTTGCTGAAAGAATGTTTGTTTTAAAGAATTTGGGGATTTTAAAGATTTCACATATTCAATGATCGCACCCAGACTAAAAGGTAAAAATAGCAGAAATGCAGTTGTCAGCATTTTGTCTACGCTTAAAGCAATGAGAGAGATGATTAAAAAATAACAAAACACGATACATAGCAAAGGTAACCAACGAAGAAATACCGTTCTTGCAGGATATTCCTGAAGAACTTTCATACTTGGTTGGTGAAATAACCTGCAAATTAATTTTCGATCAGGTTGTACAATGGCCTGATAAATTCGAATTTCATCAATCCCTTCAGTTTTTAGTTGTGCTCTAAATGCTTGTTCAAATTCAGTTATCCAGTCATCATTTGCAATGGAAACTTCACCATATTGTTGAAAAATATTAAGATAAGCCTCTAGTTTTTCATTCATTTTTAATTATCTATACTGTTTGGCCCTATTTTAAATATTCTCAATGTAAAAGGAAGCCCTAAGGCTTCCTTTTACATTTCACGAGCTATTCACTTATTCATTATGACCATGCACTGGTGCAGAAGCCGAATGATCCATGTTTGGCATACTTTCATGACTCATCTTAGACATATCATGTTGCTGAGCTGCATTCTGTTTTTGGCTTGGCATATAGTCAGGCTCGTTGGTAATCGCCAAATAGAAGATTCCCATAAAAATACAGCTTAAAATAATTGCGATAATCAGCAACTTCCATCCCCAAAACGATTTTTCAGGTGACAACTTATTACTGTCATTACTCATAGAACATCCTCATATTTCTGTAAAAAATCAGTTTTAAATCAATTAAAATTTCATGCTAATACGAGCCCAATAATTACGCCCTGTATTATTAAATTGTTGAGTACCGACTTGACCATCTGCACCTACACCCAATTTGTTTAAATGCTCGGTATAGGTTTTATCTAAGACATTGTCGACACCAACAGCAAGATTTAGATCTTTTTGAATGTTATATGACGCATTCAATGCCAAGGTGGTAAAGCTTTTACTTTCACCAGTGTCATAACCCACAATATTACCTTGATTTAAGCTAATACGATCTTGTTTCGCCACTGCACGCCATAATAAACCTAAAGAATATTTATCTTGAACATAACGTAAATTCAAACGACCTTCTAAAGGCGCAATTTGTGGCAATGGTTTATGTGTATCGGTATTTTCGCCCCATGCATACATTGCACTTACATCCGCTTGGATCGCATCAGTAAATTGATAACCAATCCCTGCTTCAGCACCCGCGATAGTTGCATCGACATTTTTTGCCCCAGCACTGAATGAAGAACCGTGATCATGCCCACCCATTCCAGCTTTTGGATGATTATGATAACTCAATAAAATAAAGTCATTAATCAACCCTGCATATGCTGATGTCCATACACTCAATGCATCATGTTGGTATTGATAACCGAGATCCAACTGTAAAGTTTTTTCAGTGTTTAGATCATTAAACGTCGGCTTAGACATACCAGTATTACCATGTGCGGTACTAAATAGCTCCCAATAATCTGGAACACGTTCCACATAACCTAAACCAATATAAGATTTGGCATTATGTTCAGGAGATTGATTTTCTAAACGAATAAATGCACTTGGCAAAGTTTCTTTACGTTGATCATTCAGTTTTAAGGCATCAATTTTAACTTGATCAATTCGTGCACCTGTCACCAATTTATAAGCATCACTGAATTGATAGGTCATTTCTCCGAAAGCACCATAAGATTGGAAGCGCATATCCTCTCTAAATGCAACATTCATGGATGGCATGGTAGGTGATGACATACTGCCGCCATGTTTGTTCAGCTGAGAATCCACCCCAGTAATTAAACTGAGCTTATCCCATTCACTGGTCATGGCTAAACGGCTATTTAAAGTACGGCGTGTCACCTGCATTGCCATTGGATTCGACACCATTTGATGTGTATTCATATCATGTGTCATTGGTGGTGTACGCAAACTAAAGTTATCCATAATATGGTCGTTATAACTATAGTTCACTTGCCCTTCGAGCTTTTTAATCACAGGGCTTAAATTCTTCTTTTCAACACGTAAGCCTAGGCTTTCACGTGCAAATTGAGAACCATCCATGGTTCGGCCTGCATATTCAGCCTCACCATCAGCTTTACCCCCTGTCAGTTCAACCCATGTATCTTCATCGGGTGTCCAGCCTAAGGCTAAATCAGTATTCCAGCGCTCCCAAGAAGAAGGCACTTTATTACCATCACCATCCTCATAGCTGTTTGACTCAGAACGATTGGCATTGATACGCATATATTTTTTACTGTCACCGACAGCAGCTTCAATGTTGTGATCCAAACGTCCAAAAGAACCGACTAAAACACTGGCTTGACCTTGATAATTTTTATCATCTGTTAAGGTTGGTTTTTGACGTTCAAAAATCACCGTGGCTGCTGAACCAGTATTGGCATATTGGACCGTCTGAGGTCCTTTTACCACCGAAATACGGTCAAAACTTTCAGGTTGAATATACGACGTAGGTGCATCCATGCGTGCTGGGCATGCACCTAAATTTTCGGTACCATCTGTTAAAATTTTAATCCGTGAACCAAACATGCCGCGGAATGTGACATCTCCATTGGTTCCACCGCTTTTAATTGAATTAAAGCCTGCAATACTTTGCAAATAATCAGCACCATCTGTAGCAGGTACAGGTTGAATCGGCTGTTTTGGATCAGCATGAATAATCAAACCATTGGCATCATTATTTAACTGTGCTGTAACCACGATTGGAGCAAGTTGAGATGCATGTTCCTGATCGTGTGCAAATGCCGCTGTAGAATAACAAGCAACACAAACCGCAGCCGCTAAAGGCTGTAAAAAGAATTGAGGTTGAGCCATTTTCTTTCTCTTAAATCATAAATTAAACAAGGCTGGAGTCAATGAAGACCCTAAAAATTAAGTTTTTGATTTATGCGAAAAGTGGCGGGGCTCGCCCTTGGGGAAGTAGAAACAAACGTTGCAATACAAAATAGACATGTCGAAATGCTTTTTGAAATGCAACCAGTCGCACTTGGATACGATCTAATATTTCTTTGATTTCAAGTTCAGGAGGTAAAACCAAATTGCCATAGACTGTACAGTATTGGCACTGGTGACCCGCATCATGGTGATGTGAACTTGGTTGCTCTGGCGCTGCATGTTCAGTATGGGCCAATAGATGGTCATGACTGGCAGCTTCATGTGCAGAAGATGCAGATTGATGTTGATGATGGGTGCTATGTTGATGCTTTTCGTAGAAATGACTTTGTACTAAAGCTTGAGTAATAGTTTCACAGACCGGCGCAATTTGATATTGCTTCGGTAGCAAAGGCTGTAAAAATACAGCAATCTGTAAAAAAACTGCGGTAAAACCGAGCAGTAAACCTATTCTCAACAAAACGTTCGTCTCAACATTTTTCGAGCCAGAGTATAACAAAGCCCAAACAAAATTGGGCTTTGTATTGCAGGAAAATTTTAAAATTCAACTTACTCAGATCAACGTTTTGCTGGAACTTTTTGCTTTTCACGCTGACGAACCACTTTTTCCACTTTTTCACGCGCACGTTGACGCTTTAAAGGGGATAAGTAATCCACAAATAATTTACCGTTTAAGTGATCCATTTCATGTTGAATACATACCGCCAATAGATCATCCGCTTCGACTTCAAAAGCTTGACCTTCAAGGTTAATTGCTTCAATTTTAACTCGTGACGGACGCTCAACTTTATCGTATATTTGAGGAACAGAAAGACAGCCTTCCTCATAAGATAAGGTTTCTTCTGTAAGCGGTGTTATTTTGGGGTTAATGAACACCATAGGTTGGTCTTTGTCTTCAGACAGATCCATTACGATAAGCTGAATATGCTGATCGACCTGTGTAGCAGCCAGACCAATACCTGGCGCTTCATACATGGTTTCAAACATGTCTGCTGCTAACTGGCGAATTTCATCAGTTACCACATCGACAGGTTTTGCAATGGTGCGTAAACGGGGATCAGGAAAACTTAAAATAGGTAATAAGGCCATACTGTACCCTCTGTTGCTATGCCATTGATCTTAAAACTAAATGAAGAATATGCTTCATTAAAAAAATGTGTGTAATATGCGTATTATAACGCATATAGAGACATAATTTTAGGAATTATGATAATGAAAAAGGTTTTAACTGGCATAACGAACTTTCATGCCAAGGGGTTCAAGAAACAATTACTTGCTGTGACACTATGTTTAAGTGCAGGATTCACTTACATGGAAATCACACACGCAAGTCCAAATACCAATCCACCTGCACTTAAATCCAGTGCACCCAATGTCTATGTGGTGAAACGTGGTGATACTTTATGGGATATTGCGGGGAAATTTTTAAGCAAGCCTTGGCGCTGGCCTGAAATCTGGGCAAGCAATAAGCATGTTAAAAATCCACATTGGATTTATCCAGGCGATAAATTATTGTTGTGTACTTTAGATGGTCGCCCATTGATTGGTGTAGATGAAGGTGATGGTTGTGATGGAATTATCCGTCGTCATCAAGGTGGAACATCTTTACGCCCTCAAATACGCGTTGAATCCTTAAATAATGCGATTTCAGTAATTCCATTATCAGATATTCAACCATGGTTAGAACACAGTATTGTGGTCAATCCTGAATCTTTACAGAACATCCCTTATACCATCGGCGCTGCTGATAATCGTGTGATTACGGGTGCAGGACAAACCGTTTATGCGCGTGGAAATGGCTTAGTCGTGGGTCAACGTTATGGGATTTATCGTGAAGGAAAACCTTATACTTTCCTCAATGCTGAAGGCAAAAAGTTTAATGCAGGCATGGAATTAACTGAGGTTGCTTCTGCAACTGCGGCGGCTGGTGAAAATGATGTCACCACCCTTGAGTTAACCAAAAGTTATAATGCTGAAGTGCGTAAGGGCGACTATGTCCTACCAAGCTATGATGCTGAATTGCCGAGTTTGTTCTATCCAACCACCACCAATGAAGTCAGCAATGGCGGTAAAGTGGTTCGTGTACAAGGTTCAATTGGTACAGCAGCGCAATATAGTGTAGTCACCATTGACCGTGGTAGCTTACAAGGTGCTAAACCTGGGCAAGTCTTTAGTATTTACCAACAAGGTGAAACAGTCCGTGACCCAAAAACTAAAGAGTCTGTGAAATTACCAAGTCAAAAAATTGGTACACTGATGATCTTTAAGAGTTTTGATCACCTCAGCTATGCCTATATTTTGGAAAGTAATTTACCAATTAAAATGGGTGCTGAAATTAAACCACCTGCAATTGCAGATAACTAAGTTTTTCATGATGTGATTTAAATATGTTGAAGCAAATATCCAATGACCAATATGATGCCATCAGACTTTGGTATTTGGTTCAACATTCGCTCAGCGCTTTTCGTAAATTAGAAACACATTTTGGTTCTATCGCAAAAGCGCTGCAAGCTGAAAATTTAAACCGCTGGTCTGAAGCCAAAATTCATAAAAACCATCTTGAAAGAGCCAGTGAATTTTTCACTGCGCTTGGGCAATCCAAATTTCAAGTTTGCTTCGATAAAATTCAAAAACATACAGATTTTATTGTTTTAGATACCGACCCTCATTATCCTCAACAACTGCTACCTTATCCTGATCATCCACCAATTCTATTTGGTAAAGGTGCATTTCAGAATCTAAGTCAACCGCAAATCGCCATCGTGGGTAGCCGAAAGCCAAGTCCGCATGGCAAACAAGTGGCTTATGATTTTGCTTACTATTTGAGTGAAAAGGGCTTTTTTATTACCAGTGGCCTAGCACTGGGAATTGATGCCGCTGCACATATGGGTGGACTAAAACACCATCGAACCATTGCGGTGATCGGTACAGGCTTAGATCTGGTTTATCCTAGTCAAAATAGACAGTTACAAGAACAAATTTTGCAGCATTCAGGAACGATTTTGACTGAATACCTGCCAGAAACTCAGCCTATTCAGCGCAATTTTCCCTATCGAAATCGGATCGTGAGTGGTTTGAGCTTAGGTGTTGTTGTCGCAGAAGCACAACTGGGTAGTGGTTCACTGATTACGGCGCAAGCTGCCGCAGAACAAGGTAAAGTGATTTTTGCAATTCCAGGGCATATTTATGGAGAGCATCATCAAGGATGTCATCAGCTCATTCGTGAAGGGGCCATTCTGGTTGATCATCCTGAACAGATTGTTGAAGATTTAGCACTTCCCACCCAATGGCATTGTGCACAACAGTCTGAATCACTATCCCCAATGCCAGAAATTCCCGAGCATTTATTTAAGCTGTATCAATTGCTGGATTGGATTGGGCAAGACTTAGATACGCTTGCTCAAAACGCAAATTTAGACATTGCACAACTCACAAGCGATCTTATGGAATTAGAACTTTTGGGTCACTGTATTCAACAATCTGGGCTGTACTTACGTTGCCGAGTCAGTTATTAAGGTTCACAATAGTGGCTTATTCCACGAAATGGCAAGGTAAACATAGATGATTACAACCTCAGTTGCTGAAGCTGCACAAATTCTTCAACAAGGTAAAGTCTTGGCTTATCCAACAGAGGCAGTATGGGGTTTAGGCTGTGATCCGTTCAATGAACAGGCTTTTTTAGAAATTTTAAGGCTTAAACAACGCCCTATAGAGAAAGGCGTAATTTTATTGGCAGGACAGCTCTCACAAGTTGAGCATCTATTAACAGAAATTGACCCTATTATTCGTGAACAAATCATTCAATCATGGACGCAACGCTCTAGAACAGAACGGGCAACAACTTGGCTACTTCCAGCTGATGATAAAATTCCACAATGGATTAAAGGCCAGCATGCTCAGGTTGCGGTTCGTGTAACCAATCACCCTTTGTGCATTGCCTTATGTAATGCCTTTAATGGCTTTATTGTATCGACCAGTGCAAATTCGGCAGGTTTAGAACCAGCAAGATCTTTACAACAAGCCAGTCAATATTTTGGTTCGGAATTGAATTATTTAAACGGCGATCTTGGTTTAAGTCGCGAACCAAGCAAAATCATTGACGCATCTACAGCACAAGTGATTCGGGCTTAAACACGTTAAAATATTCATTCAAACATGGGTTCAGGGCCTGTTGGAATTTCATAAATGGCTTGCGTTGTAGGTTAAAATTGAGCATGAGACGTATACGTCGTAAAGCAGGAAACGAAGAGAATAGCGAGACTATTTTCGAGTTTCATAACGTAGGCTGAGATAATTTTAGCCACAACCCTGAGCAAGAACAAAGCATTGCTTTGTTTGCAGCGCAAGGCGTAGACGAATTGTCAACAAACCCTCAATATTGCCAATAAAAAGGCAAAAAAAAACTCAGCCACATATAGGGTTGGCTGAGTATAAAAAAGGATGCGTTAAACACATCCAGAGGGTATGAAAAATTCAGTGTAGAACAATTTAATTAAGAAATTCTTAATTCGCTACGATGAAAATATTATCCTATAAATTTTTTTTGAATACAAATATATTCTTCTGAGCAATATCTGTTCATTTGAGTGAATTGCAAATAACTTGGATTTCAATAATAAAACTAAGTATTTAAATTTGTTTTACTATTTGAATTTTCAACAGTTAAATCACTAATTAAAAAACAAATTTTGCTCAGATTTAACACTTAAAAAGCGTTAAAAATAAAGATTTAAATGAACAATTTTCACTCAAAACACTTTAAATTTTAACTCAATAATGTACTTTTTTTGACACTAAGTGACTTTTTTTGTGCCAATGCAATTCCCACTAAAATGACAATACCACCGATCGTATGCGACATCGTCCAAGCCTCATGCAACCAGAAGTAGGCAATGATTGCAGTAAATACTGGCATTAAATTCATAAAAATGCTGGTTCGATTTGGACCAAGATATTGTACAGCCATCATCCACAATAAAGGCGCAACAAGAGAAGGTAATATACCCGCATATAAAACGCTGGCGACATTGCCTTGGTTAATCGCATCAATGCCATAATAAAGCACAAATGGTAAATGGTAGACCAAGGTCAACGCAATTTGCACATAGAGACTCAGCAGTAATGGAACTTTCAATTGCCATTTTTTTAGAAAAACCCCATAAAAGGCATAAAAGAACACAGCCAAGACCATGATCAAATCACCAGAGTGCCCTGCCAATTGAGTCAAGTTGCTAAAATCCCCTCGGCCAATCACATACAGTAAACCGAGAAAAGACAAGATACTGCCGACAACAGCGAAACGATTGGGAATTTCACGTAAAATAAGAATCGAAACAAAAATGGTAAATACTGGAATAAAGGCGTTGATAATGCCCATATTGGTTGCTGTGGTGTAATGCGCTGCGCTATAGGCCAAGCCTTGATACAAGAACATACCAAAAGCACTCAGCACCACAAATTGCATAAAATGTTGTTTAACCAAATGACGTTGCTTCCACACTTGGGGCAACATAAATGGAGTCAAAATAATAAATGCCACTAACCAGCGATAAAAGCTAATACTGACAGGCGAAATATAATCCGAAACATAACGTGTAACTGCAATATTCATTGACCAAATCAATACTGCAATGATCGGTAAACTGATTGCCCACCACATGAGTTTTGAATTGCTATACATAATTTTGACTGTCGAATAGGATCTGGAAATGATTATCGATGAAGTCGGAATAAATTTAAATATGGCATTTCAGACATCTATAGGGCTTTTCAGACAAATGCTATTTTATATATTTTAAACTTAAAATAATTCCCAAGTTTTGATTGCCAAAGTCACCACACTTTGTAACTGTTCAGCACCAACCCCATCACGGGCTTGCATGGTTAAACCTTGGATCACCGTTGAATAATAATCTGTCATTGCTTGAATATTGGCGTGTGGGTTTAAGTCACCTTCTTTGACACCCTGTTGCAAACGTTGGTAGATATTTTCTTTGACTTGTTGTCTTTTCAACAAAAGATCATGCTGAATCGGTGCATGTTCTTGTGAACAATTCATGGTTGCGGTAACCAACATACAACCCGTCGGTTTATTTTGTTGAACCAGTTTTTTAAGGTTTTCATACAAATAAATTTCAATGGCGATTTTTGCTGTTTTGGCTTGTTGAAAAATAACCTCCAAAGGACATGCCTCATGCTTTAAGTAGTATTCCAAACAGGCATGAAACAACTGTGATTTATCTCCAAAACTACTATATATACTGGGTGCAGTAAGATTTAAGGCTTTGGTTAAATCGCTCATCGATGTGGATTCATAGCCATATTCCCAGAACAACAACATGGCTTTTTGTAGCGCTTGTTGTTCATCAAAACATTTAGGACGACCACGCCCACGCTTAGGTGCTTGTTTTTCAGCGACTAAAGCATGTTTTTCAGAATCAGCCATAACTTTCACATATATTTTTATAACGAACATTATTAAATTAATTGACAACACAAAATTAATCAAATATTTTATTTTTATAACGATCGTTAATGAATTAAAAAATACCTCCATATGCTTTCGCTTTACAGCAGGAATATATCTTCATGAATATGATGCAATCAGAAGTTTCAGAACCACAGTCCTCTGAGATTCCCCCCAGTAGCCAAGGGAGCTGGTTGGCGCTATTAACCGTTGCAATTACTGCTTTTGCTTTGGTCACCAGTGAGTTTCTCCCAATTGGTGTCCTCAACGACATTTCCAGTGATTTGCATGTATCTGTTGGTACAGCGGGTTTGATGATCACTCTCCCAGGGATCATGGCCGCCATAGCAGCACCACTCCTTCCCGTTCTAGTCAAAAATTTAGATCGACGTTACTTACTCCTAGCCCTGTCTGCAACGATGGTGTTTGCCAATGCCATCACTGCAATTGCATCAACTTTTGAAATTTTATTGCTGAGCCGTTTCATTCTTGGATTTGCGATTGGTGGATTCTGGGCAACTGCAATTGCCTTAAGTGGTCGTTTAGCACCAAGCCATTTACCTATTGCGAAAGCAACAGCAACTGTCATGGCTGGTGTGACTTTAGCCACTGTTCTTGGTGTACCGATTGGGACATGGTTAAGTGATGCATACGGCTGGCGAACCTCATTTGGAATTACCTCCGCCATCGGCTTCGTTGTTTTACTGTTGGGAATTAAATTTATCCCGAGCTTAAAACCTGAATCCGCCATTCATTTTAAAGACTTACCTGCATTGTTAAGAATCAGTAAAGCCAGACAAGGTTTGATTATTATTTTGTTGATTGGTTTAGCTCATTTTTCATCATATAGCTATCTGACCCCGTTCTTTAAAAATTCAGCAGGCTTTGACAGCGCTACCATCAGTTCTCTACTGTTATTATTTGGTATCGCAGGTATCTTTGGTAATGCTTTTGCTGGTTATAGCGGTAATTTGAATGTGCGTTATACCTTTGCATTCGTTGCCATCTGTTTTGCAGTTGTATTCTTTGGCTTTCCTCTATTTGCCATTCATCCATCAGGCGCATTTATTCTTACAGCGCTTTGGGGTTTTGCATTTGGTGCATTTCCAACCACTGCCAATATTTGGATGTTTTTACACGCCCCTCAAGCTGTAGAAAAAGGTATGCCGTTATTTGTTGGTTTCTTCCAAGTTATGATTGCAACAGGTGCATTAATCGGTGGCTATGTTGTTGACCATTTTAATGCCAACATTTTATTGTATAGTGTACTGAGTTTTATCCTTTTGGCCTTTATTTCAATCTTCACGCTGAGTCGTGGATTAAATAACCCCAAAGCTGAAAACACGGCCATCCAATGTGAGAGTTAAGTCTTTTCAACTATGTATTCAGCGCTGATTTCTGTAGAAGAATTTTTCTATCAAAAGCATGATGTGGTGACACCCCATTCAAATTTATGGGGTGATTTTAATTTGAGTTTAAATGGGACTTTAGAACTCAATGTCGCAGAAGAAACCTATCTGTCTCCACCAAGTTATGGTTTGTGGATTCCGCCGCAAACCGAACATTGTTGTACAGCTGTGGATGATCAACTGACGCATTACATCTGTATCCGTATTCATCCTCAGCTTTGTCAAAGCTTATCCCAAAGCACAAAGACTTTAAGTATTCGCCCCTTTTTACGTCATACCATTGAAGAAGTTTTAGAGCAGCAGAAACAAGGGATTCCATCATCCCCCTATTATCAACACTTATTAGAACTGTTGGTCGATCAAATCCAAAATAGTGTGTGTTATGAGCATTATTTACCGCAAACCAACCATCCTACACTCAAGCCTATTCTTGAGCATTTGTCGGATACAACACGCTTTTCCAAAAGCCTTCAGGAAATTCTCGATACTTTTCAGATTACTGAACGGCATGCACTTAGACTTAGCCAAGAGCACCTTAAACTTTCGCTGTCTGAATGGCGTAATCGCGCCAAGATTATTTATGCAATCTCATTGATCCAACAAGGCGTCTCAATTAAAAAAATTAGCTTAGACCTCGGCTATCAACACACATCCAGCTTCATTGAGTTTTTTAAGCGTTACACTCATCAAACCCCAGCACAAATGCGAAATCTTTAAGATTAGAGTATTTTTCAAGCAGCCTAATTCCACTTTATTGATAAGTTTATATACAAAAATACTATAGAAAATTGCCTTAAAATTGTGCATTTTGCATCTTATGCTCTAGATTAAGCATATAACTTTTTGAATTTGTATATATTACCGTCAAATTCATAAGAATTTTAAATAATGAAGGGTTCGAATAAATGAAAAAATTACTACTAGCTACACTATGTGCTTCAGCGTTTGCTTTAACTGCATGTGATAAAAAACCAGCTGATTCAGCTTCAGGAACTGAGAGCAAACCTGCTGCAGCTGCGGTTTCTTTAAGTACCAATAATACTGCTGATATCAAAAGCGATTTAACTGCACTTCAAACAATGTCTACAGCGAAAGCTAAAGAAGCATTGAACTTCCAAACAGAAGTGATGCAAGCTGCACAAAAGGGTGATAAAGATGCACTGAAAGGTGTTGTCGATAAAATGAAAACTTATGTGGATGGTTTCAACAAAGATCTTGATGGTTTAGCACTTAAAAGTACTGAAGTTGCGTCTGTACGTGACAAAATGAAAGAGTCAAATAACCTAGGCGTTGAAATGTCTGAAGCTGGTTTAGCGACTTCACCAGATCCACAAAAAATCATGGAACTACAAAAGAAAGGTACTGAGTTACAACAAAGCCTGTTAACTGAAATGCAAGCACTTCAAGCCAAAGCAAACGCTGCACCATAATCGATTAAATTTGATGCAGTTTTTAAAAGCAGATCCTATGATCTGCTTTTTTTATTACACTTATATACAAATGTAACTTGCTGAAATCTTGGAATATCGCTAAAACATTAGACATATTTCTAATCACTGTCTTTTGATTTTTAAGGATACCCCTATGAGCAATTCCGTTTATGACATCCCAGTCAATACCATCAAAGGTGAAGCGACGACTTTGAATCAATATCAAGGTAAAGTTCTTTTAATCGTTAACGTTGCATCTAAATGTGGCCTTACTCCACAATATGAAGGTTTAGAAAAACTATATACTGAAAAGAAAGATCAAGGTTTAGAAATCCTCGGCTTTCCTGCAAATAACTTTCTTGCGCAAGAGCCTGGAACAAATGATGAAATAGAGCAATTTTGTTCTTTAACTTACAATGTCGACTTCCCACTTTTTGCTAAAATTTCAGTTGCAGGTGATGATAAGCATCCACTTTATGACAGCTTAATTCATGCAATCCCTGAGCGTATCGGTGAAGGCCCTTGGTGGAAAGACTTAGTCGATTATGGCCTAACCCCAAACCCAAAACCTGAAGTCCTTTGGAACTTTGAAAAATTCTTAATCGGTAAAAATGGTGAAATCGTGGCACGTTTTGCACCAGATATCACTGCTGATGATCCACGAATTACATCTGCGATTGAAGCTGAATTAGCAAAATAGATTGAGCATTAAAAGCACTATGCTTTCAATAAATTTTTATATTTTGCAGTTTTGATCGAAAATTTTATATTTTCGATCAAAATCCCTCTAGCTTTATTCACAATTTAAAATTTCAACCATCTTCAATAGAGTCTAAAAATGCATTCTTTTTTGCTTTTGCTTGAGTAGAAATGAATCTCTAAAGTTACAGACTGTATGCCCTTTGCAACAATCCTCAATCTCTACACTTTTGCAAATTATAGTGAATTCATAACCGATTAAATTTCTTTTGGACAACGATGAAAAAGCTTTTACAAGGTGCAGTTTTGCCTTTTGTTATTTTTATTTCTGGCATGTTACTGCTAGGCTGTAATCAAGCAGCTGAACAATCACGTCAACAAGATGACGCTCAAGCGATTGAAACTGCGCAAATGAGTGAGAATACATCCGACTCAAATAATAATAATCAATCAACAGCAAAAAGTACTGAGAATTTAAAACAAGGCAATATGTTTTATATCGCACGTGATGTTGCCAACGTACAACTGAAAACTGGTGACTATGTTGAAAAATTACAGCAAAGCCAATCTAATTTACAACAAGCGATACAATCACAAAATCAAGCTGAGCTACAACAATCTGTCAAAACATTGACTCGTGAACTACAAGGCTTTAACACAGCATTGATTTCATTAGATTTAAAAAGCCAAGAGATTGATGGTATCCGCCAACAAGTGCTACAAGCCAATAAGCAAGTGCTTAACTCAGCACTGTTAAACGGTGATTTAGACATTTCAAAAGTTGATTTTAAGAAAATCGAACAACAAATGAATACCATCCAACTAGATATGCTTAAACTGGCAGGCATGATGATTCCTGGATCAAATACAGAGCAAGCCACTGAACAGAGTTAATTAGATTTGAACAGATCAGCCTTATCTTGGCTTTGCGACATTACATGATGGATCTTGTCCTAGCGCGCGTTTAGCATCTAACTTAAAACGAGCTTGAGCAGACTTATAACTTGTGGGTAAAAATAGCGTTAAACGGGTTTTATTCTTTCCAATGGATTCCACCAAGGTTTTTGATAAATACGCCCCACCCTCTGTACGGGTAAACAAGGTTCCCATTTCTAAATCTCGTTCTAGTCGATTGTCGGTAAAGACAAAATCTTTTTCGCCAGTAAAGGCAACACATTGCCCATAGGCCATTTTCAAATTTTTAAATGCGACAACATAATCGATATCTAATTCTGTTTCTAAACCATTTCCCACTGAATTTGCCACCAAACTTGCTTCAGTGGGTGCATTTGGTGTAGTGACAAATTGACTTTGACATGCTGAAACAGCACTCAGTAGAAGTATTGAAAATAAATACCGACATTGAACTAATTTTTTCATTTTAAGTTTATTGGTTTTCTACAACAATGAATGGATTGTAGCAAAGTTCATGAACATGATTTAATAGCAGATTAACCCTATTTTTGTAGTGTTTCATGCAACTGATTTTATTCACAGGCGTACAAGCTTCGGGTAAATCTACTTTTTATCAACAGTATTTTTACCATACACATCTACGTATCAATCTCGATATGCTAAAAACACGCCATCGTGAAAAGATACTGTTTGAAGCAGCTATAGCCTCTAAAACCAAAATCGTGATAGATAACACCAACATGAGCAAAGCCGATCGAGCCCGTTATATTCAACTTGCCAAAACTGCTGGCTTCGAGGTCATTTCATATTATTTTGAAACGGATCTAGACAGCACTTTACAGCGTAATGCACAACGTGAGGGTAAAGCCAATATTGCTGAAAAAGGCGTTAAAGCCACCTTTTATAAATTAGAAGTCCCGAATCGTTCAGAAGGTTTTGATGCGCTGTTTAAAGTAAACATGATAGAAAATAATGACTTTTCAATTACGGTCATAACTGAATAAAAAATTTAATGTTGAGCCAACCGCCATGTTTTAAATGCGGTTTGCATCTGTTGTTGTATTTCTTTAGGTACCTTACGAGCTGCTAAATTGGAAAAATCTCCACGATAGGTTTCAGCCACAATTAAATTGGTGAGTTCCTCAATCGCAATTCGCCCTTTGTTGTGATACGCCTGAATTTCTACTTCGGTTAAATAAATATCCCAACATGAAACAACAGAACTCATATCTACGGCAATACTGAGATAATAATTGGAATCATCTTGGTAGAGTTCCCAAAAGTGCGGTTGTTGGTCGATGAGGCGCATAGTGATTTATTCTAAATACAATGTTTTAACATATAAACTTAGCAATGAATTGAAAATTCGACTTTAGCAAAAAATGTATCAAATCACTTAGCTTTATAATAAATTTTAAAGTGTCATATTGCCAATTAATAAAATTTCACATAGAATAATTCAAGAGGCAACAAAAGAACTTAAGCATCTTGCTAAAAAAGCAATTTATAAAACACAATTTATATTGGAGAAAAATGAATAATTTTAAACAAATACGTGCATTTCAAGGCGAAAATACCATACGCGTTTATCAAGCATACAATCCTACCCTTGCACAACATGCGGTAAAACATGGTTTCTTAAATAATCCATTTTTTAAAGAAAGCCGTATGACTTGGATTAAACCATCTTATTTATGGATGATGTATCGCTGTGGATGGGGCTATAAAGATGAAGGACAGAAAAGCATACTTGCGATTGATATATCTAAACAAGGTTTCGATTGGGCTTTAGAACATAGTTGTACAAGCCATAAAGCTGAACACATGGACAATGAAACTTGGCAACATTTTAAAGATCAACATCCAGTACGAATTCAATGGGATCCTGAAAGAAATCTATACTTAGAACCTTTGGACTATCGTGCAATTCAAATTGGGTTAACAGGTGAAGCCGTTCAACACTATATTCAGGATTGGATTGTCAATATCACAGACATAACCCAAGAAGCGCAACATGTACATCAGTTGGTTTTTGATGGAAAATTGGATGAAGCAACGGCTTTGTTACCTAAAGAAACTCTGTATCTTCCAAATATTAGTAAAAAAGTGGATGAACTTTAATAACAATGCATATACTTTGTATCTAATACTTCGTACATTATTAACTTTAATGAATTTTTCGATCTATTAATCCTTTGACTGGGTAAATTTAATTTGATCTTTATATACTTGTTGATCAGCTATACTTTTATATATCGAATCCTTTCCATCATTTAAAATACTTTTTAGTTTATTATATTTATTTAAATTATTTGAAATAACATTTAGTCTTCTATTCTCAAATTCTAGTCGTACTTGAAATGGAATGAAGGCTCTATCTTTTACATGTTCAATAGAAGAAAAAATCTTCTCTAATGTTTCTGATTGATAAGAATATAGATTAAGTAATACATTCGTATCAAATACGAAAAAAGTGTTCTCTGCTTAAAGTATAGATTTAATATTCTCTACACTTTCTATCTCGTAACAATTAAACATTTACAAATTACTGCGCTAAATAATTTTATTTAGTAAATATATATTTTTAACCATAAAAAAACCACCCTCGCAGGTGGTTTTTCAATCTCAAACTGCGTGTTATAGCGCGCGGTTTTTGATTTTGCGGATGGTTTCCAACTGAGCAGCAGTTTCTGCAAGAGCAGCCAAAGCAGCAGCAGAGTCCAAATCGCTTTTTTGATTTGCAAGCAATTGTTCAGCATTTTTACGTGCTTCAAGAATTGCAGCTTCATCTAAGTTGTCAGCACGAACTGCAGTATCTGCAAGTACAGTAACAACATGCGGTTGAACTTCTAGAACACCACCAGATACATAGATTAACTCTTCTGTACCGTTTTCAAGCAGAACACGAATTGCGCCCGGCTTGAGTAAGGTGACTAACGGAGCGTGACCAGGCATGATACCCAATTCACCGCCAGCACCTTTTGCGATAAGCATTGTCACAGTGCCTGAGTACAAAGACTCATTAACACTTACAACATCACATTGCATAGTCGACATGTGAATCTCCTAAATTAGAGTTGCTAATTAAAGCTTCTCGGCTTTAGCGATCACTTCGTCAATACCACCAACCATATAGAACGCTTGTTCTGGGATGTGATCGTATTCACCAGCTAGAAGACCTTTAAAGCCACGAATTGTTTCTTTAAGTGGTACAAGTTTACCAGGAGCACCAGTAAACACTTCAGCTACGTGGAACGGTTGAGAGAAGAAACGTTGGATTTTACGCGCACGGTAAACAATCAACTTATCTTCTTCTGCTAACTCGTCCATACCCAAGATTGCGATGATGTCTTTAAGCTCTTTATAACGTTGCAATACGTTCTGTACAGAACGTGCAATATTTAGTAAATATATATTTTTAACCATAAAAAAACCACCCTCGCAGGTGGTTTTTCAATCTCAAACTGCGTGTTATAGCGCGCGGTTTTTGATTTTGCGGATGGTTTCCAACTGAGCAGCAGTTTCTGCAAGAGCAGCCAAAGCAGCAGCAGAGTCCAAATCGCTTTTTTGATTTGCAAGCAATTGTTCAGCATTTTTACGTGCTTCAAGAATTGCAGCTTCATCTAAGTTGTCAGCACGAACTGCAGTATCTGCAAGTACAGTAACAACATGCGGTTGAACTTCTAGAACACCACCAGATACATAGATTAACTCTTCTGTACCGTTTTCAAGCAGAACACGAATTGCGCCCGGCTTGAGTAAGGTGACTAACGGAGCGTGACCAGGCATGATACCCAATTCACCGCCAGCACCTTTTGCGATAAGCATTGTCACAGTGCCTGAGTACAAAGACTCATTAACACTTACAACATCACATTGCATAGTCGACATGTGAATCTCCTAAATTAGAGTTGCTAATTAAAGCTTCTCGGCTTTAGCGATCACTTCGTCAATACCACCAACCATATAGAACGCTTGTTCTGGGATGTGATCGTATTCACCAGCTAGAAGACCTTTAAAGCCACGAATTGTTTCTTTAAGTGGTACAAGTTTACCAGGAGCACCAGTAAACACTTCAGCTACGTGGAACGGTTGAGAGAAGAAACGTTGGATTTTACGCGCACGGTAAACAATCAACTTATCTTCTTCTGCTAACTCGTCCATACCCAAGATTGCGATGATGTCTTTAAGCTCTTTATAACGTTGCAATACGTTCTGTACAGAACGTGCAATTTCATAATGCTCAGCACCAACAACAAGTGGATCTAACTGACGTGAAGTAGAGTCAAGTGGATCGATCGCTGGGTAAATACCAGAAGATGCGATGTCACGGCTCAATACTACAGTTGCATCTAAGTGAGCAAATGTAGTTGCAGGCGATGGATCTGTTAAGTCATCGGCAGGTACATATACCGCTTGGATAGATGTAATCGAACCAGACTTAGTCGATGTAATACGTTCTTGAAGAACACCCATCTCTTCTGCAAGCGTTGGTTGGTAACCTACTGCAGATGGCATACGACCTAAAAGAGCAGATACTTCAGTACCAGCCAATGTGTAACGGTAAATGTTGTCAACGAACAACAATACGTCACGGCCTTTACCGTTTTCATCTTTCTCATCACGGAAGTATTCAGCCATGGTCAAACCAGTTAACGCTACGCGTAAACGGTTACCTGGTGGCTCATTCATCTGACCGTAGACCATTGCTACTTTGTCAAGAACGTTAGAATCTTTCATCTCGTGGTAGAAGTCATTACCTTCACGAGTACGCTCACCAACACCAGCAAACACAGATAAACCTGAGTGAGCTTTCGCGATGTTGTTGATCAATTCCATCATGTTTACAGTTTTACCAACACCGGCACCACCGAATAAACCAACTTTACCACCTTTAGCAAACGGGCAAAGTAAGTCAATGACTTTAATACCAGTTTCTAAAAGGTCAGTAGAAGCAGCTTGTTCAGCATAAGAAGGTGCTTGACGGTGAATCGGCAAACGCGCTTCAGTCGCAACTGGACCAGCTTCGTCGATTGGGCGACCAAGAACGTCCATGATACGACCTAAACATGCAGTACCTACAGGCACAGAAATAGGTGCACCAGTATTAGATACGTTTAGACCACGTTTAAGACCTTCTGTAGATCCCATTGCGATGGTACGAACTACACCATCACCAAGTTGTTGCTGAACTTCTAAAGTAGTTTCAGTACCGTCAACTTGGAGAGCGTCATAGATCTTAGGAACGCTATTGCGTTCAAACTCGACGTCGATAACCGCGCCGATGATCTGAATGATACGACCGCTACTCATTGCTGTCTCCTCAATTCAAAATAATGTTAAACGGCAGCGGCACCACCAACGATCTCAGAAATTTCCTGAGTAATCGCGGCTTGACGCAGCTTGTTATAAATGAGTTGTAGGCTCTTGATAAGATCACCTGCGTTGTCAGTTGCAGCTTTCATTGCAACCATACGAGCAGACTGCTCACATGCGATGTTTTCAATCACACCTTGATAAACCATAGACTCAATGTAACGAACCAATAAACCATTTAAAAGCTCTTCAGCTTCTGGTTCATATAGATAATCCCAACCATATTGGCGGTTAAGATCCTCGTCCGTATCAGCCGCAGCTAATGGAACAAGTTGTTCGATTTTTTGGTTTTGAGTCATGGCATTGACAAAGCCGTTTGACACAAGATAAATACGATCTAACTCGCCTTTATCAAATGCATCTAACATCACCTGTACAGAACCAGTTAACTGTTCAAGACTTGGAGCATCACCTACTTGCGTAGTTGCGCCAAGTACTTTACCGCCGTAGTTTTTAAAAAACGAAACCGCTTTTTGACCAATTAAAGCAAATTGAACTTCAATTGACTGCTCTTGTTGCTGTTGTACGTGTTTTACCACTTTTTTGAACAAGTTAATGTTCAAACCACCAGCAAGACCACGATCTGAAGAAACAATGATATAGCCAACGCGTTTTACAGGGCGTTCAACCATATAGCGATGTTTGTATTCAGGATTCGCTTGGACCAAATGAGCAATTACACGGTGCATATTTTCGGCATACGGACGGCCCTGAGCCATGCGCTCTTGCGCACGACGCATCTTAGAAGCTGCTACCATTTGCATCGCGCGAGTAATCTTTTGCGTGCTCTTGATACTAGCTACTTTGGCGCGAATTTCTTTTAAATTTGCCATACGCTTAACCTAGTATTCGAAAGCCCTTTCGAGCTTCCGAAGGTTGATCCGTGAACCAAACCATAACTAACAACAACATACATTGAAATTAGTAAGTTTGAGTCGCTTTAAAGCTTTCAATACCTGCTTTGATTGCAGCTTCGATGTCTTTGTCGTAGTTACCAGTTTCATCGATGTTTTGCATTAACGCAGCATGTTCTGAACGGAAGTAAGAGATTAACGCAGTATCAAAGTCTACGATTTTCTTCACTTCAACGTCAGCCATATAGCCTTCGTTAGATGCATAAATTGAAACAGCTTGGTCAGCAATTGAATATGGAGCATATTGTTTTTGCTTCATTAATTCAGTTACACGTTGACCATGTTCAAGTTGCTTACGAGTTGCTTCATCAAGGTCAGAAGCAAACTGAGCAAATGCTGCCAATTCACGGTATTGCGCCAAAGCAGTACGGATACCACCAGACAATTTTTTGATGATCTTCGTTTGAGCAGAACCACCAACACGCGATACAGAGATACCCGCGTTCACAGCAGGACGAATACCTGCGTTGAATAATGATGTTTCTAAGAAGATCTGACCATCAGTAATCGAAATTACGTTTGTCGGTACGAATGCAGATACGTCACCCGCTTGAGTTTCAATAATTGGTAATGCAGTTAATGAACCAGTTTGGCCTTTAACTTCACCATTAGTGAATTTCTCAACATAGTCAGCAGATACACGAGAAGCACGTTCAAGTAGACGTGAATGAAGATAGAACACGTCACCTGGATAAGCTTCACGACCTGGTGGACGACGAAGAAGCAATGAAATTTGACGGTAAGCAACAGCTTGTTTAGACAAGTCATCATAAATGATAAGTGCGTCTTCACCGCGGTCACGGAAGTACTCGCCCATTGTACAACCAGCATATGGAGCAAGATACTGCATTGCTGCAGGATCAGCTGCAGCAGCTGCTACAACAGTTGTGTACGCCATAGCGCCAGTTTCTTCAAGCTTACGTACTACGTTTGCAATTGTTGATTGTTTTTGACCAATCGCAACGTATACACACTTAATGCCTGATTGTTTTTGAGCAATGATCGCATCGATCGCCATTGCTGTTTTACCAGTTTGACGGTCACCGATGATCAACTCACGCTGACCACGACCAACAGGGATCATTGTATCTACTGATTTATAACCAGTTTGTACAGGTTGATCCACTGATTGACGCCAAATTACACCTGGTGCTACTTTTTCAACAGCATCAGTAAGTTTTGCATCAATAGGGCCTTTACCATCAATCGGGTTACCCAAAGCATCTACTACACGGCCTAAAAGTTCTGGACCAACCGGAACTTCTAATACACGACCTGTGCAACGAGCTTTTTGACCTTCTTGAAGGCTTAAGTAGTTACCTAAGACAACGGCACCCACTGAATCCTGTTCTAGGTTCAGTGCCATACCAAATAAGCCGCCGTCGAATTCGATCATTTCACCGTACATTGCATCAGCAAGGCCGTGAATACGCACAATACCGTCGGAAACCATAACAATGGTCCCTTCGTTCTTAGCGGTCGCGCTGGTGTCCAGATCGCCGATACGCTGTTTAATGAGCGCACTGATCTCGGATGGATTCAGTTGTTGCATTGCGCTATACCTCAATCTTTTTAAAGTTCAGTCTTCTTTAGACGTAGTTATTTTTAACAATTACGCTAGAAGACGAGTCCGCATTTTTTCAAGCTTGCTAAGCGCAGAATCATCTATCACTTGGTCGCCTGCACGAATAACAACACCAGCAATCAATGCTGGATTTACTTCAACTGTAACTTTCACAGCGCTGTTCAAACGTTTTTCTAACGCATGAGCCAACTTCTGTTCTTGTACTGAATCCAATGGAAAAGCGGATTCAATCACAACATCTACAGTGTTGTTATTTTGCGATTTGAGTTGCTCAAATTCTGTGTCAATTTCAGGTAACAATGCTAAACGGCCATTGTCTGCAAGAAGTGTCAAAAAGTTTGACACAGCCGCAGTTTGTTCATTACCTAAAACTTTCGCAAAAAGATCAACCTGCTCTGCAGGTGTCAACTCAGGGCGATTTAAATAAGCGGAGAATGCTTCATCTTGCACCGCAGCACTGAGCAGTTGTAATGCATTTGACCAAGCGTCAGTTGCATTTTGCTCAGATGCATAAGCAAATGCTGCTTTAGCGTATGGGCGTGCCAACGTCAAGAATTCAGCCATATTCGCCTCTCTTAAAGTTTAGCAGCCAGCTGATTCAGCATGGCATTATGAGCTTCTGCGTCAACTTGTTGGTTCAGAATTTTCTCTGCACCAGCAACTGCAAGAGCAGCAACTTGTTGACGTAATTCTTCACGAGCAGAATTGATGTCTTGGTCAACAGCATCTTTCGCTTGTTGACGAATACGCTCACCTTCAGCAGATGCTTGAGTACGCGCTTCTTCGACCAATTGTGCCGCACGACGGTTCGCTTGTTCGATCAATTGAGCCGCTTGTGCTTTCGCCGCATCAATTTCTTGCTTAACTTGTGCTTGTGCATCAGCAAGATCAGCTTTCGCTTTCTCTGCAGCATTTAAGCCATCAGCGATTTTACGCTGACGCTCACTAATCGCATTGATTAGTGGTGGCCATACAAACTTCATGCAGAATGCGACAAATATCGCAAATGCAATCGCTTGGCCAAACAATGTGAGGTTGATATTCATTGCAAATTCCTCAAATAGTGAATTTCGGAATTAAGCTGATTAACCTACAAATGGATTAGCGAAGATGAAGAACAAGCCAATACCAACACCGATCATAGGCACAGCATCAAGAAGACCTGCGATTAAGAACATACGAGTTTGAAGTTGTGGAGCCAATTCTGGTTGACGAGCAACAGCTTCAAGGAAACGGCCGCCTAAAAGACCAAAACCAATCGCAGTACCTAAAGCACCAAAAGCGATCAAGATAGCAGATGCAATTGCAACTAGACCTAAAGTGAGTTCCATGATAATTCCTCAGAGGTTAGGTTTATACCAAATTAAAGTAAAAAAATTATACCTAACCACCGGATGACAGTTAGGCAATACCATTAATGTTTTTCGCTTGCCATGCTCAAGTATACGATTGTTAGCATCATGAAAATGAAGGCTTGCAATGTAATAACAAGAATGTGGAAGATAGCCCAAGGCACAGACAACGCCCACTGGATCCAGAAAGGTAACAACGCGATAAGAATGAAGATTAACTCACCCGCATACATGTTACCGAATAATCGGAGTGCCAATGAAATTGGACGTGCAAGGAATGTTACTAATTCTAGAATTAAGTTCACTGGAATCAATAACGCTTTTGCAACTGGGTTACTTGGATTAAATGGGTTAAGTGCCAATTCACCAACGAAACCGCCGATGCCTTTTTCACGAATACTATAGAACAAGATCAACGCAAATACAGACAAAGACATACCAAGGGTAATGTTAGGGTCTGTAGATGGAACAACCTTGAAGTAAACGTGGTGAGGGTCCATACCAAATACGTTTGCACCAATCAATTGAGCTGTATACGGAATCCAGTCAACAGGAATTAAGTCCATCGCATTCATGAGGAAAATCCACACGAAAATGGTCAAGGCTAAAGGTGCAATTAAACGTGATTTACCATGAAACGTATCACGAACACTTGAGTCAACAAACTCGATAATCATTTCGATTGCAGACTGGAACTTGGTAGGAACACCAGAGTTTGCAGCTTTCGCTACGCACCAGAATATCAAACAGAAAATCACACCAAGGCCAATTGACCAACCCATTGAATCCAAGTGGATAGCAGTGAACCCCATCTGTTGAGCTTCTGCACCACTTTCAGCCAATTTCCAAGTACCATCTGGCATTTTGCCATAGGTCATATTGGTCAAGTGATGCTTGATATACTCGGTCGAAGTCAGGGCATGTTCTTCAGCAGCCATAAATCACACCTGGTCAATGTCAAATAATAAATAGAGTTAACGAATATCGCGTGCTGCATGATATCTCGTTAATCCCCAAAAAAATTTTCAATTTCTGCTGCGCTTATACTCGTTTTTGTTGTCGTGCTACCCAAAAAGGTGCAATCCACGACATCGCTTGAACGAGAATAAAACCACAAAACAATGCCACCGGAGATAACGGTTTGACATTGCATAAAATTAAAATGAAACCAACGATCACAATTGCAAATTTGCCCATTAAGCCTCTATACATGTTCGAAAGAACCTGTTTTGAAGCACGCGCCCCTGCTGCTCGAAACGACTGCCAAGAAAAATAACAACTGGCAAGCCAACATATCAGTGCACCTAACGCTGCACTCAGAGCCGCAGTCGAGTCTTTCAAGACCCACGCTACCAAGGCTGAAACAGGAATCATAAACGCTTGCAAATAGACCAAAGCTTTTGCTAATCGTCGGTCAATCAAGCGACTAGTTTGGCTCATTTTTTATCCACTCACAGCATAAATGCTTGACAAGTTTAGCTGATGATCGTTTTTAATCGCAGGCATTATAGAGTTACACCCCTGAACATGCAATCTTTTCCCGACCTTAGTCGTGTTTTTTTCGATATACAGGTTGCTTTGCATATGAACAATTGTTGATTAATTTTTGCATCATTTCCGTGCATTAAGTACGCAAGCTTGTGTTTGTTGAGCCAAAGTCTGCCATGCAACCACAAAATCTTGTTGTTTAGCCAAAGTTTCGTCTACCGCTTGAAATGAAATTTCACCCAATTTTCGGTACTGACTTGGACTTGCGCTGCCTTCTGCTAGCAAGCACATTTTTTTGTAAGGTCTCGTGTCATTTAAAAACTTGATTTGAGTCACAGTCGGCGCAACATGCGGATCATCTGTCATCGCACCTGCAAATTTTAAGTTTAATGAACGTTCTAAATATTGGTAAGCATCATGATAAGCCCAGTATGGACGTGCGCTACCAGCACTGATACTTTTCTGTGAAACGCGCAGCATTTCACTGGCAAACTTCTTCGCATTATTCCAATATGCTGCTTTATTTTCTGGATGTTGTTGTGAACGTAAGGCTGCAATAAAGAAACCGATACGTACAGCATTATTTGGATCTAACCACACATGTGTATCAATCGTATCTTTCAGTGCAACACCTTTTGGACTTCTTAAAGGAAGTGCTTGAATAATACCTGAATTGAGTATTGAAATCGCTTTCGCATTCTCGCCTAAAACCTTTTCCAAAGGCGCTTCATGTTCTTTTCCCAGCCAAATCACCAATGAAGCGTCCATAATCGTTTTGCGATTATCTGGTGTAAGTTGCACATCATGCCCCGTTTGATTTCCCAAAAGCAAAACAGGCTCTTCTATGCCTTCAGTTATTTCTTTTGCAATCAAATAAATAGGATGAGTTGATACCACTAAAGGCGCTTGAGCCCAAGTGACACTAATAAATAATGCACATAAGCAAAAGGCGATAATGCGATTCATGGGAGTGTATTACCAAAAAAAATTTATGTTATAGTATAACAGAAGTTAAAAAATACCTACGCCATTCGTAAGTTGATAGAGCTTCATGTTAATATTTGCGATTCTCTTCCATTCAAATAACAAGTTTTGAGGTCTGATATGAGCTTATGTTCACACGAGCAGCATGATACTTTGCATGGTGTACACGATCATCTCAATGTAGAAGCTCGTTTATCAGAAGCAGAAAGCCTTTGTGCAACCTCAGGTGCCCGCCTTACCCCTTTGCGTAAAGAAGTACTTGAATTAATTTTGAATGCCTCAGGTCCTGTAGGTGCTTATGATCTTTTAGCCAAGATGAAAGGTGCTGCAGAACGTCCAGCTGCACCGCCTACCGTGTATAGAACCTTAGATTTTCTCTTAGAAAAAGGTTTTATTCATCGTTTAACCTCTATTAATGCTTATATCCCTTGTTGTCACCCACGTGAAGGACATCAAGCCGCATTTTTAATTTGCACTGAATGTCATACAGTGAAAGAAGCTTCAGCAAAAGGTTTAATTCAAGAATTAAACCACTTAGCCGCGTCAGATCACTTCAATGCACATCACAGTATTATTGAGATTTCAGGAATATGTCAGCAGTGCTCGAACAAAGCGTAAACTCCCCTCTCGTTCAACTGCAACAAATTAATGTCCGAATTGATGATCGTGACATTCTAAAAAATATAGATTTTTCATTACAAGAAAAAGAAATTGTCACGCTTATTGGTCCCAATGGCGCAGGCAAATCAACCCTGATCAAAGTATTATTGGGTATTTTAAAACCCAATGCGGGCAAAATTATCAGCTCAAAAAAAATTAAACTGGCGTATGTACCACAAAAATTTAATCCCTCTCATAGTCTGCCTTTAAGAGTTAAAGATCTGCTTGATCTTGAGAAATGTGATAAGGCGATTAAAGCTGAAATCATTCGAGATACTGGTATTGCCAAATTAGAGTATGCCAAAGTACAACAACTTTCAGGTGGTGAGCGTCAGCGGGTTTTGTTGGCGCGTGCTTTATTACGCCAACCCGATATTTTAGTTTTAGATGAACCTATGCAAGGTTTAGATATCCAATCTGAAGCTGAACTGTATGAATATGTGCGTAGTCTGCCACAACGCTATGGTTGCGCCATTTTAATTGTGTCTCATGATTTACAATGGGTAATGCAAGGCACTCAGCGAGTTGTCTGTTTAAATAAGCACATTTGCTGTAGTGGTTTACCTGACAGTATTCAGCAGCATCCAGAGTATCAAGCTTTGTTTGGTGATACTTTTGGAAAATACCACGCTTTTTACCAACACCATCATGACCATTGTGCACATGGTGACTCTGCCAAAACTTGTGAACATGGCCCACATCCACACATTCACCCAGAACCGGAAGCTTAAACCATGATGGAATGGTTAGAATTACTGTTACCTGCATGGATTATGGGAACACTTTTAGTGTTTCTAACAGCTCCGCTAGGTTGTTTGATGCTTTGGCGCAGAATGTCTTTTTTTGCTGACACGATGGCTCATGGTACCTTGCTTGGTGTTGCGTTAGCTGCTGTTTTAACTTTACCGCTTTGGGTCGGTGTTACCTTTACTGCGATCCTCTTGGTGGCTGTACTTTGGGTTTTACATGACCCGCGTTTACCCAATGATGCCTTACTTGCATTATGTGCTGCGACCTTACTTTGTTCTGGTCTACTGTTAATTCAACATTTACCTGCATTACGTCCTGAATTATTAAGTTATTTATTTGGCGATTTATTAACAATTGAGTGGTCAGACCTACCGATTTTTGCAACTGTGATTATTGTTGCTTTAGCTGTCCTCTACCGTTACTGGCAAGCACAAATTCAAATTGCGATTGATCCAGATATTGCAGTAAGTGAAGGCGTAAACGCCAAATGGCAGCGCTTAATTTTTATGTTGTTATTGGCTTTATTCACCGTACTCGCTTTACGTGCCGTTGGTTCGTTATTGATGGGTGCGTTATTGGTTATTCCTGCACTGGCTTCGCGTCTTATTTCTCATTCACCGAAACAAATGGTGATTGGCGCGTTTGTGATTGCTCAAATTGGTGTGACTGTGGGGTTATGGTCAAGTGCAGCCCTGAACATCTCTACAGGGCTAAGCATCGTATTAACCATGTCTTTGCTGTTTGCTGTGATTTTCTGTGTAATGAAAGTAAGAAAGATGGCTTGATGGATCAATTCCATCTTTAGCCGCACTCAATATTTAAACTATGCTTTTTAACGAAACATATAACCCATATACAGCAATGACAATCAGAATTAACCCGCAAAGCCCTAATATTTTTGGATAAATTTGACTTTTAGAAAGCTTATTAAACGACAGATAGACCAAAGATAACGTGAGAAAATCTAAAATAATCCATGTCACGACTAAGATAACCAGACTGGTATTTATATCAGCATGAATATGAATAAACTGCGGAAAAAATGATGAAAAGAAAATGATATCTTTAGGATTTGAGATACCCACTAAAAAGCCTTTGCTGAGACCACCATCCACAGGCGACAACATCGTATTGAGTTGATGCTCCTGTTGGGATAACACTTCTTTTAGAATTCCATAACCTAGATAGGCAATATAAAGACATCCTAAAACTTTAATAATCAAGAAAAGGGTTTCATTGACACTAAACATACCTTTTAAAATTAAAATAGAGGCTGTGATAAGTACCAAAGAAGCCAAATTTGTCCCAATAATGGTCAGTAAAGACTGTCGGTAGCCACCTTTTAAACCTGCACTTGCAACCAAGATCATGACTGGACCAGGCGTTGCAATCATGATAATCACACTAATGGCATACAGATAAAATTCTAAATAATTCAAAGTAACCTCGAAACAATGGCTTATTTATAGGGTCAAATCTCTAATATTATATGACTCAGTTAATCGCCTATGTTGTTATTGGTGAACCAGGCTTAATAAGCCAGCAGCACAACTAAACAATACAGCAAAGGTACGGTTCATATATTTTTGTTGTTTTGGTGATTTTAATAGTCTTAACACTTTGGCTGCCAATCCCGTATAACCAGCCATGACAATCAAATCAATGGTGATCATGGTCGCTGCCATAATCAAATACTGAATCCATTGTGGTTTAGACAAGTCTAGAAACTGTGGCAAAACAGCAAGTAAAAAGACGATGGCTTTTGGATTACTGATATTGACAATAAAGCCATATAAGATCAGCTTGGGAATAGATTTTGTCGGTTGCTCAGTTGGGATATCTATCGACTGTGTTTTCGTTGTCCATTGTATGTAGGCTAAATACAATAAATATAAAATCCCAAACCATTTCACCACGAAAAACGCCAGCGGTGTGGTTGCAAACAACACCCCAACCCCTGCTGCGACAATCGCAATTTGAACCAACAATGCCAGTTGTAAACCGATTGCATTCCAATAACCACGGCGAAAACCATAATTTAGACCGCTCGACATAGACGCGATCGCACCCGCACCAGGTGAAATACTGATCACCCAGCACGCCAACATATAGGCAAACCAGACTTGATACGACATAACAAAAGGATAGAAAACTTTTAACACGCTATTATAGCGGTTTTAAAACAATACATTTCGATTAATTTAATTGGTAAAAAGTATAAGACTTTACTATTCAGCTGTTGCTTGATCATGCACAATAAGAGGATTGATAAATAAAAATTGAGGAGCCATCACCATATGACAGCCCAATCTGTAATTCTACCTTTACCTTCTAATCATGCTCGTTTCATTGTTTTAAATTTAAAAAATCTGTCTATTGATGGTTTAAAAGAACAACTCAATGCGTTGTTAAGTACACGTGATCGCCTAATCACTCAACATCCTGATGCTGAAATTAAAACATCTATTGCTTTTGGTCCTGAACTTTGGGCAAAACTTTATCATACAACTCCTGAAGGGTTTAAGCAGTTAGAACCGATTCAAGGCGCATTTAAGATGCCAGTGGTTCCTGCTGATGTACTCATTCATATTGCGTCTGCACGTACAGATATTTGCTTTGCGCTTAGCCAATCCTTTTTTGATGGTATCCAAAATCAAGTTGAGGTTCTGGATGAACGGGTGTGCTTCCGTTATCTCGACGGTCGTGACTTGACTGGTTTTATTGATGGTACTGAAAATCCTCAATTCCCTGATGATCGTGCGGAGACTGCGTTATTAGGTGAAGATTCAGGTATTTTTGAAGATGGTTCTTTTATTTTTGCACAACGTTATGTACACGAGCTTGAAAAGTGGAAACGTTTAAAAGTTGATGCACAGGAAAATGTGATTGGTCGTTCTAAATTAGAAAGTATAGAGATGGACGATGAACACAAACCTAAAAATGCCCATATTGCTCGTGTTGTCATTGAAGATAATGAAGGCGAAGAATTAGAAATCCTACGCCACTCTCTTCCTTATGGCGATGGTCAAGGCGAGCAAGGTCTATTTTTTATTGCCTATACCAAAGACTTAACCCGTATTGATCGTATGCTAGTCAATATGTTTGGTACTCAAGGCGATGGGATTCATGACCGTTTACTGCACTTTGTAACACCTATGGATGGTGCTTATTTCTTTGCACCGAATGAAGAAGTGTTGGAAGAGATTTTGGAAGAGTGATTTTTCTATTTTAAATCACTACCTTAAATTCGCTTGCAAACGAAGTTTGCAAGCGAATTTAAATCTAGCTACTCATGATTACTCATCACAATCAGACATATTAAATCCTTTCCGTTCTAAATGAATCCCTTGTATTTCGCCATTTATTACATCAAAAATCAAAATATGATTTTTCTGGTCTTTATCAAAAATTGTATACGTAAAATCTTGTTGAGAATCACCCGATCCTTCACTATTTACTTTTTTTATTTCAAAGTCTTTAAAATTGCTCACTATATTATCAGCCTTCATTCCATTACTAATATTTTTTGTTGTATAGATACTTTTATTATCATATTTGACTAATATGCTAACCAGCTTTCCATCATGAAAAACATATGAAACAGCATCATCTGGATTAAAAAAAGTTAAACAGCTTCCTAAAGTATTTTTTAAAAATTTATTTGAAGAAAAATCAGTCTCAGAATATGCACTACCAATTGAATAAGCTTTACCTTGGAAATTTAACGAATTAAAATCCAAAAAATTCTTCACATCTTGGCTTTTATTAACATGACTACAAGAGCTTAAAAAAGCCAATAAAACAATACAAACAAACCTCATATTATTCATCCTTATTAAATGTGACGGCTAAGCCTTGTAAATGGAGATGGTTATTATGCCTTGGATTAGTCCATTCAGAACATCTTGGTAATATATATCCTTTATTAAGCTTATACTTATTAACCAAATGATTAGGATAATATTCACTCAACATGTTTTTTGTCTTGCCCCAACCAAATGATATCAAAATATTAACAAACCGTAATGATGCATCATGATCATATTGCGCCATTTCAAAGTTAACACCTACTGCATTATTTCTATCCACTCTGATGTAACCAATATCACCGACTTCCCCATTCAAATGAGAACTACTTTTTCCAGGTGAACCATTTTTATCACTAAATCCACTAAACCGAACTTTTTCTCCAAAGTTACAAACTGCTCCAATATATGCAGCAAATGCTTCTGTTGATAACCAAAATCTATGCTGCTCTTGAGAGTCATTACGAATTGAAATATTTAAATTTCCTATTTTCTTTTCCCATGTATTATTAGGTTTAGAAGCAGTATCACCAAAAATCTCCCTAATGTTCACTAAATAACTTGTCCCAGAACCTTTTTTTCCTTTTTTCGACCATCTATCTGCTTTATAAATTTTACTTTTTCCAATTAAAACAGGCTGATTATTCACTACATAATAATAGGCAGCATAACCTGAAGCAGCCTTGTTTGTACGATCAATTGTTCCATTCGAATAAATTACATAATTCGTAGTATCACTTGTAGTAGCAGCTTGATCACTTACAGTCGTTAATGGTTTTCCTCCATTTTCAGTATAAGTATTGTTTTGTTTGGCTTGGATCTTTTGACTAGCCTCAGTCTTTGCTTTCTCTGCTTCTTGCTTAGCCTTATTTTCCTGAATTTCTTTCTGTTTTTGCTTATTTTTCAAATCTTCAGCTTGCTTTTGTTTTGCATCAGCAATTTCATATAATTTTGATGCCTGAACAGCATTCCCATTAACAGTGAAAGTTGTTGTTGGGCTTGCTTTTTCGACCCTACTTAAGACCAAGCTTTTTCCTTTTATACCAAAACCAAAAACGAAGCCTGTTAACATTCGAACATTAATTATTCCTTGGTTATTGGTTCTTTTAGGAATTTCTCTTCCTCTATAAAAAATACTAAATAGTGTATTTGGAACAGGCTTGCCATCTTGCATCACTAAAATATTAAAAGCGTATACAGGAAGATTTACTTTAACAGTTTTATTCTTTAATTCACCACTAACCCTAAAATGATGTATTACCTGTTTTTGCCCACTCCCTTCTACAGAGACTTCAATATCTTGCCCTTCCTCGGCTACAACTCCTTGCTTTACACCACCACCATCAGCTGTATGTTTTTTAATATTACCTTTATAAGTAAGAAAAAAATTCATATTTGAAATTGGTTTACCTGAATCACCTTCTACAATTTGAATACTAAAGTTAACATCTTTTGATGCTATCGTTGATTCAGTTTCTGAGGCATTAGAAGATTGCGCCTGTTCGTTTCTTATGTCTTGAGGTGTTTTATTAACTTGCGGTCTTGGTTGAGGCGTATTATCTTTCTCTAGAGTTGCTGGATGGTTTGTAATGTTAAAATCACTTAAAATAGCTTTTTGCTTCTCATTGGCTTTTTGAATAATACTATTTGATTCTTTTCCATCAGCGATGATTTTTATTTCCGTATTTGGATGCCTAACAATAACAGGTAAGTTACCATTTTCATCACTCTTAAGCTTAACCTTTGTTTCACCAGAAAAACCTTTTCCTGTGTAATTGGAAACAATAGTAACCTCTTTATTTGCTAATATATTTTTATTCTTATCTGTTAAACTGACATAAATTTTTCTATTACAGCATTGTTCTAAATCAAAACTCCCGAAGTCTTCAATATATCTCTTAATATGCGTTTTGTTCCCGTCAATTTGTTTTTGTCCCTTAAACTTTGGAATTTCTAAAAATGCACCTAATCCACCTATTCCAACAAGGTGCATGCCAGCGATTGCACCAGATTCTGTAATTTCTACACCTTGAATAGTTCTACCAAAATGCTCATTAAAATTATTATTTCTAAGTTGATTACATAAATATTTAATCCATTCTTTAATTATTTCATATTGGGCTTGAGGATTCTTTAAAAAATCAGATTTTGAATTTATATTTCTTTTCCCTGACCATTTACCAACCCAATTATTCGAAGAAAATTGATTTTTCCAATTTTTATATATAGTTGATTTTTTATCAACACCTTTGATATCTGCGTAAGATATTCCTTTGTCTCCTAAATAATACCCTAAATCATATAGCCCTTCTTCTCCCCATTGAAACAACCCCAAAAAACCAGGGCCATTCACAATACCAGCAGCCTTTATATTTATCGGATGGTTTAAAGGCAACAAAAGGTTTGATGAAGATTCCAAAAAACTAACAGCCTCGATAAAACCGGCTAAATTAGTATCAAAAGTTTTATTTCCTTCTTTAAAGCTAATTGTTTTTCTCACAATCAATCCTCTTTATACCAATCATCCGATTTATAAGTACTCATACTCACTGATGTATTATTTTTCAAATAACTGTTTAAAACAGTTTTTGCTTCTTCATACGCCCCAGTTTTTGCACATTTTAAACTTACTCCTGCAGTTTCTCCGTCTCTTAAAGGAGATATCACTTTTCTAAAATAGGAGAATGCACTTTTATCATTATATGCAATCCATATATCATCCTTATCTTGTTTATAATAAGCTTGATAAATATAATAATTTTTTTTATTGTATGATACTTTAGAGCAGTTTCCAGTTGACATCCACTGACTATTTTTAGGCTTTAAACTTAATTGATCCAATAGTTGTAAGCGGTTTTTAGTGGCATTGTTTTTGCCGAAATCCCAAATATTCTCACACTCAACCTCACCTAAAACCTTGATAGATGCAGTAGGCTCTTGCCAGTACTTCATACACTCTTTAGCACTTTCAGCATATAAATTCATGCTATTAAGCAGAATATATGAACCTATCATTATCTTTACTATCTTCATTATTAAATCAACCCTTACACCCAAAACTTTCAAAATCTGTTTTTAAATCACTGTCTTCATTGCACTCTTCAGCATCATGACTGTGGCTATGACTATGTTCATCATCACCTCCACAACACGCCTCTTCTGAACCTGGCCCATCAATAATCTTTTCTTCAATCAGTAGCAATTTATCTGTATCATCATTGTTTAAACCTAATAGCATTACTTCAACTTCATCAGGATTTTCACTAAATATTCTTTCAGTTCGAGCGTTCTCATCTAAGAAACCAACGTATTCTGTTTTTTTAGCGTGATTAATAACTTTATATTTAAACCCTTCTTTTAAAAGCTCGGAAGAAATCAAATCTTTAAAATCAAAACGTCGACTAAATATTCCACTCTCAGGCATTTTAGGTAACTGCGCATTTACAGTTGCCCCACTGGTAAACAACTGTTGCCCCGATTTCACTTCAAACTTTCCACCAGTTTTAATAAAGACACCACTACCATTAACCACAAGCTGAGTCCCACCTGCTTTTAAGTCAATTTCTTTAGAACTGGTCAGCTCAATCTTATCTTCAGTCGCGATCAGTTTAATCACTTTCTTCGCAATGATTTCAATCAAGTCATCCTGCGCCTGAACTTTGATCGGACCCTTTGCAGCAAATGCACTTAAACCTTTCTGTGCTGCAAACAAGCTGATCTTATCTTGTGCATGACCGACAATATTCTTCTGTGCACTCAAATTAATTGAGCCTTGCGCACTTTCAGCAATATCTTGTGAAGCTTGTAAGACAATGTCTTCTGGGGTTGTCAGTGCAATCCCATTGGGTGAAGCCAGTAACATCAATGCCTGACGAAAGATCTTACCTTGCTCTTGTTTGGCACTATCACCACTATTTTCTAAGTCTTTTGTATAACTCTCCATAAAGCCCTGTAAGGAGCCTAAAGCCTGCATCGGATTCACATCCAATTTACTGCCTTTATTAAAAGTTCCACAAACACTGGTTAAATCAAAATCCTTAATTTCAACATTGGCAATTACCTTACCCACGTCTTTTAAAGCGGATAACGGTTCTGAATCAAACTTGTCCTTTAAACTGGTTAATTTTCCTTTTAAAACATCCGAACCATGTTCTTCAATATTTTCAATAAAACTCTTTAAGTTCTCAATCGACTCTTTGGAATCATTAAAAAAGTCTTTAAATTCATCTACAATATTCTTGGTATCTTTACCAAATTTCTGGATGTCCTCAATAAAATCACCACTGTTTTTCAGTGCTGAAATTGGATCACTACCCACAGCATTTTTAAATAAACCCACGGTTGCCTGTAAAGCCTGATTTGCACCTTTTAGTTCTAAAGAATTAATCAGTTTCGGCAAACGATTGACAACATTCAAGGCATCCGTTTGTTGTTTGACTGCTATTTCACTCAGCACTTTCATACTTTCTGCACCTTGATTTAACAAGGACTGCGCTTGTGCTGCTTCTAAGTGGTCTGCAATCGCATTTTCTTGGGCATACGTCGTGATAAGCATGCCTTTGCCTGCACGCATGGCACCATAAGCATCGGTTCTTAACTCAAAACCTTCGCCACGCCCATTGCTGGTTTCCTTATCTTTCGGGTGACTTAAGTTCCCGAGATTAAGTTGTGTCGCTGCATGACTACTTTGTAGCTGTGTGCTGATTTGGCCTGTGGTGTCATCAAATCGTAGCTGGTTAAAACCTGATCCACCCACTTCCGATGAGCGAATACCGCTTAATTTTTTGGTATCAGGCAACTGGCCTTTGATATCAAACATGGTTTGATGACGTTCTGCTTCATGTAAACGTCCCATCACAAATGGACGGTCGACATTGCCATCAAAGAAATCAATAACTACGATTTCACCAATTCGTGGGTGGAATCTTGTGCCATAACCTTCTCCGGCCCAAGAGGTCAATACATCAACCCAAGCTGAGTCTGTATCATTGTCATTGGAGCCTGCACCACCATCATGACTATTGTCATCGGTACGGGTGAAGAGGAAACGAACTTTAATCCGCCCCCATTGATCGACATAAATCGTTTCGCCTTGCGGGCCAACCACTTTGGCACGTTGTGGAAATGCAGAAGGTCTATGTGCTAAAGGGTTATACTCAGGAACGATCGGAATTCTACGGCGCACCAAGGACAACTCATTGGCTTGACGCTGGTCTTTAATTAAATGATTCCAGTAATTTAAATTAAGCAGCTTGGATAACTGATCTTGTAACTCTTTGGGTAAGTTATTTTGATTGTAAAAAGTCTTACCTAAGATTAAGAACTCACGATCCGAACCATCATGTTGATCAATTTCAGGGTGTTCTCTTAATTCAAACCAATAGCCAACTTGCGCATCACGCACTGAACTGGTTGCGGTAAAATATTTGGACTGTAATTCTTGGTATTGTGTTAGTTGGGTATTTAATTTATCAACTTGGGCTGAACTGGAAACTGTGGTTTGGTCTTCGCCATTGAGATCACTGGTCCAAGCTGGGCTAATTGTCCAAGCCTGCTCTAAACTTAAAGTTTCATTGTCTTGTTGATCACTATGTTGGTGATTACTTAACTGGCTATCGCCCTGATCTTGTAAAAGGTTATCCGCTTGCCAACGTTGTACTTGTATTGCTGTTGATTGAATTGAGCGCTGGGCAATGAGGCTGGTGATCGTGTCAAAGCGTTCTGTTGCATGACTGCGATGGAAACGAATACTTCGTCTAGGCATTGCCTCATATTGCGTATTGTCATCAATGAGACGTAATTTCTGTGCCTGAATCTGCGTTGCCGAAATAGGCACAATTCGTACAGATTCATCAACTAACCAGTTAATACCTTCACTGCGCCACAAGCGAGTTAAAAACTCATAATCCGTTTCATTGGCTTGCATTACAAAAGGACGGATATCGTATTGTTTTTTTAAACCACTACTGTCCAGACTTAAACTGGCAGAAAATAAGGCACTTTTCGCTTGCCACTCTTTAAATAAGATTTCCGATATTTCCAGAACACTTTTGTTCATAAAAACACGGCTATTACGACGCTTATGCCAAAGACTGGTTGCATCTTCAAGCGTTAATTTATAAACGCTTAACGCCCCATCACTCTGCCCTTGGCTTGCCCCTGTTATAATTCCAGTGGTTCGGTACAATTCACCAAAATCGGTGACTTGATCAACTGCAACCTGACACCCGATAAACTGTTTTAAAGCAATATGCGCATTGGTTGAAAGGCAGAGTAATTCTGCCTTTAAGCCTTGATTAATCTGTTGTTGCCCCTGAATGCATTGCAAGAATACACTGCTGTTTAAGGCTTGATTTGAGAATTGAACGTGGATCGCTCGTGTTTGTAGTCCCAAGCCAAAGCTTTCAAGTAAGGTCGTAATATTTTTCAGCATTTTAGTTATTGATATTTAATTACAAGTATCGTCATTTTAATTAAAAACTTAGAAAAAGACACCCATAAATTGTTAAATTTTATTCCACAAGTACAATAAAAAATATTACTTAATTATGTAGAATATAAGGTTAAAATTAAATTTTAAAAGCTACCAGTGATTTTTTCATTTATTTTAGGTATTGCATTTGCATAAAACCTTCAGTGCAATCTAAAATAGAATTCTTCAAATTCTCACACTCTATCTTGTTGTTTTTTAATAACTTAAATTTAAAACTATTGCTCACTTGATGCCCTGATTTAAATCCTTTTGATGAAACACCCCAAATAGCAGGATTATTCTGTTCATATATAGACTCAACCGTATACAAATTTAAAGAATCATCTCTAATAATTCTTTTTATATAGTTTTGATCCAATAATTTATAATCATATTCACCATTAGTATTATTAGAGATGCTCGTATAATTTAGCCTTACTATAGCAACTTCTTTTGTTACCTTATTAAAAATATAAAATTTCTTTAAGACATAAAAATCACCTCTTAAGATATTTTCTGTATATTGTACAAAGCCTATAAAATTTCGATCAGAAAAATAAGGTGAAATAATATATCGATTTAGCTCTGATAGTTTATTTCCATCTAAACGATATAACTCATCACCTTTTTTCAAAATAATACTATACGATTTTTGACCTTTATCCCCCTCACTTGAAGTATTTTCTTCTGTTAGGATCGTATAGTCTTTATCTATCTTTATTGACTGCCCTAATATACTAATACTCTTATAATCTTGATAAAGGTGACGACTAGAGTCATCATAAAGAACGACACTATTTGCTAATAAAACAGTGGGTACTAATAATATTAATAGTAAAAATATTCTTCTTAAATACATAGTTTAATCACTTTAAATTTCTTAATTCCAAATTACATTCAACTTAGTATCTCAGTACTGAAGATTTTATTAAAAGTAAATAGTGTGAACTTTCCATCAACAATAATTCTTAAATCCTTATTAAGAGCATAGTAAAACCACTCTGAATATTATTTATTTAAAATTACGTCAAAATTAAATTCTCTTGTATCATTTTATCTTAAATAAAAAAGGGGCGTATAGCCCCTTCTTTACAACATCCAAAAATTTCTAGAACGGTACACGTTTATAATCACGATATTCTGGTTTCCAGAAGTTCTGTTCAATACTTTCTAGCAATTGCTCATCACTGATCATCGGTGCTACACCATCTTGAATAGCGGCTTTGGCAACTTTAAACGCGATAATTTTAGACACTTGCTGTAATTCATTTAAATCAGGCAATAGGTCTGCGTGGATATCTTGCAACTTCGGTGAACAATCAGCCAAAGCTGAACTTGAAGCCATCAGCATATTGTCTGTAACACGGGTTGCTTGAACTGCTACTACACCCAAACCAATACCAGGGAAAATATAAGAGTTATTGCACTGTGAAATCTGATAGGTTTCACCATGATAATTCACAGGGGTAAACGGGCTGCCTGTCGCAATCAATGCTTTACCATCTGTCCATTGAATAATATCAGCAGGCACGGCTTCAACTCGTGAAGTCGGGTTGGATAAAGGCAATACAATCGGATATTCACAGTTTTCAGCCATCGTTTTAATGATTTCTTCTGTAAATAAACCAGGTTGACCCGATACCCCAATCAATACGGTTGGTTTGGCATTTTTCACAACATCAAGCAGTGAAATGATTTCCTCAGCATTGCCCCAATGTGCAACATCTTCAGGTTTCTGCGCAAGTTTACGTTGGAAATCTAATAAGTTTGGCTGATTTTCAGTGATTAAACCAAAACGATCCACCATAAATACTTTGGCACGCGCTTCAGCATCCGTCAGGCCTTCAGCAACCATCTGTGCAATAATTTGTTCTGCAATACCACAACCTGCTGAACCAGCCCCTAAGAAGGTAATTTTCTGGTCTTTGAGCTGTTTACCTGCGGCTCTACTCGCAGCAATTAAAGTACCGACACAAACTGCCGCTGTTCCTTGAATATCGTCATTAAAACAACAAATCTTATCACGGTATTTTTCAAGTAAAGGCATGGCATTTTTTTGCGCAAAATCTTCGAATTGAATCAATGCTTTTGGCCAACGACGTTTAACCGCTGCAATCACTTCATCGACAAATTCATAATATTCATCCCCACTGACACGAGGTTGCGACCATCCCATATAAATCGGGTCATTCAATAATTGTTGATTATTGGTTCCCACATCTATGGTAATCGGCAATGTATAGGCTGGACTAATACCACCACATGCAGTGTAAAGAGACAGTTTTCCAATTGGAATGCCCATACCGCCAATACCTTGGTCGCCTAAACCAAGAATACGCTCACCATCTGTGATCACAATCACTTTGACATTTTTACGGTTTACGTTGTGAATGATTTCATCAATGTATTTACGGTCAGGATAGGAAAGAAATACTCCACGATGACGGCGATAAATATCGGAGAAACGCTGACATGCTTCACCCACTGTCGGTGTATAGATAATCGGCATCATCTCACTTAAGTGGTTTTCAATCAGGTGGTAAAAAAGCGTTTCATTGGTGTCTTGAATATTTCGTAAATAAATATGCTTATTGATCGCTTCACTGAAAGAACAGAACTGTTGGTATGAACGTTGACTTTGTTCCTCGATACTTTCGATCACATGAGGAATTAAACCGTGTAAGTTAAATTGAGTTCGTTCTTCTTCTGTGAAGGCTGAACCTTTATTTAATAAAGGCAGCTCTAATAAGGCATTACCTGCATAATGAATATATAGAGGATATTTTTTCAGGGTTTCCGTTGGCATTTCCATTCTCATTGAAGCAGACTGCCTGCTTCTATCTTTTGCTAAGCTACGACTTTGGTCTGATACAAGCTTAAGCCTATTTTTGACTAAATGGGTATTTAGATACGTGATAATGATATTCAAAGTATTTTACAGAATGATAAATTATTCTCAGTTTTACTGATCAAATTCTGGTTTTTATCTAATTTCATATTTTGCCCTAAAATAATGAGCCATAATCCCGCCATTAAAACTGCATATTTATGCACAATTTTGACCAATGATTGATTTTTTTTCTGATTAGATTTATTTTGTTTAAAATACGATGAAGCTAAACCAATAACAATGAACACAAAGATCTCTCTACTCCTTCTTAGCACAGTCATTGCATGTACTGGCTGCCAAACTGCAAAAAAGGTCTCTTCTGGTGTTTCTAAAACCACTGAAAAAGTCAAAAGCATGGTGGGCTTAGGCGAAGCCAAAATCCCAGAAGTTGATCAACAAGGCGTGGTTGATGTCAGTAAAGCCACCCTCGAAAAACTAGAACAAATGAAGATCAATATGCCCACTGGACAATGGGTCTATATTGAAAATGATCTTCAAGGTATTTACACCTTACAAAACAAATCCAGTGATGGAAACGTCCTATATTTGCGTTTGAATTGTAAGATTCCTTCGCAGAAGTCTGGTTTTACGATTGAAGATAAAGATGGTAAAGAGCTGCTTAAAGCACATGATGCGCAAACCGGTCAGGTTCAATTCTTAATCGACAATAACAACTATGGCAATCCATTTGACTTAGTCAATGCGAAAAAAATGCCGACATTTAAAACGGCACTGAGTAAAGCCAAAGTGATTAAAATCTTTAACAATTCCAAACTTTATACCTTTACAAATGGCCATGCTGAGTTACTCAGCAAGCCTGTCACATGTAAAGAGTAGATCCATTATTTAGGCATATCCACAAATACGGCGGTTAAACGTCGTACTAAGGGTAAAACAATCAAAACCACAGGATATGCCACAGCCCATGATACCATCCATGCAGCAAGCCACTTGATCCAGAATCCGCTAATCAATCCCACATTGATCAACATATTAATCAATGACACCATGCCACTCATTAAACAAGATAAGAACAACGGCATAATCCATGCTGCAAATTTTGCAGGGAGTTTTGGGATATTGCCAATAATTGTGGGAGGAGTATTTGACATATATCGCTCTAAATTTACCAACAGGACACATTTTATTCTTTTAATGAACCTGAAACAATTAATCCTTCCACGTAACCTTAACCACATTTATAAAGAGTGAAATCGAGCATACTGCCATTTTTCTTATCGAATAAGTTTTATTCTATACAAATGCATTCACCTAAAAGGCGCAAAATTTGCTATATTTAGCGTTTTTCTGCGACATTTATTTCTCTATAGATTATGAATACGGCCATACAAGCAGCTCTTGATCATGCAGTGCAATCCCTACAAGCTGAAGGGACTCTTCCATCTGACTGGAAAAACACGAGTGTTTTAACGCGAACTAAAGACCGAAGCCACGGTGATTTCGCATCAAACATTGCCATGATGGGCGCTAAAGTTGCTGGTATGAAACCACGTGATCTTGCAGAGAAAATTTTGGCAAATTTACCCGAAGTGGTCGATATTGCAAAAGCTGAAATTGCGGGTCCTGGTTTTATCAACTTCTTTTTAAATGCCGATCAGCGCTTTACTGTGTTGGATCAAATCCAAGCACAAAAAGAACAATTTGGTAAAACCCAAGCAAATGCAGCCAAGAAAATTCAGGTTGAATTCGTTTCTGCCAACCCAACCTCTAGCCTGCATGTAGGTCATGGTCGTGGTGCTGCATATGGTATGACTGTTGCAAACTTACTTGAAGCAACAGGTGCCAAAGTTGAACGTGAATATTATGTCAATGATGCTGGCCGTCAAATGGACATCCTCGCCACATCAACTTATTTACGTTATTTAGAATTAAGCGGCCAAACTTTAGTTTTTCCTAAAAATGCTTATCAAGGTGATTACGTTAAAGAAATCGCCCAAGGTATCATCGACAAACATGCTGATGCATATGTACGTAGTGTGGCTGATGTTTACAAAGATGTTCCTGAAGATGTGCAATATGCTGAAGAGCTTGATGCCGATGGCAATAAAGTGGTTGTTTCAGGCGATAAAGAAAAGCACATTGATGGCTTAATTCACAACGCACAAGCTTTAGTGGGTGAAGGTTATCGTGTATTCCATCAAGCAGCTTTACATGCCATTTTAGATGACATTAAAGATGACCTTGGTGAGTTTGGCGTAACATTTAATCACTGGTTTAGTGAAGCATCTTTGGCTGAAAAAATTGATGAAGCCTTACAAACATTAGATCAACGTGGTTTTCTTTATGAAAAAGATGGCAACATTTGGTTTAAATCAACTGAATTTGGTGATGAAAAAGACCGTGTAGTCAAACGTCGTAATGGACAAACCACGTACTTTGCCTCTGACATTGCCTATCATTTAAATAAATTACAACGTGGCTTTACTGACCTTGTTGATATTTGGGGTTCAGACCACCATGGCTATATTGCACGTGTTAAAGCTGCAATTGATGCGATGGGCTATGACTCATCTAAATTGACGGTACTTTTAGTACAGTTCGTCAGCTTATGGCGTGGTGGTGAGATGGTACAAATGTCATCTCGTTCAGGTCAATTCGTGACATTACGCGATCTTCGTAAAGAAGTCGGCAATGATGCAGCACGTTTTTATTATGTAATGCGTAAATCTGAACAGCACATTGATTTCGATTTAGATTTAGCAGTATCTCAAAGCAAAGACAATGCTGTGTATTATATTCAATATGCACATGCTCGTATTTGCCGTATGTTAGAAAAAGCAGCAACAACAAACATTCAATTTGATACTGAAAATGCACGTCAATTTGCTGCAAAATTAGAACTTGATGCTGAAACTGAAATTTTAGCGAAACTCGCGGCTTATCCTGAAGTGCTTATTCGCGCTGCAAATAATTATGAACCACATCAAGTTGGTAATTATTTGAAAGAACTTGCTGCTTTATTCCATGGTTGGTACAACGAGAATAAAGTATTGGGTGATGATGCAGAATTGACTCAAGCCCGTTTATTGCTTTCAGCAAATATCAAACAAGTCTTACATAATGGTCTTGAATTATTGGGTGTCTCTGCACCTGAAAGTATGTAAGTCAAGAATTGCTTTACATGTTCCCAAGACCAAGGTCTGGCTCAACGTAAGCATTGAAGTGTGTAATAAATCATTACTTTACATCGTGTTCAAGCAAAACTATGCTTGAACACGATCTAAGCAATACATAATAAGAGGGTTCCACGTGTTTGGAAAAACGCAACGCGGTGTTTCAGAAAGGCCAACCAAACCTAAACAACCATTGATTCCTAAATGGTTAGGGATGCTTGTCGTCATTTTAATCGTGTTAAGTTTTGGTGTCGCACTGATGCTCTGGAAACCGTGGGCGCCCGTCCAACCCAAAAACGAAATCACGTCTGAGCATTATCAAGAAGATACCAACAAAGACTATCGTTTTTATGATCTGTTACCCCAACAACAGGTTACCCCTATTCCTGAACAAGCTGTTCCTGAAAGCAGAAATCAACAACAACCTGTAATTGTTGAAGCGCCCTCTCAATCTGAAAATGTGGATGTCGGTGTAAATGCTGAACGTACAACACCTGTTCAACCTGAATATATCCTTCAAGTTCGTAGTTATGATGATCCTGATGCTGCCGATGCACGTCGTGCTGAAATTATCTTAAATGGTTTATCTGCCGATGTGGTTCAAAGCACAGAAGCGGGGAAAACTTGGTATCGTGTGATTTCAGGCCCTTATGAATCACAAAATGCAGCAGTGATTGCCCAACAAACCTTACAACATAGCGGTATTGACTCTATCGTGGTTAAACGCTGATCCAATTTTCAGGCATGACCTGATTAATCAATCGTTAAAACAGGATGCTTTGGCATCCTGTTTTCTTCTTCAAAATCGTTTTTTTAATCTTGCTTAGATATGTGGACAAATTGAATATTTTTTACTCAAAAGAAATATAATTCGATAAAAATTTACCCAAATTGATCAAAATTAGAGTAATCTATTTTCCGCAATACATTACCCATGTCGTTGCCGAGATATCAAAAGTCACCAATACTTTTGATTTGCTGTCCTGTGATTGGCGTGACGATCAAATCCGAAGATTACAGGGCGCTCAGAAATTCACATGGGTAAAAGCCCACCCCAACAAGCATTCAGCCAATTTCAAACAATAAAACAGTTCATCTAAACTTCACTGAAAATTCATTCGCCTAAGTATTTCAATTTGAGTACACTCCTATTGAGATTATGAGTTTTTAAATGCAATGAATAATAAAAAACAGATTTTATGTGTAGAAGATGATGCTGCTATTCTTATGCCGTTACGTTACGCACTTGAACGAGAAGACTGGCAAGTGACTTGGGCCAATTCAGGCCTGCAAGCCATTGATTTTATTCAACAAAAACCATTTGATTTTATTATTTTAGATGTTGGATTACCTGATTTAAATGGTTTTGATGTCTGCAAAAAAATTCGTCTCTTTAATCACACACCCTTGCTATTTTTAACCGCAAGAGATGATGAAATAGATCGTATTGTGGGTTTAGAAATTGGCGCAGATGACTACTGTACCAAGCCATTTAGTTCGCGTGAAATTGTGTCTCGGATTAAAGCCATTTGGCGCAGAATGGAGATACAAAATCAGTTACAGCACACCTCACAGACAAATACACAGCTTTCTACAACGCCAGCTAAAGTTTGGCAATGCAATGATGAGGCTTTGCAAATTCATTACTTAGGCACAATACTGCAGCTGACTCGCTATGAATATCGCTTACTTAAATTATTGATTCAACGCCCTGAACAGGTGTTTAGCCGTCAACAATTGATGGATCATGTATGGGAGCACCCTGAGCATAGTTTAGAAAGAACAGTCGATACCCATATCAAAAGTATTCGCAATAAACTCAAGCAGATCTCTCCTGAGCAAGACCCGATCGAAACCCACCGAGGCTTTGGCTATAGTTTAAAAAGGCAAGGATAAACCATGTCCATTTTTATTCGTATTTGGTTCTTCTTTGGATTGATCATCTTGCTGGGTTTATGGTTTATGTCTTATACCTTCAATCAACAAGTAAAGCCCAATGTACGACAGGTCGTAGAAGATACTCTTGCGGAAAATGCCAATATTATCGCGATGTTAGTGGCTGAAGATGTCTATGAAAATAAAGTCAGTACCATTCAGTTTGATGAAAAAATTCAAAAAGCGCTGAATCGAAAACTCAATGCCACGATCTGGAAACATAATAAAAATGAAATCAATCAACAAATCTATATTACCGACAACAAAGGTATCGTCATTTATGACTCACAAGGTATCGCTACAGGACAAGATTACTCACGATGGAATGATGTTTACCTGACCTTAAAGGGAAAATACGGCGTTCGCTCTACACGCAGTTATGAAAAGGACAGCAATAGCAGCACTATGTTTATTGCAGCGCCAATCTATTATCAAGTTGGTCAACAACAGCAATTGATTGGCGTTGTCAGTATTGGAAAGCCCAATATTTCAGTACAACCTTATATTCAGCGTGCTGAAAATCAGCTGATCCGACAAGCCGCTTGGATTACATTACTCAGTCTGTTTCTTGCCAGTTTGGTGGCCTATTGGCTAAAACACAGTATTGACCGTGTCCGTAAATACGCGCAGGCACTTGCACCTGTCAATCAAACCCCCTATTTTCATTCGGCAAAAGAACTCAATCAAGTTGCTCAAGCAGTTGAAAATATGCGAGAAAAACTCGAAGATCGTGCTTATGTGGAACACTATGTCAATACACTGACCCATGAACTCAAAAGTCCGCTTACCGCAATTCAAGCCAGTGCAGAACTACTCAAAGAAGATTTACCACTAAATGATCAACAACAATTTGCCACGCATATTCATGAACAAAGCCAGCGCTTGCGTAGCCTGATTGATCGAATGCTCTTATTGACCCGTCTGGAAAAATCTAAACATCAAATTGAAATGCAAGATTTCAATTTATCTGAACTGATTCAACAGACTTTAGACCAGCATGCCAGTCAAATTCAAGCCAAAAAAATCCAGTGTTTACTGGATATTGAAGCCAATTGTATGCTTCGTGCAGATCGATTTTGGATTCAACAAACCCTTGCCAATATTTTAGATAATGCGCTGGATTTTTCCACAGATTCAGCAAAAATCCTGATTCGGCTTCATCGTCAAACACACCAGCAGATAGAATTACAGGTTTTTAATGAGGGCGAATGGATTCCAGATTATGCACTCACGCAAGTGTTTGATACTTATTTTTCCTTGCCTCGTCCGATTAGCCAACAACGCAGTTCTGGTATTGGACTGAGCATTGTTAAACAAGTCATTGAACAACACCATGGACAGATTCACATTGGCAATATTCAAGGAAATGAAATCACCATCTTACAACCCCACCAAAAGGGTGTATTGGTAAAAATTCAATTGCCTTAGCGCGACCAAACTTCACTTAAAATTCATATAAAAAACCTATACGCCTCAAACAAAGCACATTGCTGTTTCGCACACTCAACACTGACAACAAACAACGGCGAAGGAAAACAGTGATGCGATCCAACTTTATTACATTCAAAATTATTGCAATCGCAATTTTAGTTGCCTTATTTGGGATAGGCTTACTCTTTATTACCAGTCTGGTCTCAGAACGACAAGATTATCAACGGGCATTTCTGAAAGAAATTGCACAAAACAATATTAGCCCTCAAACCGTGATTTCACCGTATATCCGTGTGCCCTACAATGAGCAAAAAAACTGCCTCGATGAAAAGAAGGTGGCCTACTTGTGTACTGAGGAACAATGGCTATATATCAGTGCTGACAGCACGCAATGGTCATCCAACTTTAATGTTTCGGACAACACTTATAAACGCACCATCTATCGAGCAATTAGCTACACCGCCAATCTCATGGCCAAAGGCGTATTCCAAAAACCAACACTTGAAAAGAAAGATTACCAATGGGACCGAGCTGAAATTATCTTCCCTGTACATGATCCTCGCGGTTTGGATACCCAACCGAGCTTAAACATGCTCAACAAAACTTATGCTTTTGAAATGAGTGCTCAAGGCAGTAACAGTTCTGGTTTTGACTTTATGTATGTTTCTGCAAAAAAATATCCTGAATTAATCAATGCCATTCAAAATGGTTTCACTTTTGATTTAACCGCCAATATTACGGGTCTGGGAAAATTCACCCTGATCCCAACCAGTCGTAGTGTCACTTATCAGGCCAAAGGCAATTGGGCGGATACCAAATATTCAGGACAAAACTTACCCTTTGCAAAAACCAGTACACCGCAACAATTCACCGCACAATGGAAAAATATTGCTCTAGGTCATCAAAACATCAGTAAATTGATTGATTGCGACAACAATGAGTGTATTCGCCAGTTTAGTAATGGCTATTTTGCACAAGAGCCGGCTTATATGGGTGAACCTAGTCAAAGTATTGGTTTATCAACAGAATTCCTAGAATCAGTCAATGTCTATACACAAACAGATCGTGCGATTAAATACGGTATCGTGATTATCATCATCACCTTTGCTTGTTTCTTTCTCTTCGAAGTGCTTAAAAGCTTACGGATTCACCCCATTCAATATTCTTTGGTGGCGATGGCTCAAGTGGTGTTCTTTGTTTTACTACTTTCAATCAGTGAATACTATGCCTTTGCATGGGCTTATTTCGTTGCTGGAATTGCCTGTGTCGGGCTCATGAGTTGGTACTTATACTATGTGATGAAAGGTTTTAAAGCCGCTGGCCTATTCAGTATCATCCTGAGTTCACTTTATGCCGTGATGTATATGCTATTGCAATCTTCAGGCAAAACCTTCCTAATTGGCTCTATCATTTCATTTGTTTTACTTGCTGTGGTGATGTTTATTACACGGCATATCGACTGGTATCAAATCAACAATAAGCCTGAGCAAAAACTTAAATCCTATACGCCGCCTCAAGCTTGATAACGGCACAGTGAATAGCTCAAAGCGATTCACTGTTTTAAAAATAAATTCTAAATAATAGGTATTTCAATGAATATTTCCATACTACAGGAGCAACAACACTTTAAGCAGTTGCAACAACTTTGTCCTCTGCAATGTTCAATTGCATTTTGTTTAAATCAGTTGCGGGGTGCGCAGATTCAATTTTTAAATTTAGGCAGTTTCATTATTTGCCCAGAATATAACTGTTTGATTATTTTTAAGTATAAAATTCTCATTCGTATAGATAGATTCACCAACAAGCAACAAAGTTAATTTGCAGATTGTAAATGATGACGTAAAATTTAAAACATAAACAAACTTTGAGAATGATCATGACTGTACAACGTTTGCACGTAGAAAAACGCTTTTCTGAAATTGCAATTTCGGGAAATTTAGTTCACTTGGCGGGTCAATTGGCTACGGATTTAAGTTTGGATATCAAAGGGCAAACTCAACAGACCTTAGATATCATTGATCGTTTTCTTGCAGATGCGGGCACAGATAAAAAGCACATTATGTCTGTGATGATTTTTTTAAAAGACATCGAAAATGATTATGCAGGAATGAACGAAATCTGGGATGCATGGTGTTCAGATATGCAAGCTCTGCCGAGAACTTGTGTAGAAGCAAAGCTTTATCGACCTGATGTTTTAGTTGAAATGACGGTTGTTGCGGTCAAACCAGAATAAGCTCAATACTAAATTTTGAATGAACTAAAAAATGCATGTTTAAACATGCATTTTTTGCTTAGCTATATGCGCGATTTGAGTACAGATCAAACTTCCCCAGTACATGTTCCTCCAACGTTTGCGAATGGCTCATTTCTGAAAATTCTGTTAAAAAATCTTCTCGCAAATCCTGATATTCTGGAATTCCCATATAGCGAATCACGCGATAACCTGCCGACTGTAACAAAGCATCTTCATAGGTATTTTGATTCGAACGCTTAATCGCATTGATATCATCTAAAGCAATCACAGCTAAAACTTTATAATCTTTGTCCAGCACAACAAAGTCTGCAAACATTTGCTGATACTTACGACGTGTATGTAAATATTTTGTCGTTAATAAGGCATCAAAAGATACATGAGCCAAGATATTGGCTTCAGGTAAAATTTCTTTTAAACGCGTAAACGTAATTTGTTCATGTGAGTTAAATACTGCTCTTCTTCGTAAAGCACTATCTGCTTGTTGCTTATTTTTCAATCCTTTATAAGCAGCGGCAATCACGACAGCAAGTAATATCAAACTCGCAACGATTATCATGTCCATTTTTCATTTCCTAATTCTTTATTATAATTTGGTCTACGACCAGTTCTTGTGTATCAAAGATACTATTTTTAATCAGTTCAATTTTGTAATATGCCAGACGCATTCTCATATTTGCTTTTTCAAAATAATCAAATAAATCACATTTTTAACTTATTTATTGAACTATTATTTGTTTTATTCACTTAGTATTTCAACCAAATGAATTGAATTACACCTCATATATATCGCGTATTGAATGCGAATACAACTGAATTTAATGAATCTTGAGTACTATTGTAGGACAAGGATATTCGAGAATTGTGTGTTTTTAGTACACTAAAGTTTTCAACAGTTTACAAAGACTTATCCACAGTTGCGTATTTTTATTATTCAATTGCTGATTTAAGAAAGGATGCTTAGGCATCCTTGTATTTTATTAAACAACTTTTTCTACAATGACATCATGCCCTGTGATTTGCTTTAAGCGATAGACTAAATCATTTAATAGAAATTTTTGGAAGTCATACGGAATGTGATCTGGAAATACGGCTTGCATTAGGTCATCATTTTCAAAATACAAAAGGGTATACCCGTACAAATTTGAAATATACTTACTATACTCATGCTCATCTTGTGTAATTATTGCATCATCTAAAGGAATATAAAGCCATCTATAGGCTTTATAATTAGGTAAATAACCTAAATGATTTATTATTTTCTGTTTACTTTGCTCAAACTCTTCCGCTGTAATGTTTTCCTCATCCCATAAGAGTTGATGGCATTCAAAGAATGGAAAGCCATAATAATGTTCAGATTTTAATGTCCAGTGATCAAATATCGTTTGTTTAGGAAGAGACCATTCTAAAGTTCGAATATTTAGCCGCCATGTATATAGATTTCTTAAATACTTTTTATTTTTAATCACATGGCCGTTACTGAATTCAAGCTCATGTTGATTTATCACCTTCATTTCATGATGATGTAACCAAGATGGAATGTTTCCAAAACACTCTAATTTTTCTATCTCTAATGTATTTAGATTCAATCTTAAAACTTGTGTACTATCTTCTTTTCTATTTTCTGGATAACCTAAATTTCCAATAAGGAAGATAGAGTGAGTTACTTGATCATAATATGCTGTATGAAAATCTGTAGGGGGAAATTGTTCAATAGGATAATGCCATAATTGTATTTCTCCATTCATTTTTTGAATCATGACATCGTTATAAATCTTGAAATCGGGATCATAATAATCTTCATATTCACCAGCAATACTTACTTTCGTTCCATCAGGTAACTCAGTAACTGATTGCCCCATTCTCAATAAAAATGTCCAAATTGGCTGTTTGATTGTATAGCCCATTTCTTGCAAGTGACATCTGATTTGATAAGGTGAAAAATCTTCACGCATACGCCACTGAAAAATATCTCCAGAATTCATCTGTGGTGAAAGTGGGTAACAATTATTTGTTAATTTATCAACTTCAATTTGAGTGAATTGACGAGTAATCTTATTTTTGAACATTTTTAAAAAATTAAGGACATAAACGTCCTTGAAAGGAATCTTCACTATATCTTTTGTCTAAATTTAAATCAATAAAAAAGGATACTTACGCATCCTTTCTTACCACATCAAATAGAACCTAAGCTCTACTTTTTGGCTTAGACTTTGCTTTGCCATTTCCAGAAAATGGTTTTTTATCACCTGTTTCGCGCGGCGGTAAACCTGTATGTTGTGTCAATATTTGACCACGTTCAGGACGCTTTTTGGTATTGGAAGGGCGCGATTGAGTTTTCGCCTTTGAATTACGGCTATCCCCAGTACGCTTTTGCGAATCACCGTCAACAGTCGAATTTTTCTTACGCGCAGATTGGTATTGCCCTTCAGTTCCTTGCGGTTGATATGTTGGAATCAGATGATGCTTAGAGTTACCAATCAAATCTACCCGGCCCATTTCACATAATGCATCACGTAGTAATGGCCAGTTGTTTGGATCATGGTAACGCAAGAAGGCTTTGTGTAAACGACGACGCTTTTCACCTTTTACAATATCCACACTTTCGGTATAACGAGCCACTTTGGCCAACGGGTTTTTCCCCGTGTGATACATCGTGGTCGCGGTCGCCATTGGTGATGGATAAAAGGTTTGCACCTGATCGGCACGGAAGCCATTTTTCTTAAGCCAGATCGCAAGATTCATCATGTCATAATCAGTCGTTCCCGGATGCGCAGCGATAAAGTACGGGATTAAATACTGTTCTTTACCCGCTTCCTTACTAAAACGATCAAACATCTGTTTAAAGCGATCATAGGTCCCGATTCCCGGTTTCATCATCTTCGATAATGGACCTTTCTCGGTATGTTCTGGTGCAATTTTTAAATAACCGCCAACATGGTGTTGAACCAGTTCTTTGACATATTCAGGGTTCAATACCGCAAGGTCATAACGTAAGCCTGAACCAATCAGAATCTTTTTGATGCCTTTTAATGAACGTGCTTTGCGATAAAGTTGAGTAAGTGGTGCATGGTCGGTATGTAAATTTTGACATACACCTGGATACACACAAGAAGGTTTACGACAGTTCTTTTCAATCTCAGGATCTTTACACTGCAAGCGATACATGTTTGCAGTTGGACCACCTAAATCTGAAATGATGCCTGTAAAACCTGGGGCTGTATCACGAATTTTTTCTACTTCACGTAAAATTGATTCTTCTGAACGGTTTTGAATAATACGACCTTCATGTTCGGTAATCGAACAGAATGTACAACCACCAAAACAACCACGCATGATATTTACAGAGAATTTGATCATATCAAATGCAGGGAAACGCGCTTCACCATAAGCTGGATGTGGTAGACGCGCATAAGGCAAGTCAAACACATAATCCATTTCTTCGGTGGTCAATGGAATCGGTGGTGCATTTAACCATACATCACGTTCACCATGCTTTTGTACCAATGCACGAGCATTCCCCGGATTGGTTTCAAGATGCAAGATGCGGTTGGTATGTGCATAAAGTACAGGATCCGTTGCCACTTCTTCAAAAGCAGGCAAACGAATCACAGCCAATTCACGCGGCGGTAATTTATGTTTAATCGCTTTGGATGTTGGCAGTAAACGTACAATCTGGGTATTCTCATCCAGTTGATCACCTTCACGAACAACAGGATTTGCCACCAATTCTTTTTGGAAATTTTGATATTGGGTTAAAGAATTTCCTTTGCCTTGTTCAATTTCACAACCATCTAAATCTTCAGTCATTACATATGGATTGATGATTGGGTCAACACGACCAATCGCATCAACATCATTCGATGCAATTTCAACAAACTTGGCTTTAGAAACACGATTAATTTTATTGACGATGAATGCAGTACCACGAACATCGGTGATTTCATGAATTTTTTCGCCTTTGGCAAGACGATGCATGACTTCAACAACAGACCGTTCACCATTGCCATACATCAATAAATCCGCTTTTGAATCCATCAGCACTGAACGACGAACTTTGTCTGACCAGTAATCATAATGTGCAATACGGCGTAATGATGCTTCGATACCGCCCAATAATACGGGTACATCAGGAAATGCTTCACGGCAACGCTGACAATATACAGTTGCAGCACGGTCAGGACGTTTATTGGGTAGATTATCTGGTGAATATGCATCATCAGAACGGATTTTACGGTCAGCCGTATAGCGGTTGATCATAGAATCCATATTACCCGCGGTCACACCCCATGCAATATTCGGTTTACCTAGCACTTTAAATGCTTCAGCAGAAGTCCAATCTGGTTGTGCAATAATCCCTACACGGAAACCCTGTGCTTCAAGCGTTCGGCCAATAATTCCTGAACAGAACGATGGATGATCGATATAAGCGTCACCACATACTAGGATAAAGTCACAACTATCCCAACCGAGTTGATCCATCTCCTCACGTGACATTGGCAAAAATGGTGCTGGTTCAAAGCACGATGCCCAATATTTGTCATAATCAAACAACGCAGTAGGCGCTGTCTGAGCAGTATAAGCGGTCGACATGATGAGTTTCTCGATTGGCAGTTGGCGATCGGGAGAGATCTAAAATGAAAGTTGATCATTTTACCATGAATTTTACTCATGTTGTTTGATTAAAAAGTAAACATTTCTTCTTGATCTTCTATTTAGTCTGTTATTGATAGCTTTTTAAGATGTTAAATGTATTCGTCATCCGTTATAAAAGGAAAATTTACCCATCAGGATGCATTGTTTAAAAGCGCAGAGAAATTGAATAGAAAAGCTTATTTAACGCTATGTAGATGCAGCTGCTCATACTTTTACCTGATCTTTATGCTGTGTTTGATTTAATTTTAAAGCCACCAATAGCCCGATACAAAGTACACAAGTCATCGTAACCGTTAGGCCAAACCATCCATATTTTTCCCAGACTAAACCACTACTGCTGCCCAAGAAACTTGAACCAAGATAATAACAAAATAGATAAAGCGAAGAGCCGACTGCACGATATTGTAAGGATTGTACTGATACCCAACTGCTTGATGTGGAATGGGCGGCAAAAAATGAGAAAGTAAAAATCAATAGGCCAATCAAAATCCCCCATAATGATGGAATCAGCATCATCCATAACCCCAGAATCATGCTTGAGAACATCACAATCAGCACTTTACCTCGTCCAAATTGACGACTCCAACTGGCTGCACGAGGCGAACTATAAATGCCAGATAAATAGGCTATCGAGATTAAACCAATCCATGTTTGTGACAATTCAAAAGGTTTTTCTAACAGATGATAACTCATGTAATTAAACACGGTCACAAAGCATCCCATCAGAATAAAACCTTCGACAAACAATAGTCTCAGCTTTGGGTCAGAAAGATTTTTTTTAAAGGATTCGATAAAACGTGTGAATTGAATGGGATAAGATTTAAAGTGTTTAGAGGCAGGTAAGGCTATGTAAAATGTAATCGCGATCAATAAATTAAGTAGACCAATAATCATCGTCGCAGTTTGCCAAGAGATATAATCCAGCAATACCCCTGCAATCAAACGCCCGCCCATTCCCCCTATTGCTGTCCCTGAAATATACAGCCCCATGGCAAAGCCAACATCTTTTTGTGCAATTTCTTCACCGATATAGGTCATTGCTACAGAAGCAACACCACTAACAGCCAAGCCAATCATCATACGTGTTGCAAGGAATATTTCCCAATACGGTAAAAACGAACTTAGCAATAATAAGCTTGCGGTGGAAAATAAAGAAATGGCCATGATCTGCTTACGACCATAACGATCTGAAATCAGTCCTGCAAAAAGAAGCCCTAAGGCTAAGGCAATGGTGGAAAATGAAAGCGGGAAACTGCTATGGGTTGGCGTAACATGAAAAAAACTTGCCAAAAACGGCATCATCGGCTGAACACAGTACAACGATGAAAATACAGCAAAGCCAGCTAAAAACAATGAAAGTAAAATTGCGATAAAAGGCCGAGTGCCATACTCAATATAAGCTGTAGATTCAGGTGCTTCAGACATAATTATTCCTCATGTCCGTTCAGTATACGCCTATTTTTAACTCTTGATAAAAGCTAAAGTTTTATTACAGACTATGTCTTGATGATTCAAATAAGATATAAATCTTAAATATTTGATTTTAAATAAAATTACATGAGGAAATGCAGAAATTAGAAAATAAAAAAGAGCATATTTTTTAATACACTCTTCTCGTAATTTTTCAATATATTGAGGTTAAATTTAACCAGCAAAAATCTTAAACTTTTCGTTCTTCAATATTTAGTGCATTGATTGCGAGTACCGCTTGAGTACGGTTCTGTACACCTAATTTACGGAAAATTGCCGTCACATGCGCTTTAATGGTCGCTTCCGAAACATCAAGTTCATAAGCAATTTGCTTATTCAATAAACCTTCTGCCACCATCATCAATACACGGAACTGTTGAGGTGTTAACGATTGAATACGTTCAGCTAAAGCTGTTTCATCTGCAGCACGCGGGTCAAAATTCATATTCGCTGCGGGTAAGTTTGGCGGTAACCAAATATCACCATCAAGCACTTGGCGAATTGCTTCCCCAATATGGCTTGGATGCGCAGATTTAGGAATATAGCCCATTGCGCCATGTGCAATTGCACGTTGAATAATGGACGCATCTTCGTGAGCAGAAACCACAATAATAGGAAGTGCAGGATACTGTGCACGAACATGTACCAATGCAGAGAAACCCGATGCGCCTGGCAGATTTAAATCCAACAAGACGAGATCTGGTTCTGGACCATTTTCCAAACGCTCATAAAATTCATTAACAGCCGCAGTTTCACTAATTTGAGCCTGTGGCAAACTATAACGAACCGCCTGAATTAACGCATGGCGAAACAGTGGATGATCATCAACGATTAAAATATTCATAAGCGAAGCGAGAGATCTCTAGCGCAGTTATTTCATTCTAACCGCACTATTGCTATTTAGGATACGTAAATATTAACGAATTTTTGAATAATTTGTCGGCTTTAATTAAAATTCCCTACAATCTTTAGGTCATTTATCGAAATTAAGATTTAAATATCACTTTTAAATATAAAATAAACAGTTAAAAATTAATTACTTATTCATTTTAAGAATATTATTTAACTTCAAATACTTAAAAGACGAAATCGTGCATTATTCAAAGGCTTTCTGGTTTATCTTAAAAACAGATAACCAATCTGTTTTTCATTATTTTACAGCGCTTCGTCAAATATAGATTAATGAATGGCATTCCGAGATTCAATTTATTAGGTTGCCAACATGTCTATTTATACTCAACAAAAACCATTAAATATTGTTGCTGTTTCAGGGGGATTAAATAACCCTTCAAAAACCGAAAGTTTAGTGCAAGCGATTTTAGATGAGCTGGGTCAGGCAACACCGATTCATGTTCATTTTATTAAATTCAGTGAAATAGGCCATTTGTTAGGCGGCGCAATTTATCGCAACCAACTGCCACAACGTGTTCAAGATGACTTAGCTGCCGTAGAAGCAGCAGATGCGCTCATCGTGGGAACACCTGTTTATCGTGCATCATTTACTGGTTTATTTAAACATTTCTTTGATTTTGTTGAACAAACAGCGCTAGTCGATGTTCCTGTATTGCTTGCTGCATCGGGTGGTAGTGACCGTCATGCTTTAGTTCTAGAGCATCAGTTACGTCCATTATTTAGCTTCTTTCAAGCGCAAACGCTGCCTATTGGTGTCTATGCAACAGATCGTGACTTCACACCTGAGTACACCATTAAAAGTGAACACATCCAAGACCGTATCACTTTAGCTGTTGCACGTGCATTGCCAATTTTAGAATGGGCGCCTGCAAAAGGTCAGCGAGCAGAAGTGGTGAAAGCCAAAACAGAACAAGCCAATCAAAATTTAGGCATCAACAAACAGATTGAGCAAGATGATGTGCTTCCTTCCGCGGCGATACCAGACTTGGATGCGGCAGAGTCTCGTCTACATGCAAAATCCAAAACACCACAATCACAGGTTGCTTAAGCGCAACCTTGTTATGAATAAATCATAAAAAATTGAGGGTTATGATATGTCACAGTTTTCATCGAATAATGGTCAAGCAATTCGATTTGCCTATTGGGTTCCCAATGTCAGTGGCGGCTTAGTGGTCAGTAATATTGAACAACGTACAGACTGGAGCTATGACTACAATGTACGTTTGGCACAAGCTGCCGAAAAAAGTGGTTTTGAATATGCCCTCACCCAAATTCGTTTTACCGCAGGTTATGGCGCTGAAAATCAACATGAATCTGTGAGTTTTAGTCATGCACTTTTAGCCAAGACTGAAAAATTAAAAGTAATTGCAGCAATTCTTCCGGGACCATGGAAACCTGTTTTAGCCGCAAAACAGTTGGCGACCATTGATTACCTGACCAATGGGCGTATTGCGATTAATGTCGTAAGTGGCTGGTTCCGTGGCGAGTTTGATGCCATTGGTGAGCCATGGCCTGAACATGATGAACGCTATGTTCGTTCTGAAGAATTTATTCGTACTTTAAAAGGTATTTGGACGACAGATAATTATAGTTTTGATGGTAAATATTATCAGTTTAAAGACTACACTTTAAAACCAAAGCCTTTGCAAAAACCCCATATTGAAGTATTCCAAGGTGGAAGTTCACGTGCTGCACGTGACATGGCTTCGCGTGTTTCAGATTGGTATTTCACCAATGGCAATACACCTGAGGAACTCAAAAAACAAATCGATGATATTCGTGAAAAAGCCAAGCTAAATAACCACTCAGTCAAAATCGGGGTCAATGCTTTTATCATTGCTCGTGACACTGAAGAAGAAGCAAAAGCGGTGTTGCAAGAGATTATTGACCAAGCCAATGTTGAAGCAGTCAATGCCTTTGGCGATGCAACCCGTGAAGCGGGCGCGGCATCTAAAGAAGGTGAAGGTAATTGGGCAAAATCAACATTTGAAGACTTGGTGCAATATAACGATGGCTTTAAAACCAATCTGATTGGTACACCGCAACAAATTGCTGAACGTATTGTTGCACTCAAAAATGTAGGCGTAGATCTGGTGTTATCTGGCTTTTTACATTTCATCGAAGAAGTTGAATATTTCGGTGAAAAGGTCTTGCCTTTGGTTCGTCAAATTGAAGAAGCGCAAAAAGATCAAATTACTGCAAAATCAGCTTAAGGCCTATCTCTTCATCGATGGTGCTGTGAAAACAACAATAAATAACTAAAACAGCTTTGCAGCTTTCCCTCTTGACTCGGCTTGAGGGATTTTTTTTAGAATAAATAAAAAGCATTTATAAAAAATAGAATCGTATAAATCAGTACAATTATCCTTACATACATTAGCCAACTTTTGTTTTATTGAATCATCGAGTGTATTTGTTCTATACATATACTCAACAACCGCAATCTTGGAAAAAATTTCTTTCAACCTTAAAATACGCCCTTTTTGTAGCATAGATGGAAAAAGTGGGCATGGTAGTTTTAAATAAAACAAAAACGATATTTTGCGTCCTCATCGGCAGTATGAGCTTGACGACCTATGTAAACGCCAATGAGATACCTGCAACGTCTATAAAGGTTGAAACTGCGATGAATACTGCATTTCAGCCATTAATGAAAACTTATGCAGTGCCCGGTATGGCAATAGGTGTTTTGTATAACGGGAAAAGTTATGAAAAATACTACGGCGTACAATCACTTGCGAATGCGAAAGCCGTAAATAAAAATACCCTTTTTGAACTAGGCTCAGTCAGTAAGATATTTACTGCAACAGCAGGCACTTATACAGAAAATTTAGGCAAAATTTCTCTTCAAGACCATCCTGGTAAATATATACCCGCATTAAAAAACTCAGACATTAATCAAGTCACACTCTTAGAATTGGCCACCTACACCAGTGGTAATCTTCCATTGCAATTTCCTGATCAAATAAAAACAGATGCGCAAACACTTCAATATTTTCAAGATTGGAAAGTCAAAAACCCGATTGGTCAATTTCGACAATATTCTAATCCAAGCATAGGGCTATTCGGTGAAGCGACCGCTAAAGCCATGAACATGCCTTTTAGCGCCTTATTAGAGCAAGTGATCTTCCCCAAACTAGAACTCCAACATACTTATGTCCAAGTTCCTAAAGCACAACAAGGCAACTATGCTTTTGGTTATGATCAAAATAATCACCCGCTTCGGGTCACTGCTGGCGCTTTTGATGCGCAAGCCTATGGGGTGAAATCTAGCCTACCTGACATGCTACATTTTTTAAATTTAAACTTAAATCCAGATCAAGCCAAAGCAGCGATTAAACCTGCAATTCTAGCAACACATACGGGTTACTTTAAAATGGGTGGTATGACCCAAGCCCTTGGCTGGGAATCGTTCAGCTACCCAGCTACATTAAACACACTATTAGAAAGCAATTCTGATCGGGTTGTGATGCAATCTAACCCTGTTGAAAAAACCCTCGTGAAGACTGGTTCAAGAGTCTTTCATAAAACTGGCTCTACCAATGGTTTTGGGACATATGTGATTTATATTCCACAAGAGAACTTTGGCTTGGTGATGTTAATGAATAAAAAAATTCCCAATGCTGAGCGAATTAAGGCAGCGTATGAAGTGCTCAATAGCTTAAAGCAAAAATCCAATCCTTGATGCTGAAACACGTCAGATCGGGCTAGGCTTTAGCTTTGTGCATTGTTAGATCATTCATGTTGTATCTATTGCAAGGCAACATAATTGTCGCTGTTGGTAGGGGGGTATAAGACCTACCCCTTATCCAACACAGATTTTTTTCAATCTAAGATAGGCAATACCAACTGCTAAAGCGCTAAGAATGAACTTTTATAAAATGTAATCGGTCGGCTTAGGTTCAAGCGTAAAAACTTGGATCGGGCACTTTTCCAGTCAATACCCATTCCCCTACTTCCTGATACTTATAATCAATCGGATCATGCAAGGTCTGAGTACGGACATTTCGCCAAAAACGATCTAAATTTAATTTGGCTGTTGTCGCTCTGGCACCCATCACTTGGAAAATATTCTGCGTTATAAACAGCGAGCTATTGGTTGCAGCAATTTTTGCAGTCGCAATAGCAATTGAGACTTCACCACGTTGTTCTGCTGTTAATTGCTCACCAATATTCCAAGCCGCTTGCAATGCTGCAATGGCTTTATCGGCAAGTAAACGTACACTTTCAAGCTGTACATAAAACTCAGCAAAATGCTTCTGGGTAAATGGATCATTCACCGCATTTTCAGCCAAAGACGTTGACCATGCTTTCTGACTTTGTATCGTTTGTCTCGCAAGGTCAAAGGCACCTTCAGCAACGCCTAGAAACAGATGCACAAAAATCAATTGTGCGATCAAAGGTCGTAAACTGGAGTAAGGTGTACTTAATGGTCCTGGATTTAACAATAACTCATCTTTGTGAATTTTGACCTGTTCAAAATGACTGGTTCCACTGTCCGTTTGACGCTGCCCCATATTATTCCAATCGCCTAAAAAACTGACCCCTTCTCGACGTGTTGGGATCACAGCTATCAGTAATTTTCCAGCATCATTAAAGCCCGAACAAAGCAGTATGTCTGAATCTATTGATCCTGAGCAAAAGCTTTTATCACCATGAAAAATAAAGTCGTTCTCAGTGAGTTGTTGTACCTTCGTGCGCTGATCTAAAGGGTTTAAAGTATTGCCCCAAAACAAGTTATTGCGGGCGGTGTGTTCAAACCATGACGAATATTGTTCAGGCTGAGCAAATAACTGCACAGTGGCGATTAGTAAATGATGAAAGCCATATACATGTGCTAAGGAACTATCGACTTGTGCAATATTTTGAATGGTCTGGAAAATTGTTTTCCAGTTTGCTCCTTGCCCGCCATATTGTTGTGGAATAGACAGTCCCAATAAGCCACTTTGCCGAATCAAATCCCGTTCCAGCTTCGGATTACCACCTGCTTTATCACGCTCAGCAGCAGTCTGCGCAAATTGTTCTGCCAATTGCTTTGCCGTTGCTAAAGCAGAAAGGTTTAACGCCTGTTGAGGTGCATTCATCATATTTACTCTTATTCCCAGTGCCTTGAGCTTATCAAATCAAGTAAGATTTCCTTATCTCAATGCCTGCATTACTTATTCTGTGGTTTGAAAATCAATAACAAAAAATACCGCTAGAATTTCTCTAACGGTATTCAACCTTTGGCTAGCAAAATCAAAAGGCTTCAATCACTAAGAATTGGCTTTAACCTCTGTAATCAACTGATCTACCACACCTGGATCAGCCAAAGTAGAAGTGTCACCTAAACTATCTAGCTCATTGGCAGCAATTTTTCTTAAAATGCGTCGCATGATTTTTCCAGAACGGGTTTTTGGCAAAGCAGGTGCCCAATAAATTGCATCAGGTGTTGCCACAGGTCCCAGCACTTTACGTACCCAACTGACCAATTCTTTACGTAATTCTTCAGTTTCAGCTTCACCCGCCTGCAAGGTCACATAAGCCGCTATGCCTTGCCCTTTAATCTCATGTGGCATACCAACAACTGCAGATTCAGCGACTTTTGCATGCGCAACCAAGGCACTTTCAATTTCAGCAGTGCCCAAACGGTGGCCCGAAACATTCAAGACATCATCTACACGGCCTGTAATCCAGTAATAACCATCTTTATCACGGCGCGCACCATCACCAGTAAAATAACTGCCCGGATAGGTCGAGAAATACGCTTCAATAAATCGCTCAGGATCGCCCCAAATGGTCCGCATTTGCCCCGGCCAAGAATTCTTAATAATCAAATTGCCTTCTGCTTCACCTTCAAGTTCTTGACCCTCAGCATCAACCAATGCTGGTTGTACGCCAAACAATGGACGAGTGGCCGAACCCGGTTTAAGTGGGGTTGCACCCGGCAGTGGAGAAATTAAAATACCGCCTGTTTCAGTTTGCCACCATGTATCCACAATTGGACAACGGCTTTCACCAACAACGGTATAGTACCAATTCCATGCTTCTGGATTAATCGGCTCACCCACGGTACCCAATAGACGTAAACTGCTACGGTCACTTTCACGCACAAAAGCATCACCCTCACGCATCATGGCGCGGATCGCTGTTGGTGCAGTATAGAGAATGGTAATGTTATGCTTATCTACAATATGCCCTGTGCGTGCCCATGTTGGATATTGTGGGATACCTTCGGACATGACGGTGGTTGTACCATTGGATAATGGTCCATAAAGCACATAAGAATGCCCCGTAATCCAACCCACATCTGCGGTACACCAGAACACATCATCTTGTTTAATATCAAAAACTTCACGGAAAGTTGAATTGACATAAGTTAAATAACCACCCGTAGTATGTAACACTCCTTTAGGCTTTCCTGTTGATCCAGACGTATATAAAATAAATAAAGGATCTTCGGCATTCATCGGTTCTGGCGGACAGATATCTGTGACCGTCATAATTTCCATGTGATACCACAGGTCACGCCCCTCCTGCATTGTTATTGGATGGCCTGTTCGATGCACCACAATCATTTTTTCAACGGAAGTTGTTCCATCCAGCGCCAATGCTGCATCTACATTCTCTTTTAAAGGAATCGTTTTACCACCACGCATACCTTGGTCAGCGGTAATCACCAATTTAGCTTGACTGTCGTCTATCCGACTTGCCAATGAGTCTGGAGAGAATCCACCAAATACCACACAATGCACCGCCCCTATTCGGGTACAGGCCAGCATGGCAATCGCCGCTTCAGGGATCATCGGCATATACAAAATGACTCGATCACCTTTCCCGATTCCATTTTTCTTTAAGACATTGGCAAAACGACACACTTCATCATGCAGCTCTTCAAAAGAAATGATTTTATGGCGAGATGGATGATCCCCCTCCCAAATAATTGCAGGTTTCAGTGGGTGTTCTTTTAAATGACGATCTAAACAGTTGGCACTGACATTCAGTTGCCCATCTGCAAACCATTCAATTTTAAAATTATCTTTGTCGTAGCTGGTATTTTTTACTTGAGTAAATGGCTTAATCCAGTCTAATTTCTTTGCAGCTTCTGCCCAAAACTCATCTGGATGCTCTACTGACTGTTGATAACGTTCAAAGTATTCTTGTTCATTGGTCCTTGCTGTTTTAACAAATTGTTCTGGAACTGGATAGACTTCATTCATATTCTGCTTCCTTGATTTGCCACCTCATCACGAGATGTATGCCTACGTTCTTGATTTTATTTGCTGCATGTGTTCAGTATTACGATAGCGCATTTCGGTTAACAATTGTGCTTTGGTCGTAGACACGGGGGTCACTTTAACCATCGGAAAATCTTAAGTCATTTGCCAAAATATTCGAATTTTCAATATCTATGGAGTTTTTTTGATCTTATAATTTGTAGTCAGAAGTGCATATGGTTTTTTTCAGAAAAAAACATTTCCTTACCGAACTCATTCAGCTGGACGCGATCATCATGCAAATACAAGAATCGTCGACTTTTTTTTCAAAGCATCAAGTATCACCAGTAGATTATCCCCTTTCCACTCAAGGCCGCTTTAATCGTTTGAGTTATATTGCTTGGTTTGGATTTTTGCATCTCATTTTTACCATTGCATTGCTTGCCCTCGGTCTAGTCTTTGGCATTGTGAATTTACATTCACTGCAATTCAGCCAACATGCGATAAATTCGATTTCAGGATTAGGACAGTTCACTTACCTCGCACTCAGCTGTCTTTATTTATATGGAATGATGGTTGTGATTATTCGCAGGCTGCATGATCGTAATAAATCTGGTTGGTTTATTCTGTTATTGCTGATTCCCATTGTGCAATTCTTGATGCTGCTGTATTTACTCCTTGCACGTGGTTGTAATCGCGCCAATCGTTTTGGTCACCCACGTCCATCGACTTTTATTGAAAAATTAATGGCTTGGCTCATGCTAATAGGCTTTATCATCAGCTTAGTTAGCTCTATAAGTGTGGTGTCATTTATGCTGGGGACTGGAGAAATTGAAAATCCAACAACAATCATTGAAAAAGGGACTAAATATTTTTAAGGATTATCAATCCTGGATGATGCCCAAACATGAGTTGAATATTGATTCACAAATATTATTTTTATTTGTCCGTCATAAGAAAAACTGTAATCAAAGCTTAACTTCTTTGAAATTTCAGGCAAAATATGCCAATTATTTTATTGGACATGATTGTGGCTGAAGAAGCAAATGCATTGAGTACCGTTGCGCAAGACACGACTCAATTGATCCATTCTGCAGGCGAAAAAACTGCACAAACAGTGATTCAACATACTGAAAAATATAAAGACGCATACTCAACCATCGACAAGTTTGTTGATGGTTTTTGGGAGCGTATGCCATATTTATGTATTGCGCTGATCGTCATCACTATTTTCTGGTTGTTGTCTAAGCTTTTTAAATTCTTTGTCCGTAGAACACTCGAAAACCGTACTTATACTCGCCAAAATTTAGTTCTGGTACTGAATCGTGTCGGCAGTACCGCAATTATCTTTTTTGGTTTCTTAATCGCCATGGTCATTGCAATTCCTGGCTTTACTCCTGCTCAACTGATGAGTGCTTTGGGGATTGGTTCGGTCGCGATTGGTTTTGCATTTAAAGATATTTTCCAAAATCTCCTTTCTGGAATTTTGATTCTTTTGGGTGAACCGTTCAAGATTGGTGATGACATCATTGTCAACAATATGGAAGGTACTGTCGAAGATATTCAAATTCGTGCAACTTTTTTACGTTCCCCTGATGGACGACGTATCGTGATTCCAAACGCAACTGTGTATACCAGTGCCGTGACGGTAAATACCGCTTACCAACGCCGTCGTTGTGAGTTTGTGGTTGGGATTGGTTATGAAGATGATGTACAGAAAGCCAAAGACATTATTCTTAAATTGCTTGATAAAGATCAACGTATTTTAAGCCAGCCGGGCTTTACTGTGAATGTTTCTGCTTTGGCGGATTTCTCTGTCAATTTAACCGTTCGTTGGTGGGTAGATACCACGCAAGTGGTTACTGCGGCTTCGATCAGTGAAATTCAAGAACGTGTGCTTGAAGCCTTTGCGGATAATAATATTTCGATTCCTTATCCTGTTCAGGAAGTCAAAGTCTACCGCGGTGATCCATCAGCGGATGACATCGAATCAGCTCGTGCTAAATAAGCGCCCCAATACATAAGGGATCGCGGTTTCAGTACGCAAAATACGGTTGCCTAAGCTCACTGCTTGGCAGCCGTTTTTTATCAGTAAATCCACCTCATAAGGTATAAAACCACCTTCGGGTCCAATAATCACAGTACATGAATGATCGATAGCAAATGGCATTTTCTGTTCAGTATATGGATGCGCCACATAAGCAGGATTTTGTGGCGTAATGAAGCTAGGTAAGACATCTTCAACAAAGGGTTTAAAGCGTTTGTAAAGTTCAATTTGAGGAGCGATGGTATCCCCCGCCTGTTCTAATCCCAAGGTAATGTAATGATCAATTTGCTGTAAAAAAGGGCTTTGCCAATAACTTTTATCAACGCGATAACTATGAATCAAAATTAATTTTTCTACCCCCAGTGTCACCGCATCCATAATTAAGCGGCGTAACACTTTGGGGCGTGGTAATGCCACAATTAAAGTTACGGGCAATTTTGCTGGAACAGGCTCTTCTTGAATCGGTCGAAGTAAAATCGTATGTTCTGAAATATCAACAATTTCAGTTAAATAACGACTGGCACCCCGAACGCCAACCTTAAGCGTATCTCCAACTTTGGCAGCAAGATGCGTGTGCAAATGTTCAACTTGCCTTTTTGAACTGATTGTCCAAGTTTCAGCTTGTGTTTGACGAGGATCAAGAAGGACGATGTTCATAAAAAATTCTGGTTCGTTTTACTTTTAGCTGATGGTGTTTATTCATCAACAATGTATAAATTATAAATACTGATCAATCACTGCAATATGTTTGTATAAAGAACCCTGATTACGCTTTAAAACATCAATCGCATGCTGGCTTAATTGCTGGGCAAAAGCTTGATCTTCCAAACAGCGCACCAATAACTGAACCACCTCATCAACAGTTTGCCCCACTTTTAAGGCATCTGCCTGTAAGAACTCATCCACAATGGCTTGAAAATTAAAATAATGCGGTCCAATCACGGTGGGTACATCTAAAACCATAGCTTCTAAAATATTATGTCCACCACCGGGTTCATTTAACGACCCACCAACAAAACATGCCTGACTCAATGCATACCACAGCCACATTTCACCCATACTGTCTGCCAAATAGACTTGGGTATTCGACTCGATTGCTTGCTCTAAGCTACGACGCTGTGTTGTTAAATTTAAACTTTGTGCAGCAGCAAAAACCTCATCAAAACGTTCAGGATGGCGCGGGACAACGATTAACAACCAATCTGGATATTGTTCTAAATAGGTTTTAAATGCGAGAAATAATTTTTCTTCTTCAGGTGCGTGTGTACTGGCGATGGTGATGATTTTTCGATTTGCTAAATTCCAGTCCTGCTGCAACTGTTGTGCTTTATGGATAAATTGTTCAGGTGCAGAAATATCAAATTTAATACTTCCAAGTACTTGTGTTTTATTTTGTGGTATACCTAGATCAATAAAGCGTTGCTGCGTTGCAACATCTTGCGCCAATAACTGATCTAATTTCTGTAGCATTGGACGGGTTAGGCTTGGAACTTTGGCATAGCCTTTGGCAGATTTTTCTGAAAGCCGTGCATTCACTAAAATACAAGGCACTTTAAACTGTTGAGCTAGGTCAATAAGATTTGGCCATAGTTCAGTTTCAACCAAAATCAGCAATTTGGGTTGGTATTTCTGATAAAAATCAGCAACTAAATAGCGCTGATCGGCAGGCAAAAATACCGCTTGAAATAATGCTTGATAAGGTGCTTTTAAGAATAACGATTTGGCACGTGCTTGACCTGTTTTTGTCGTATTGGTGACTAAAACAGCATGACCTGCTTTTAAATAATGTTCGATTAAAGGCTGAGCAGCATTGGTTTCTCCGACTGAAACACAATGAAACCAAATGGCATGCTGATTCTTTACATCTTGAAAGGGGCCAAAGCGCTCAAGACATTCTTGTTGGTATTCTGCGCTATCTTTCGCACGTTTTTTGATACGCCATTGATATAAAGGCTTAAAGATTTTAAGTGCTGTGTTATACCAAAAAGGAGTAGCCAAACAGAATGTCTCAATATAGATGAATGGGCAAATATAACAGAGCCATATTCAGTTGTTAATGAATAATATTTAACGATTTGTTGTCAGCATAGTAGTAGACCGCATGCTAGAGCAAATCTGATCCATCAACCAGCAACAACACTAGCAAAACTTGGCGTTACAGGGATGAAAAAACGCTTATTGGTTAAGAGATAGTGTTTTACGCCTTAACCAATGGCGATATCCATGCCATGTACAATAGATATGCCTTGTAAGAGTCAACGATGCAAAAAGAAAACTGGTTAAATTTATCTGAGTTGTGGATGTGAATGGGTATTCCATTCACATCCAGAGAAAATACAGTCTTCGTTTTATCCCAAAGCAGGATAATCAATATAGCCTTCCGCAGTTTGTGAACCAATCATATTTTCAAACACCAATTCATTTAAAGGTGCGTCTTGAATCAGACGTTCATACAAATCAGGATTGGCAATATAAGCCTTACCAAAAGACACCGCATCTGCTTGACCTGATGCCAAGAGTTTGATGGCATCTTCACGGCTTAAACGCATATTTGCAATATATGGCACACCATTTGAACGTCGCTTCATATATTCGCTGATACTGTCATCGGCTAAATATTCACGTGTAAAGAAGAACGCAATTTCACGTTTACCTAATTGTTCCAAGACATAACCAAAGGTTTCACGTGGATCAGCATCCCCCATATCATGCTCATCACCGCGAGGCGCTAAATGTATGCCCACACGGCCTGCGCCCCATACTTCAATTAAAGCATCCATCACTTCAAGTAAAAGACGTGCGCGGTTTTCAACAGAACCACCATATTCATCTTCACGGTGATTGGTTGAACTTTGTAAGAACTGATCAATCAGGTAGCCGTTGGCAGCATGTAATTCAACGCCATCAAAACCAGCCGCTTTGGCTTTAATTGCAGCCTGTTTAAACTGTTCGGTGATGGTATGAATTTCAGAGATTTCCAAAGAGCGTGGCACGACATAATCACGTTTTGGACGTAATAAGCTAACTTGTCCTGCTTGTTGTATTGCACTTGCAGATACAGGCGTTTCACCATCGAGTAAATCTGGATGTGAGACACGTCCCACATGCCATAACTGGGCCACAATCAAACCACCTTGATCATGAACCGCTTGGGTTACAGACTTCCAGCCCTCAACTTGTGCATCGGTAAATAGCCCTGGTGTATTTAAATAACCATTGGCTTGTTCTGAAATCACTGTTGCTTCAGAAATGATTAAACCCGCGCTGGCACGCTGTGCATAGTGCTCAGCCATGATTGCCGTGGGTACCCGATCAGCGGTAGCACGGCTACGGGTTAAAGGCGCCATCACGACACGATTTTTTAAATGTAAATCGCCAAGTACAAGGGGAGAGTTAAGTTCAGCCATATTTGCCTCATCACTCGCTTTCTGATTGAAATCAGGCGTTAAAGCGAGTTTTGTAGATAATCAATATATTGCTGAATTAAAGCTTCATTACGCGAGAAATATGACCATTGACCATATTTCTCGGCCTGAATTAATCCTGACTGTTGCAAAACAGACAAATGATTTGACATCGTAGATTGAGAGACCTTACCGAGCTTCTCGATATTCCCTGCACACACACCACGACCAAAGCCACCGCACTGCTCTTCCGACAAATATTGTTGTGGCTTCTTGAGCCATTCCAAAATCTGTCGGCGAGTCGGATTCGCTAATGCTTTAGAAATTAAATCAATATCCATCTTAGACACATTCAATTCAGAGCAAAGCTCCATTCAGCATCTTTGCACCCAATATATCGCATTTTTTCGATTTTAATATCGATTTTTTTAGATATATTGCAAAAATACGGATAAAGCTTTGCTTTTGTTAAAAATTTAAATTAAAGACCTTGTTTCAAGCTGGCTTCAATAAATTTATCTAGATCGCCATCCAATACTGCACCCGTGTTCGAGTTCTCAACACCAGTACGCAAATCTTTAATACGAGAGTCATCCAGTACATATGAACGAATCTGACTCCCCCAGCCAATATCCGATTTTGAATCTTCAAGTGCTTGAGCAGCTTCATTACGTTTACTCATTTCCAATTCGTACAATTTTGCACGTAATTGTTTCCAAGCATGATCACGGTTTGCATGTTGTGAACGTTGGTTCTGACATGCCACCACAATTCCAGTTGGTGCGTGAGTCAAACGTACTGCTGAGTCAGTTTTGTTAATATGCTGACCGCCTGCACCAGATGCACGATATGTATCTGTACGCACGTCAGCAGGATTAATATCAATTTCAATATTATCGTCCACTTCAGGTGATACAAATACTGCCGAGAATGAGGTATGACGGCGATTACCTGAGTCAAATGGTGACTTACGAACTAAACGGTGCACACCAGATTCGGTACGTAACCAACCATAAGCATACTCGCCTTCAACACGGATTGTTGCAGATTTAATCCCTGCAACATCACCATCTGATTCTTCCATCAATTCTGCTTTAAAGCCATGACGTTCGATCCAACGCATATACATACGTAATAGCATTGAAGCCCAATCTTGTGCTTCAGTACCGCCTGAACCAGCTTGAATTTCCACATAACATGGATTTGGGTCCATTGGATTACTAAACATACGACGGAATTCAAGTTTTGCTAACTCTTCTTCCGCTGCAGTCAATTCCGACTGAACATCTGCCAATAAGCTTTCATCATCTGCTTCAACAGCAAGATCAAGCATGGCTTGTGCATCATCAAGCTGTGTCGCCAAGCCTTCTAAAACGTTGATCACGTTTTCAAGCTCGCCTTTTTCTTTTGCCATCGCCTGAGCACGGCTTTGATCATTCCAGATCGCTGGATCTTCTAACTCGCGGAGAACCTCTTCTAAACGCTCTTTCTTTAGATCGTAGTCAAAGATACCCCCGTAGTGTTAGACCACGGTCATTTAAGTCTTTTAGCTGAACTAGATAAGGATTAATTTCCACGAGTTTTAATCTCACATTTGACGTCTTTTAATTCGCACGCATTCTACCACAGAGTGGAAAAAGTTGAGATATGGCATTTTTTAGACAACACAATTGACTACAGTGTAGTTTTTGTGAACAATGTTGTTGTTTTGTAACAAAACTCTGACCTTACAACACCACAAAAAAATTTAGGATACTTATGAAACAATCTCTTTTATTTTTCGCTTTAACCGCAATCAGCTGTTCTAGTTTTGCCTACAATGTGCAATTTGATGCTGGGTTTAGATCTTTTGATCATGATAACAATTACATTGATCAAGACTATCAAGCCGATATTAAAGGCAAATACTATTTTGATCCTGTACAAATCAAAAACAACCCATTGAATGAGGCAGCATTTTTAGGCCGTAATAGCAATGTCTATGGTGGTTACGATTATCGTACTATCGAAAGTCAGGACTACTTAACCTATGATCCTTTATCTACAAGCACATTTTATGAGCTTGCTCGAGCAAAAGATGAAAAAGATCTTCATTACTTTACAGGTGGCTTAGAATATTTTCATGAACAATTCTATCTCAATGGTGAGATTGGGCTTGGCATAGTCAAAATAAAAAGCAACATAGATTCAAATTATGGTTCAGTTCGTTATAAAAATGATTATAACGTCACCACTTATCGCGCATTGGTGGGCTATATGCCGATCAGCAATTTGCTCATTGCAGCAGGTGTCGATGGTTTCAGTGGTGATAAATATCTTGATGATGAAACGGATTTTGCCGCTAAAATTAAATATGTAATGCCAATTGGTCAAAATGGACATTATTTAAATCTTGAAGCGAATGGCGTGTTTGGCGATGAAAACAATGTTATCTTCGCTGCAGATTACTATTTGACCCGTGCTTTCAGTATCGGCAGTGCATATAGTTTAAAAGATGACGATGAAAGCAATAATAATTTCCTCTGGTTCCGTAGCAAATACTTTGTGAATGAAAATGTTGCTATTGGTGCCGAAGCAGGTTTTAGCAGTGGCATGAACCTTTTTAATGTGAATGGAACTTTCCGTTTTTAAGCACTTAGAAAGCCAAAAAACTTTGAGGCATTTCATTTCTGAAATGTCTTTTTTATTACAAATTATGTCCAACCCTTACTCAAAGCGTACCAATATCCACACTATCTACACAATTTTAATAAAACAACACATAAGTTTTATACATTTATTTTCAATAACTTAAATAAAAATTGTTACATAAACTCACCAATATTACATTCCGGTTACCATAGCATGGTTGACGATTTTTATATTTGCCCTAGACTCAAAATTGTAACTAAACATGTATAAATCAATCAATTCTTCATAGGGGCGAATTCCATGAAAAAATTAGCAATCGCATCTGCAATCTTTTCCGTAGCCGCTTTAACTGGCACTGCACATGCTTACCAAGCCGAAGTTGGTGGTTCATATACATATAATGATCCAGATAATTTTGATGCAACTCATAGCTTTGGTGTAGATGGTACTTATTATTTCAAACCAGTACAAACTCGTAATTCACCGCTTAATGAGGCTGCATTCTTAGATCGCGCAAGTAATGTAAAAGCCAATGTAAATTATGCCAAAAATGATGGTGTAAAAGACAGCCAATATGGTGCGGGTCTTGAATACTATGTACCTAACTCAGACTTCTATGTAAGTGGTCGTGTAGGTCGTGATGAACTTGAAGTTGATAACACCAACATCGACAATAAAGTAACGACTTATGGCGCTGAAGTGGGTTATTTACCAGCTCCTGGTTTATTACTTGCACTTGGTGTGACAGGTTATGATGTTAAAAATGGTGATGACGGCGCAGACCCAACTGTACGTGCTAAATATGTAACCAAAGTAGGTCAATATGATGCTAACTTTGAAGCATTTGGTGCATTTGGTGACTTGGATGAGTACAAAGTACGTGGTGACTTGTATTTAGATAAGACCTTAAGTGTAGGTGCTGACTACTACAACAATGATTTAACTGATCGTGATGAATGGGGTATTTCTGCGAAGAAATTCTTTAATCAAAACGTTAGCTTAGAAGGTCGTGTAGGTTTTGGTGATGACTACAACACTTACGGCGTTCGTGCTGGATACCGTTTCTAAGTTTAAATCTATTTAGCAATCGCTCTTTTGGAGCAACAAAAGCCAGTCAATTGACTGGCTTTTTTATATGTGTATGTATCATTAATTAAATACGTTTTATTAAATTTGTAGTAAATGTCAGAATATTAAAATTCTTTTAAACACTTCTAAAATTGTCTTCATCAAACCGATCTTGATCTATCTTATAAATATTAAAGCTTCTTTCAACCTGAACACCTAAACCAAATTCAATCATTAAAGAAGTCAATTTATCTCCATCAATTAAAACAATTCCCGATTTCTTTGCAGATTCAACAGCCTCCTTACTAAAATTTGAGGTTGTAATAAACACCCCTTTTTTGGCGACTTGATCTGCTAAAGCGCCTTTAAATTGTTGAATATCTGGTCGTCCAACAGTGTTTTTCCAACGTTTGGCTTGAATATAAATTTTATCTAGACCTAAACGATCTTCACTAATAATTCCATCAATCCCGCCGTCACTTGTTTTACCAATGGCTTGGGCCGCATCTTGATGTGAGCCGCCATAGCCCATAGCAACCAGTAAATCGACAACTAATCTTTCAAAAAAATATGGATTTTTTGTCTGAATCAAATTCAATAAATCATCTTTTAAATTGGTAAGTAGTATTTCATTAATTCTTTGTAATGATTCCTCAGGTGTTTCAATATCATCATTTTCTTCAATACAAATAATCTTTTCTTTATTCTGCCTTATTTTTGTTGGAACCTTGAACTCACGAAAACTTTCATAGCGCATTAAAAAATTATTATCTATTTTATCTAATATATTTAAATCTAATTTTTTCGCTTCTTCAGATAATTCACACATCCCCCAATCAGGCTGATTAACTAAGCCTGCTTTAACCAAATATGTTTTGGCCCATCCCACACGATCATAAAAAACTGTTCTTTTCCCACTCGGAATCATTTGATTTAATTCATCCGTAGTCAAATTTGATTGTTCTGCCAACAATTTACCAACTTGACTAATTTGGATCGCTTGCCCTTGCGTATTGAGGAGTTTCAATAGTGGTAGCATTAATTCCTGATGATTAGGCAAAGACATTCTATTTCTCTTAATATTTTTTGCTTTAAATAATTCAAGTATAAAAGAAAAAGAGCGCCTAAGCGCTCTTTTTAAAATAATGTATCGAATTCTACCGCGGGCACAGCTCTTGGCGTAAAATCAGCAAAATGCGTTGCATTTTGAAACCCTGCTGCCGCGGGCGCAGCTCTTGGCGTAATTCAGGCAAGAAGCTTCGCTTCTTGAAATCCCTGAATTACTCCCATTCAATTGTTGCTGGTGGTTTAGAAGAAACGTCATACACCACACGAGAAACATCTTTAATTTCATTCATGATACGTGTTGAGATTTTATCCACCAACTCATATGGAAGATGGGCAAAACGAGCTGTCATAAAGTCAACCGTTTCCACGGCACGAAGTGCAATGACCCATGCATAACGACGGCCATCACCCACGACACCCACCGATTTTACTGGTTGGAATACTGCAAATGCTTGTGCAGTTTTATCATACCAACCACTTGCACGAAGCTCTTGCATAAAGATGTCATCAGCAAGACGAAGAATATCAGCATATTCTTTTTTCACTTCACCCAAGATACGCACGCCCAAACCTGGACCAGGGAATGGATGACGATAAAGCATTTCATGTGGTAAACCTAAAGTTGTACCTAAACGACGCACTTCATCTTTAAATAAGTCACGAATTGGCTCAACCAATTCAAATGCTAAATCTTCAGGTAAACCACCCACGTTATGGTGTGATTTAATCACATGCGCTTTACCATTTTTAGTTGCCGCAGACTCAATCACGTCAGGGTAAATCGTACCTTGCGCAAGGAAGTTTACGCCATCAAGCTTACGCGCTTCTTCAGCAAAAACTTCGATAAATTCACGGCCAATGATTTTACGTTTTTTCTCAGGATCAACTTCGCCTGCAAGTGCAGATAAGAAACGTTCTTCTGCATCAGCACGAATCACACGGATCCCCATGTTTTTCGCAAACATGTCCATCACTTGCTCACCTTCGTTTAAACGAAGTAAGCCATTGTCTACGAATACACAGGTCAGCTGGTCACCGATTGCTTTATGCAACAATGCTGCAACTACAGATGAGTCAACACCACCTGAAAGACCTAAAAGAACTTTTTGATCACCAATTTGTTCACGTAATTGTTCAACACGTAAATCAATAATGTTTTCAGAATTCCAAAGATTACGGCAACCACAAATGCTGTGAACGAAGTTAGACAGTAATTCTGCACCTTTAGCAGTATGTGTCACTTCTGGGTGGAATTGCACCCCGTAGAAACGGCGCGTTTCATCACTCACTGCAGCAAATGGACAGCTTGGTGTGCTTGCAGTCACTTTAAAGCCTGCTGGAATCGCAGAAACTTTGTCACCGTGGCTCATCCAGACATTGAGTTTGTCATCACCATCATTTAAATCACCAAGCAATTGATCACGTACTAAAACGTCAACTGCTGCATAACCAAATTCATGTACAGTACCTGGCTCTACTTTACCGCCAAGTTGTTCTGACATGGTTTGCAGACCATAGCAGATCCCCAATACAGGTACACCCAAGTTGAATACAACTTCTGGCGCACGTGGACTACCTTCCTCATGCACACTTTCAGGACCACCAGACAAGATGATACCGTTCGGATTAAACGCGCGAATGTCTTCTTCAGACATATCAAAAGCATACATTTCAGAATATACACCAGCTTCACGTACACGGCGTGCAATAAGCTGGCTATATTGAGAACCGAAATCCAAGATAAGGATACGATCTTCAGTAATTTGAGTATTGGTAGTCATGAGTCAACAACTATGCAGGCAAACGAATATAAGCGCCATATTCTATCATTTTTATAAGCCATACGCACTCCATTCAATCAAGTTCCTTAGCTTTGTAAAAAATCATTTTAAATAATCAGCTTATAGGTTCATTTTGGCTTTAATGATGCTCATCAGTTCACTGGGGGTCATAGTTAAAACTGAATTGAATATTTTTAGATAGCATAAACCAATTGATCCATTTGAATAAGGCTAAATGAACACACAAAAAAGCCAGATACAGATCTGGCTTTTCAAAGCTTTATTTATCTTTAAATTATTTTTCTATTACATGATCAAGACTCAATTTCCCTGCACCATGCAACATCAAGAAAAACAAACCACCTGCCATTGCGAAGTTTTTCATAAAGTTAATTGCATCTGCTTCACCACCATGAAATAAGAATGCAGTAATCAAACTAAATACGCCCAAACCAAATGCTGCAAAGCGTGCCTGAAAACCAAATAGCAATGCCAGACCACCACCGAACTCAACCAGAATGGTTAAAGGTAACATGGCACCTGGTACACCCATTGATTCCATATAACCGACAGTTGCACTGTAAGCCGTGATTTTGCCCCAACCTGCAACAAGAAAGATATATGCCATAAGAATACGTGCAATCAATGCTATGCTCGCATTGGCGGTGGGTTGATTCACAATATTTTTAACAACAACATTTGGATTAAACATGGTGTGACCTAATTTGTATTTCGTTCTGAAGATGTATACATATTAATCACTAAACATTTCAAGTTAAATACTTAAAAACTAAACTCATCGTTGCAAATTAAGAACAATAATAAGTTTTAAAAAATTACTTTTTAATACTGACTTTCATAACTCACACTGCTAGGATTTGTGCACCAATTCGCATAGTTTCTGCCTTATGGATCTGATTGACTTTATTTTGCACGTAGACGAACACCTGTTTGAATTTATTAGAAATTATGGTATCTGGGTGTATGGAATTTTATTCCTGATTATTTTTGTTGAAACAGGTCTCGTGGTTATGCCATTCCTGCCTGGGGATAGCTTACTTTTTGCTGCCGGCGCTTTAGCTGCTTCGACGGGTGCAATGGATCCTGTGGTTTTAATCATTCTGCTATTTATTGCGGCAGTGCTCGGCGATACCCTTAATTATCATATCGGGAAATATGTCGGACCGCGTGTTTTTGAAATTGATTCTAAATTTATCAACAAACAACACTTGCTGAAAACATCACAGTTTTTTGAAAAACATGGTGGAAAAACTATTATCTTTGCCCGTTTTATCCCTTTTGCCCGCACTTTTGCACCATTTGTTGCGGGTGCAGGAAGCATGAATTATAAATATTTCTTAACCTATAATGCAGTCGGTGCAATTTGCTGGGTTGGCTCGTTTATTACCTTGGGTTATTTATTCGGGAATATGCCAATTGTGAAAGATAATTTCACCCATTTGGTTTTCGGTATCATTATTCTCAGCGTGTTACCTGGTGTGATTGGTTATATTCGTCATAAATTTTTTAATAAAAATAAAATGCCCAATAATCCATAAACAGCATATTTAAAGATGATAAAAAAGCCGATTTCTAAAATCGGCTTTTTTATGGGTAAAACCCGTTATTTTTTAACTTCCTGACGTTTAGGGACGTAAGGGCAGTTCTTAAATTGAGCCGCCTGAGACAAGGCATCTTGCTCACCATACAGTCGGGAAAGCTCAGTATTTTTGGTGTTTGAAGATTGTCCTAAGTTTACAGAAATACTTGGACCAATCCCCCAACCCCAGCCACCGCTGCCCCAACCACCACCAACACCTAATCCAACACCCACGCCTGTACGTTTCGCAGGTTGTACACCATTATTAATGTATTGTTGAATACGATTAAACTCTGTCGTCAATTGCAAACAGTTCATCGCCTGATACTGCGTAGGCGACACATAAGTGGGTTTAACCGTCGTCGTACAAGCAGATACGACAAGCGCCGTTAAGGCAACGACTGATAATTTAACAGAAGTCATTTTCAATGATTTCATCACGATCTCGAAATTATTTTTTATCAATCTCATTGAACAATGATTGATAGGCTTGAGTCAATTTATGATCTGTAGCCAAATGAATTAATGGCAGATTTTTATGATGCGATTCTTTCATTAATACAGAAGGTGGCAACATATTTTCTAAAACTGGCAGACCTTCATCTTTAAGCTGTTGTACCACTTCACGCGGTAATTTTGCCTGAGCTTGATATTGATTGACTACAATCCCTTCGATTTCAAGTCGATCATTATGATCATCTTGAGTTTCTATGACATTTTGAATAAGCGTCTGTAATGCACGTTTTGAAAATACATCACAATCAAACGGAATCAGAACACGATCCGCTGAGATGAGTGCCGATAAGGTAAAAAAGTTAAATGCTGGCGGTGTATCAATATAAATACGCTCATATTGACTGGTTAAGGTCTGAATCGCATCACGTAACTTATAAATTTTATGTTTTGATTCTAACGCATGTTCTAACTCGCCTAAGCTCGGGCTGGCGGGTAATACATCCAAATCTTTAAAAGGTGAACGATGAATATATTGCTCAAAACCTTTATTTTTTGTTTTTAAAAGGCTACCAATAGCATTGCCAATCAATCCTTTTTGTTGATGATTCCCAAGTACGTCATTAAAAAAGTTTTCAATATTCGGCTCTAATGCAGTTTTTTCAGCAGAATAGGTGGCGTCATCACCCAAAAGATATTGGCTAGAGTTTGCTTGAGGATCTAAATCAATCACCAATGTTTTAAAACCTTGATACGCACTAATCGCAGCAAGATTCACCGTAATACTTGATTTTCCTACACCGCCTTTTTGGTTAAATACCACACGAGTTAGCATACAAGTTCCCTAAGCTATCATTATTTTTAAACTTGTATCTAGTTTAACCTAGACGCTATACAAGTGTGAAATTCATGTCTAACAATCAACTAAAAACTGGTTTAAGCACCACCAAAACTAAAGTTGCAAGCAAAGCAATTCCGCCAATCACTAAACCTGCTCTACGTTGTGTTAAAAGAACGGTATCATCCTTTTTATAGGCTTTTATTTGTGAGGAAAGGAAAACCATAAACAAAATAATTTTCGCATAGAACCAAGGCTGCACTTTAAACTCATTCATAATCAATAAAGTTAGCCCTGTAAATATAACCACCGTGAGGGAAAGATGTTGCAAGGCAACAAAAGCTACCCGCCCTTTAGGATTCGGTTGCTGGTTGTGTGTTCCAATAAATAATGTTGAAGCGCGTAAAACAAAAACCAGAATTAATAACCCAACACTGGTCATGTGAATGATTTTAATCAGTAAATGTGTATCCATTTTAATTACTCTGCACTTTATACTTTAGGTGCATGAGCGCAGTCTGGACTTGCTGGGGCTTGACCTTGCCACTCACTTGGAAGATAAGCATGGATCGCTAAGGCATGAATTTTTCCAGGGCTGAGTAAGGCTTTGGCTTCTGCGTACACTTTTTGGTGGCGTTGTACCAAACGTAACCCTGCAAATTGTTCACTGACAATGATCACTTTAAAATGCGACTCTTTTCCAGGAAAATACCCGCCATGACCAGCAGACTCATTGATCACTTCTAAATGTGATGGCTCAAGTTGATTTAAACTTTCAATCAATTGTTGTTCTAAACTCATGCTGATTCCTTAGAGATCGATCAATGGGTGAATGACATAGTATAGCGGATTCTTTGAGCATCGCTGTGTGTTCAGCAAAGCTTTTGCTGTTCGATTTGATTTTTTTAAATTAAATTTTGAAGTTTTTTCATAAAAATGTCTTTATTTTATGCAATTAGTGTTTTCCTTTGCAGAAAAATCTTGACCCTACCATCTGTTGATGTATTATACACCGCATGCGGGAATAGCTCAGTTGGTAGAGCATAACCTTGCCAAGGTTGGGGTCGGGAGTTCGAGTCTCCTTTCCCGCTCAAATTTTTTTATTCAGTTTTTTATTTAAAAAATTGGACAGACTCCGCGGGAATAGCTCAGTTGGTAGAGCATAACCTTGCCAAGGTTGGGGTCGGGAGTTCGAGTCTCCTTTCCCGCTCCAAAATTTTTTTATTCAGTTTTTTATTTAAAAAATTGGACAGACTCCGCGGGAATAGCTCAGTTGGTAGAGCATAACCTTGCCAAGGTTGGGGTCGGGAGTTCGAGTCTCCTTTCCCGCTCCAAATTTAAAAAGCCCTGATCGAAAGATTAGGGCTTTTTTTTGCATTATTGGTTTATAAATCATCAGCATATACTTACACACTTTATGCTGTATTCACTCAATCAGCATG
>NZ_VTDG01000015.1:0-79558 GCF_052824985.1 Acinetobacter sp. 1125_18A
AGCTTTTAATTATCGGTATTGAATTATTTTGAATTATTTCCCTACCTCATTTCTATTCTACACATTATAAAATCTAATCAAATGCTTATTTTTACTTTTTAAAGTTAAATTTCTTTAATAAAATATTTTAAATTCAAATACTAACAGCGAAAAAATGTGACTATTATCACATGAATTATAAAATTTCACATAGATCATCTCAAAAGCTGTAAATCCACAATGTGCAAATTATCATTGATGATCCAATACATTATTAAAAAATAAGCTTGATGCAAGAGAAACGTAGTCAATTGTGTACTTCAAACTAAATTTACATCTTCCAATATAATTTCTTATACACTTTAAGGTTAAAATGATGTTTCACTACCAGCCAACCTTAAACAATATAAAGATGAACATGAATAAACTGACTTGTTTCAAAGCCTATGATATTCGAGGCAAACTTGGCACAGAGCTAAATGAAGAAATCGCTTATAAAGTAGGCCGTGCTTATGGTCAAATCTATCAACCCAAAACTGTTGTCATTGGTTGTGATGTCCGTTTAACCAGCGAAGACTTAAAACAAGCAACGATTCGTGGTTTAAATGATGCTGGCGTAGATGTTCTTGATCTTGGCATGACGGGAACAGAAGAAGTTTACTTTGCTGCTTTTCATCTCGATGTTCAGGGTGGGATTGAAATCACAGCAAGCCATAATCCGATGGATTACAATGGTATGAAATTAGTTCGTGAAAATGCTCGACCAATCAGTGCAGATACGGGCCTAAAAGACATCCAATCGTTGGCTGAATCGGAACAGTTCATTGAAGTTGAGAAAAAAGGCTCAACCCAAAAATATAATATCCTCCCTGAATTTATTGAACACCTACTCACCTATATTGATCCGAGCAAAATCCGCCCACTTAAACTGGTGATGAATGCAGGCAATGGTGCAGCGGGTCATGTTGTTGACGCAATCGAAGAAAAATTCAAAGCGCTCAATATCCCAGTAGAATTTATTAAAATCCATAATCATCCAGATGGTACTTTCCCAAATGGTATTCCTAATCCAATCTTGGTGGAAAATCGAGATAGCACCCGCAATGCTGTTTTAATACATCATGCGGATATGGGAATTGCGTGGGATGGTGACTTTGACCGTTGTTTCTTATTCGACGAAAAAGGTCAATTCATTGAAGGCTATTATATTGTTGGATTATTAGCTCAAGCCTTCTTGTTAAAACAAGCGGGTGAAAAAATCGTACATGATCCTCGCCTAGTCTGGAATACACTGGATATCATTGAGCAATATCAAGGGATTGCTGTTCAATCTAAATCTGGACATGCTTTTATTAAAGATGTGATGCGTGAACACAATGCAGCTTATGGTGGAGAGATGAGTGCACATCACTATTTCCGTGATTTTGCTTACTGTGACAGCGGGATGATCCCTTGGTTATTGTCAATTTTAGTGGTATCAGAAACTCAACAATCGTTATCAAGCTTGGTCGAAGGGATGATTGAACGTTTCCCTTGTAGTGGTGAAATCAACTTTAAAGTTGAAGATACGCAAAAAACCATTCAAAAAATCTTCGATCATTTTGCCGATTTAAACCCTGCAATTGATCAAACAGACGGTGTTAGTCTTGATTTTGGTGCATGGCGTTTAAATGTCCGTGCATCAAATACCGAGCCATTATTACGCTTAAATATTGAAAGCCGTGCAGATAAAAATCCAAAACCAATGCAAGACTATGTAGATGAGTTAACTCAGTTGATTCAGGGTTAGTTTTAAATGGTGATAAAAAATAGGCGCTCAAGGCGCCTATTTTTTACAGTTAAATTTATGCTTGATAGCCTGTTGGATTTTGTTTTTGCCAATTCCAACTGTCTGCCAACATATCTTCCAAAGTATATTTTGGCGTCCAACCTAATTCTATATTAGCTCGCAATGCATTAGCATAAAAACTCGGCAAATCACCAGCTCGTCGGCTTACAAATTCTGAATTTATACTGATATTATTTATTTTTTCAAAAGTACTCTTAATTTGTAGTACTGAAATAGGCTGACCAGTCCCAATATTCCAAGCACGACACCCTTGGCTTTTTATTCTATTTTCAACAGCTAAAACATGTGCTTTTGCTAAATCGACAACATGAATAAAATCTCTTTCACATGTTCCATCTTGAGTTGGGTAATCATTTCCAAAAATAGAAAGCTTTTCTCTACGACCTACAGCGACTTGAGTCAAATAAGGCATAAGATTATTTGGAATACCTAATGGATCTTCGCCAATACGACCGCTCTTATGCGCACCAACAGGATTAAAATAACGCAATAGTGCAATCGACCAGTGCTTATCCGCAATTGATAGTTTTTCCAATAATTGCTCAACAATTAGCTTGGTATGACCATAATTATTATTCGGTAGACCTAGTTGCATATCCTCCTGATAAGGGGAAGAATTGCTTTCTCCGTAAACTGTTGCAGATGAACTAAAAACTAAATTAAAAACACCCGCTCTTTGCATCGCTTGTGCCAACTGAACTGATCCTGCAATATTATGATCAAAGTAAGTCAGTGGAATTTGTTGGCTTTCCCCCACTGCTTTTAAACCTGCAAAATGAATCACAGCATCGATTTTATTGTTTGAAAAAACTTGATCTAAATCACTTTGATAACGAATGTCACCTTGAACAAATTTTAGTGTTTTTCCAGTCAATTCTTGGACACGTTTTAATGATTCTTCTGAGCTATTTGATAGATTATCTAGAACAATAACCTTATGCCCAGCCTCAAGTAACTCCACACAGGTATGCGATCCGATATAACCTGCACCACCTGTTACTAAAATATTTGCCATAAATTTTTCCAGTATATCTACTCTTTACCCAGCAAGATCTTAATTAAACCTTGTGTTGAAGCATCCAGTTGAGACACGTCTTTTTCTTTACCATTGAGGATAGGGAGTAATTGATTGGCAATTTCTTTGCCTTTTTCAACGCCCCATTGATCAAATGGATTAATATTCCAAATAACCGATTGTACAAACACTTTATGTTCATACAATGCAATCAGCATTCCTAAACTATAAGGGCTTAGTTCTTGCAACAATAGCGTTGAGCTTGGTTGATTGCCTTCATACTGTTTATATACAGGTAAGCCTGATAATTCATTGGCATTTAATGCTGTGTTACCAAAAGCCAATAATCGCGACTGCGCCAAGCAATTGGATAAAGCCAAATGATGCTGCTCAATTAAGGATTCTGCACTTTCAGCATAAGTAAATTGATTCGAATTATAACGCTGCACTGGCGCAATAAAATCACAACTCACCGCATGGGTTCCTTGATGCAAAAGCTGATAAAAAGCATGTTGCGCATTTGGGCCCACTTCGCCCCAGACAATTGGGCAGGTTTTTAAATCAACTTTTTCATTATTTCTTTGAATCGACTTCCCATTCGATTCCATCTCTAGTTGCTGTAAATAAGAAGCAAAATATTTTAGACGGCCATCATAAGGCAATACTGCATGGGTCTGAATATTTAAAAAATTATTATTCCAAACCCCAAGTAACCCCATCAGTACTGGAATATTTTGTGCAAATGAAGCTTTTTGGAAATGCTGATCAATCGCATAAGCGCCTGCGAGCAATTGTTTAAACCCATCAACACCAATCTGCAATGCAATCGGTAAACCAATACATGACCACAACGAGTAACGACCACCGACCCAATCCCAAAGTAAGAACTGGTTTTCTGCTGCGATTCCCCATTCTGTCATTTTCTCAGGCTTGGTTGAAACCCCAATAAAATGATGTTGGATCACACTGTTTTGCATACCCAAATCTTTTTCTAACCACTGCCGAACTGTTTGAGCATTGGATAGAGTATCAATAGTTCCAAAAGACTTGGACGAAATAATAAATAAGGTAGTTTCAGGGCGTAATTGATGTAGTAAATCAGAAAGCTGACTACCATCCATAGTTGAAACGAAATGTACTTTTAATGGTTTAGCAGTACTGACTTTATAGTCTGATAAAGCATGACTCACCATCAATGGTCCTAAATCAGAACCACCCACACCGATATTGACCACATCTTGAATCACTTCACCTGTCGAACCACGACATTGTCCTGCATGGACTTTATCGACAAGCTGATACATGCGATCTAATTGTTGATGTACCAATTCAGCCAGTTCAGGGTAATCTTGATCATGCTTCGGTAAACGCAATGCCCAATGCATTGCTGATCGGTCTTCCGTATAATTGATCGATTCTTCGGTAAATAAACGTTTGATCCATTGCGTTAATTGTTTTAAATCTGCAAATTTAAACAAGGCATCACATGCATTTTGGTCAATACGATGTTTACTATAATCAAAACTCAGTTGATTAAAATGTACTGAGAACTTATCAAACCGCTGCGGATCTTGCTCAAATAAATCGGTTAAACACAATTGCTGTTGTTCTTTAGCAAGATTTTGCAATCGTACTAAATGCTGCTCTCTTTGATCATTGTCTAATATAGAATTTGTCATACTCGCCCTACACCCTGATAAGCAAAACCTTGTGCTTTGACGAAATCTGGATCTAACATATTACGACCATCGAGAATCAAAGGATGGGCCATTTTCTGTAAAAGTTGTGAATAATCAGGACTCCAATATTGCTTCCAAGCTGTCAATAAACACAATGCATGTGCATTTTCTACCACTTGGTATTGATCATGACATAAAATCAAATCAGCGCGTTTGCCATAGAAATTTGCTACCCGCTCTAAGGCTTGTGGATCGTGTAACTGTACAATCGCGCCTTGTGCCCAAAGCGCTGCAAGCATGGCATGAATTGGTGAGTTCTCAATACTTGAGGTATTTTCTTTAAAAGAAGCACCCCAAATCGCCACAACTTTACCTGTTAACTGCCCTTGATAGTAATTCCAGAGTTTTCTAAATAAAATTTCTTTTTGTTGTTCGTTGATATTCCAAACCTGATCCAGCAATTGGCTTTTGATCCCTGAACCCGCCACTGTACCAGTTAAGGTTAAAATATCATGGGAGAAATTTTCTCCACCAAAACCCACACCTGCAGATAAATATGATGCGCCAATTCGACTATCAGATGCCAATCCCTGTTTAACATTATGAATATCAATATTTAATTTTTCAGCGACTTGCGCCATATCATTCATATAACTGATGCGTGTAGCCAACATGCCTGAAATACTCAGCTTGGTAAATTCAGCATCTAAAAATGGCATAAACAAATATTGATGTTTTAACTGAAAAAAGGGTCTTAATAATTCTTTGATAATCTGCTGTGTCGCAGGTTGATCTACACCAACAATCACCTGCTTTAGGTCGATAAAACTTTGAATCGCATTACCTTCTTGAATGGTGTCTGGCAAATACGCCCAATGATCAGCCACTAAAATTTGTTTTAGTTCTTCAGTACCTTGTAAACCGAATGTAGAACCATTGATCATCAGTCTTGGATGAATGATAGGAAAACGTTTTAATTCTTCAGCCAAGTGTTTGGCTTGGTCAAATTCAGAAGGATTAAAACTAAATAAAAAAACTTCACTTTGTAATTGAAGTTGTTTTAACCCGACCAATTGAATGGAATTATTCTTAATCTGTTTTTGAATGAGTTGATTTAAATCTTCATCTTGGTAGTGTACTGAGGATTGATGATCAGCGCCTACTCGGGGACACCAATACACGCGGTGCCCATATTCAGCAAACAAGCCAGCGAGTACGCCAGCTTGGAGTGTTGTGCCAAATACACAAATATTCATATCAGATCCAATTATTATAAATTCAATTCTTTGATGAGCAATTTAAATTCTTCACCCAACTTAGGATGCTCCACAGCATAGTGTAATACTGCTTTTAAATAACCAATTTTGCTCCCACAGTCGAAAGTCTGACCTTTCATACGATACGCTTCGACATTTTCTAATTTTTGTAATGCAGCAATGGCATCAGTTAATTGGATTTCATTGCCCGCACCTTTGGGCGTTTGTTCTAATAACTGCATAATCTTAGCAGGCAGTACATAACGCCCCACCACAGATAAATTTGAAGGTGCACTACCAACTGCAGGCTTTTCGACAATCCCTTTCATCACGATACTTTCACCCTCAACAGGTAAAGATGCTACATCGACAATACCATATTGATCCACAAGATGATCAGGTACAGCCTCTACCATAATTTGCGATGTTTTAGATATATTAAAACGATGAATCATTCGTGCCAGATCATTTTCTGTACTATTTTCTTTTACCAAAACATCTGGCAATAACACAGCAAAATCATCATTTCCAATTACTGATTTCGCACATAAAACAGCATGCCCTAAGCCCAATGGTTGAGGTTGACGGACACTAACCACGCTGACATGTTTAGGTAAAATTTCAGTAATTTCTTTCAGTAGATCAATTTTTTTCTTATTTTCTAAAGTTGTTTCCAGTTCAAAATTACGATCAAAATAATTTTCTATGGATGCTTTTGAAGAATGTGTCACTAAAATGATTTGTTCAATTCCAGCAGCCACAGCTTCTTTGACAACATACTCAATTGCAGGACGGTCAACCACTGTGACCATTTCTTTAGGAATTGATTTACTTGCAGGTAGAAAACGAGTACCTAACCCAGCAACAGGTAAAATGGCTTTTTTGATCATGATTTACTTTAACACTATTAATGATTGGTCGATTTGGTATCAGTTGTATCTGAACCTGAAAAACGGCTTGCTCCAACAGCTTGGTCTGGTGAATCTATGCCTTCTTTTTTAAACATAACTTTAACGGTTTTAAACATGATTTTAAAATCGAGAAAAGTTGACTGTCTTTCAACATACTGTACATCTAAGTCAAATTTTTCTTCCCAAGATAAATTATTACGTCCACTCACTTGAGCCAGACCAGTCATTCCTGGTTTAACATTGTGTCGGCGCAATTGATGGGCCGTATAGTGTTCTACAAATTCAGGAAGCTGCGGTCGTGGTCCAACAATACTCATATCACCTTTTAAGACATTAAGTAATTGTGGCATTTCATCTAAACTGGTTGAGCGCAGTTTTTTCCCAAATGGCGTAATACGCTGATCATCTGGTAAGGGTTGACCATCTTTATCAAAAGCATTTTTCATAGAACGAAACTTCATCATTCTAAAATGTTTACAATCTTTTCCTGGTCGTTCTTGATAAAAGAAGATAGGGGAACCTAAATTTTTACGTACCTTGTATGCGACTAAAAGAAAAATAGGCGACAGTAATAAAAGTGCTATTGACGCAATAATAATATCAACAAGTCTTTTCATTACTATAAAACCTCAATTTCTTATTTAATATTAGAGACATATTGTAAAACCTCTACTATTTTTTTCATTGCTACGGGCTCAGAATAATTATTAATTAAAACATCTCTAGACGATTGTATATTATCTTTTGAAGTGTTTTCTATGATCTCTAGTATCGCTTTTGCTAAAAGCATAGGGTTTTCAGGTGGAACAATCCAACCAATTTGATGCGCTTTAATCATACAAGCAACTTCAGAGTATTCATCCATAATCGCCAATAAAGGCTTATCAGCAGCCATTGAAAAATAAGCTTTACTCGGCACTCCTAAACCCAACATTCCATCAGCTAGAGTTACAATAGCAATATCTCCAGCATTTAATCCCTTAGATTTCGCATTCTGTTTCACAGGTCCAATATATTGTATATTTGGATCATTTAATGTTTCTATTGCGTGATTAAGTTGTTCGACATATGCCCCATCCCCCATAAATAAAAATTTAGGTCTCTTAGACGGTTCTATCAGCTTAATCGCTTCAATAATATTATCTACACCTTGTACACGACCAATATTACCAAAAAATTGAAATACTGGTGACTCATTTTCCCAATTTAATTTTTTCAATATCTCATTTGAGCTTTTTTCTTCTACTTCAATATCATTTTCATCAATCCAATTTTGGATCACAACACTATTACTTTGATTTGTTTTGGTGTCGACTAAATCTTTCATATCTTGACCAATCACAATCAACTTTTCAGGAGTTGCATAGAAAACATCAAAAACTTTTTTTAAAATTTTATAAAGAAAATTTTCCTTTTTCAAAACCTTAGCAGACACTAAGTTTTCAGGAAATACATCATGAACAAGCAATACCCATTTAAAACCTATCATTTTTTTAGCAAAGTAAATGACAATCAACAGAAAAATAGGAGTGGTTCCAGTAAACACGAGATCTTGTTTTTTAACATTTTTTAATACTTTAATAAAAAAACGAAAAGAAATGATCAATTCAAAAAACAACCTTTGAATCAAACTCTTCTTATTCAAATTCAAATCTTTAACAATGATGCTTTCAGGATCGATAACATCATTGTTTTTGTCTTCTTTGATAATCAAGCATAGCTCAGAACCATATACCTTTTTCAAATGGATATATAACTTATGAAATAGATATCCTGTCGTATTTTGATTTGAATGATAATATTCCGTTACTAAGTATGTCTTTTTCATCATCTAATTGCCTTAATATTTTTTCCAAATTACACGATTAACATAGTCTGTATAACTTAAGATAATGCGTGCTACTTTTTCTGAAACATTTGGCATACTGTAATCTTCGACTAATCGGAGCGTTCTTTCATCCCCTCTCGCTTGGTATTCTAAAATCTGCAACCCTTGCAAAATACGTTCAGAAGTTAAGCCAACCATCATGACTGCTGCTTCCTCCATACCTTCTGGACGCTCATGCGCCTGTCGTAAATTCAGAGCTGGAAAGTTTAGAATAGAAGACTCTTCATTAATCGTTCCACTATCAGATAAAGCTACTTTGGCACAAAGTTGTAATTTATTGTAATCACTAAAACCTAGTGGTTTTAACAATTGTACTAACGGATGAAATGTTACGCCCATTTGTTCGATACGTTTACGTGTTCTAGGATGAGTGGAAACAATCACAGGATAATTATATTTTTCCGCCACGGCATTTAACATTTCAACCAAATCCAAGAAATTTTGATCTGAGTTAATATTTTCTTCACGGTGTGCACTCACAATAAAATATTCGTGCTCTTTCAACTTCAATTGTTCTAATACATTTGAAGCTAGAATTTTCTCTTTATAATAGGTTAATACTTCAAACATTGGGCTACCTGTTTTGATCACAAGATCAGCGGGCAAACCCTCAGCAAGCAAATAATCACGGGCAATCGTACTGTAAGTCAAATTAATATCAGCAGTATGATCTACAATACGTCTATTAATCTCTTCAGGCACTCGCATATCAAAACAACGATTCCCCGCTTCCATATGGAATGTCGGAATTTTACGTCTCTTTGCTGGAATAACGGCTGTACAACTATTGGTATCACCTAATACTAATAATGCATCAGGTTGAGCTTCCTCTAGAACCCTGTCTACTGCAATGATAACATTACCAATTGTTTCTGCCCCAGTAGCACCTGCTGAATTTAAAAAATAATCTGGCTTACGTATACCTAAGTCCGTAAAGAAAATTTCATTTAGTTCATAATCATAATTTTGACCAGTATGTACAATAACGTGATCAAAATATTTATCGCATACGGCCATCACACGAGATAAACGAATAATTTCTGGGCGAGTCCCCACGACTGTCATTAATTTTAATTTTTTCACAAAATAACTCTTTAATTAGATAATGGCATTGCATATGTATCTGGTTTTGAACGGTCAAATATTTCATTTGCCCATAACATCACCACCATTTCATCATCACCAATATTAGTAATGTCATGCGTCCAACCAGGTACTGTTTCAACAATTCTAGGCTCTTCACCAGAAGTTTCCAATTGATAAAACTCACCAGTGATCACATTTTTAAACTTAAATAAAGCCTTACCTTTAATGACCAAAAACTTTTCTGTCTTGGTATGATGATAGTGCCCACCACGTGTAATACCTGGATAAGCTGTAAAATAAGAAAATTGTCCCGCATCAGGGGTTTTCAACATTTCTACAAATACGCCACGATTATCACCATATTTTGTTACGCCATAATCAAACTGCTTAGGGCTAAAAAAACTTAAATATGTTGAATACAAGGCACGTATTAAACCGGTACCTACTCGATCTGTAATCAAAGACTCTCTTGAATCTTTAAATCCATAAATCGTTTCAGCAAGTTGCCCTACGGAAATTTGATATTCAGGTTTAATTTCAAATGACTCATTTGCTGGATATTTTTGATTTAAAATATCCCAAATTGTTTCAACGACATCATCAATATAAACCAATCGAATCAGTGCATTTGGATCGTTGATTTGTATAGGTAAATCATTTGCGATGTTATAACAGAAGGTTGCAACTGCTGAGTTATAGTTCGGTTTTGACCATTTACCAAAAATATTGACCATTCTAGAAATGTAAATTGGATTTCCATTTTCTTGATTCAATTTAGTTAATGCTTGTTCTCCACCGAGTTTACTTTGACCATAGATATTATCTCTTTCTGCCTGAATAGAAGAAGATAATATAATTGATGTTTTTTTCTTATTGATCAGCAGAATGTCACAAATTCTTTCAGTAAGTGAAACATTCCCTTCTACAAATTCATCATCATTTTTAGGGCGATTTATACCAGCTAAATGTACAATCCATTCAGCCTCTAAAACTAATTGCTCTAACTCTTGCTCAGTTGAATTGCGATAATATTTCAATACTTCAATATTTTCTTTCTCAGATAAATACTGTATTAAATTTTTAGCAACAAAACCATTTGCACCAGTAACCAAAACTTTCATTTTAAACCTCAGGTGATTTGTAAATGCCATTGGTTAAATCACGGATAAATTCAAGTTTAAGCAATAATTCTTTCATCCCATCTACATCTAAGCGTGTTGTATTATGTGAATTATAATCTTCATATTCAACAACTTTGGTATTACCATCTTCAATGTATTTTTCATAGTTTAAATCACGCTGATCTGCTGGAACTCGGAAATAATCACCAAGATCTTCAGCACAAGCTTTCTCTTCACGACTAAGAAGTGCCTCAAATGCTTTTTCACCATGACGGGTACCAATCACATTGATTTGGTGGTCTTTCTTATTAAGCATTTGTGTAATTGCGCGTGCTAGTGTATCAATGGTTGCCGCAGGCGCTTTTTGTACAAAGATATCTCCATTTTGACCATGATTAAATGCATACAGTACAAGATCAACCGCATCTTCAAGCGTCATCATAAAGCGAGTCATATGTGGATCTGTTATTGTAATAGCTTTACCAGCGCGAATTTGATCAACGAATAATGGAATAACTGAACCACGAGAAGCCATAACATTGCCATAACGAGTACCACAAATAACAGTGTTAGTACCTTCAAGATTACGTGATTTTGCTACCATAACCTTTTCCATCATTGCTTTAGAAATCCCCATAGCATTGATTGGATAAACAGCTTTATCAGTACTTAAGCAAACAACTCGTGTAACTTTATTTTGAATTGCGGCTTCCAGTAAATTTTCTGTACCTAAAACATTTGTTTTAACTGCTTCTAAAGGATAGAACTCACATGAGGGGACTTGCTTCAGCGCTGCAGCATGAAAAATATAATCCACTCCACGTGTTACATTTAATACTGAGTTAAAATCACGGACATCTCCGATATAAAATTTAAGTTTAGATGATTGATACTTTTTACGCATATCATCTTGTTTTTTCTCATCACGACTAAAGATACGGATTTCTTTAAAATCGCTGTCTAAAAAACGGTTTAGTACAGCATTACCGAATGATCCTGTACCACCAGTAATTAATAATGTTTTTCCATTGAACATTATGTTCTCCTATTTACTATCATCTTGGAAAGATAAAATTAAATCTAAATATCGTTGAGCCCGTTGTTTGGGATTTGAAAAATTAAGTACATATTGTTTAGCCGATTCTAATTTTTCAACATCTTTGAATCCATTATCATTTACAAATTTATAAATCATATCTGCAGTAGATTTAGGATCTAAAGGATTAAAATAATTAGCGTAATCTTTGCACACATCTCTAACAAAATGTCTATCTGATGCAAATAAAGGCTTGCCCATAACCATAGCTTCTAGAGGGGTGGCCGAAAAACATTCTAATAGACTCGGAAAAATAATTGCATCCATTTCCTTATAAAACCTAGGGCATTGGTCAATAGTCAATGCACCAACATTATTAACTAGACCTCTAAATTTCTCACTTTTATTTTTCCATTCTAAGTCATTGAAAGTAACATAAAAATCAATATTGAGGTTATACTCAGAGGCAAGTATAAGCTTCAAATCTGCAAGAAAATCAGTATTTTTATGTGGGTAATCTCTTCCAACGAATCCAAATTTCAAATTATTATTACAAGCAACTACTTTTTCTTTTGCCCATCTCTCTGGTGAAAAATAGATAGAATTTAAACAATTGTAAACTATTTCAATTTTATTCTCGGTAAAACCTTTTTCAATTAAAGCTATTTTAACATGTTCAAGTTCAGTAATTAACTTATCATTTCTTTTAAAGAATAAATATTGAAAGAAATATTTAACATTAATTTTTATTTTATTAAATAAAGAATATTTTGAGTAAATTTCATTTTTAGTATAAATAATCCATGGTTGTGCAAAACCTGTAATCATTTTTTTTGGTTTAAAAATAGAATATAGAGGACCAAAAACAGTTAAAACTAAATCATATTTTTTAATAATAAAATCAACGCCCTTCCATACCGCGGATAAACCATAAGTATTTAGAATAGTATAATCATAAAATTTAGAAAAATCGGTATTAAGTTGCATTAAGGATTCATTGACTTCGTCTGAAACAAGAACGGAAATTTCTAAGCCATTGAGATCAAGTAGTGACAATTCAAATATAACCGAAATGGCAACTTGCACTCCTCCTCCACTATGCAAATTTGAAGCATTAAGTAAGATATTCATCAGTATAACCTTTATTCATTACCAAATTATAAATTAACTCGCACTGTGCAATTGGGTTCTTTTTTGTAAGAATAAAAGTCTTTGCTGAATTACCTATTTTCCAACGTTTAATTTTATCCATACTACAAACATCAATTATTTTATCCTTCAGATCAGTAATCACAGAATTGTCTGAGGATGAGTAATCAAGGTGAAAACAAAAATTAAAATACTCATCTGGAACTCCTTCTAAACGGTACATTAATGTAGGTGTACCTGAAGCGAAATACTCCATAGTTTTTGACGGAAAAGAATATTTTGTAAAATCTTGTCCAGGTAACCGTGGATTAATGAGTAAAGTAGCATTTATTTGTAACTTTAAAACTTCAGCACGAGGAATTTGACCTAAATAATTTATTCGGCTATCTTTTTTTGCATAATTGATCACTTCCGAGTACAAAGGTCCAGCCCCGCACACTATCAGACGATAATTAGGATTATCGATCGCTGAGAATGCTTGCAAAAGATTTAAAATACCATTTCTCTCATCAATAGCCCCAGAATAAAATAAAACTACTTCTTCTGAACTTAATTTTGGGTTTTGATCTAAAAATTCATTATTAAAAATGCCTTCAACAACAACCCAAGGCTTTGTTCCAACAGGTATTTCATCGGCCATATATTTACTTAAAAATACAAAAGCATCTACTTCTTTATAAGATTTAGAAATAACTCTTGCATCTTGATTTAAAACAATACTGCCTATCAAACTCTTTTTGCTACCTGTCATTCCATGCAAATCAGGTACAATAAGACATAATGTTATCTCAATTTCAGAATATTTAGATTTATATATACTAAGCGCTTTTAAAAAGGGTGGATATAAATCATAAATAAAGAAAATAATTTTTTCATTTTCTTTATTTATTTTTATAATCTCATCAAGAATTTTCATAATTTTTATAAATTTCAAATAATGTTTAACATAAACAATATTTAAAAAAGAAAAACTTTCACCTATTTCCTTCCCATCTCGATAAATCTTGCTACCAGACATAGAAATTTTTTTGTATTTTAGAGGATAAGCTCCTACATTTGGAAAATTCAACAAATATAAAGTCGGTAGAAAATGATGTAATCCTGTATAAATACTCCATTGCAATGCATTATTTGCATTAGCAATTTGACCATTACTTAAGTTTACTATTTCCGAAGTTAGTTCATCCGGAAACAAGCTGGATAAAAAAAACGATTTAACAGTCATATCAATCCTACTTATCAAAAGATATTAAAGAATATAATATCTTGATTTATGAAGTGCTTTAACATCACTTCACACTTTTCATGTCATTATATGTAAATATGGAAAAAACAGCTAATAACAACACCGTATTACTTACCTCATTTGAATAAAAATTCATACCTTTTAAATAATATAAAAATAAAGAGCATATAAAAATTAAAAAGAAAAAAGTTCCAAATGTTTTTGAAATATTCTTAAATAAAGGGTTTAAAAAGTATAATAAAATAAAGCCAAGAAAAACTGTTGGAACAAGACCGAACATGAATATATCTTGAATCAAGCCTATATCTGAACCTACCGGATACGCTCCAACTATTATTTTCCCTTCCCCCCATAAGAAATGCATTATATCTTCTGGAAAAAACCACATATAGGATAAAGTTTCAAAAGTTCCTGTCGATTTTCCTTCTGATAGTTTTTTTAACTCTTCCACACCCTGCATTAACCTGAAAAAATAATCAGTCTGCAAATAATCAATACCAATAAAAATAAAACCTAAACTAAACATTAAAACTAGTAAAATAAATAGTTTTACTTTCCTTTTGTATAAAAGATATAATGGAGATACGATCAACCAAAGTGCAATTGGAACGAGACCAATTCTTGCATTAAGTATTACGCTTAAAATCATGCCTAGAAAAAGAAATAGATATGTAATCTTTTCTGATATTTTTTTTGAAAAAATAAAATAATAAATACTTAATAAAGAACATAAACCCATCAACATAGGAAATGTTGACGTATAACCTGTAGCAAGGCCAAACGATCTTAGCCCACTCCCAAAATCATTTGATATATCTTGTATTGAATTCTGTCTCGCTGTTGCTAATGTCCAGTCTCTAAATGCTGGAACAGTTAGTGCTAATATTACAAAAAAAAGTTGAATAGCTCCAACCTTTATAATAAAATCACAAAAATCTTTAAAATTACATGAATATATTTTACTATAAATAGATAATATTGTTAATGCACATAGAAGACTAAGTATAATTAATAAAAAAGAATACCCTCTTAATAAGGCATCATCAGCACCAAATAAATATAAAACAAACAAGTACATAAAAAATAACAAACAAATTGATATAAATATCAAAACTCTTTTACTTGATAAATATATCAAAGTTTGACTAATATTTATAAAAAAATATCCAATTGCAAAAACACCCAGTAGGTACATTAAATTAAAACTAAAAAAATTCCCTGGATTAAATATATATAAAAAAGCATATAAATAGAGAAATGTTTTTGAAAAAAAACTATTAGCCAACACTTACCCTCTCCAAATGAAAATAAGCTTTATTAATGATTTACAAAAATTTAATTCTTTAAATTTATTAAAAGATTTAATCATCCCTTTAAAAGCATATATTTTACTAAATCTATATGCAGAGAAAAAAACAAACCTTCTATAATTCCACATATTAATCGCATCATTATACAATGGATGATTCTTATATTTATTTATAGTTAACAAATGTGAATCAGAAACATCCATTCTCATTGGCATACGCTTTCTTTCAGAACCGATAGCTTCTGGCGAACGATAATAATATAGTTTATCATCAATAACACCGATATCTGTAACTAGTGCTATTTTTAAATATATATCATAATCCTCTGCAGTAACATTCGGATCAAAGCCATTTATAATATTTTTTATTAAATAAGTTTCATACATTCCAGTAACGGGTAGATGAATCTTAAATGTAAATATATCATCAAAAATTATTTTATGAATCAAGCCTAAATTATAATTTCCGGTTTGACTTGTTAATACTTCATTCAAATCATTAATAACATATGCATTAGTCACACAAAACTTATGTTTTATATTAGATAGCAGATATTCAACTTGAATAGAAACTTTATTTTCATGATAGAAATCATCAGAAGAACAAATACTCCAGTAATCTCCTTCACACCACTCTAATGCTTCATTTAATGTTGTACTTAAACCTTTATTCGATCTATGCCTAAATTCAAAACGAATAAAGCGATTCCTACATTTTGTTATCATTTCTTGTATTTTTATAATTGAATCATCTTTTGATCCATCATCAATAATAATAAGTTCTATATTCTTATAAGTTTGGTTTATCAAACCTTGAATGCAGTCTTGTACAAAGTTTTCATGATTATAGCAAGGTATGACAATTGAAACCAAAGGCTGACTTTTTTCACTCATATTTTCACACACATTCTTTTAAAGATTTAAAAACAAAAAAACTCATAATAATCCAATATAATGCATAATTAATTAAATGAGCAATTGAGACACCTTCAAAACCAAAACTTTGAGTACACACATAAGTTAATCCAATTGAAATCATTGCAAAAATAATTTCTGTAGTTATAAAAAGCCTTGTCATAGCTTTACTTAACATCAAATATGCAAGTATCCAGCTACCGATTTTTAGAGAATCACCTATTATTTGCCATAAAAATAAATCTCTCATTGGCAGAAAGGCTTTGCTAAACAGCAATACAATTATCCAATCTCTTAATAAATAAACAAAGAAACCACTAACAACAGCTAGAGGAAATATAAATTTATAGCCAAGATAAATTTCAGATTTTATTTCCTGTATTTTTGATAGCTCCGAAAGCCTAGGTAAGTAATATACACCTAAAGTAGTTGTTACAAGCATTAAGTAAGCTGCGCTCAAACGAATCATGGCTTCCCAGTAGCCTGCATATGTTAGTCCATATTCATATGTCAAGTAACTTCGAATAACTATTTGTGAAAGAGGAACACATATAGCGCTAACCAAAGCCATCAATGCAAATGCTGCAAATTTTTTTGCGATACTTGTGTCTATTTTACCAAATAAATATGCCAGTCTAAACCAATCGGATTTATAACATAAAAGTAAAGTAATAAAAAAAGCTAAAGATTGATAAATTGAAAGTGCAACTAATGCTCCATATAAATTATACTTGATTGCCAAGATACTTGTAACTACGAGAGAAAACAAACTGCCGAGTACATTTGCAACAACAAGCTTTAATATTTCTTTTTTTCCATTAAGTATTGCCAAAAATAGTGAGTTAAAAGTAAAAAAAAGTAAAAAAATTGCAAACCATACAAATACCAATTGATATGTATCGGTATGAAAAATATAAATAGAAAGTTTTTTTTGAAAAATTAAAATAAATAATGAAGAAATTAAACTAAAAAATAAAACAATACTTCCAGCTGTTTTCCATATTTTTTCTTGCTTACTTTTATCGTCATTGTATTCCGCTGTATATTTAATAACAGCTGTATTGATAGCACTTCCTGCAAAAGTTGTTATCATTTGTATGAAATTTTGAAATTGCCCAATTGCTGCATAACCTGTGGGGCCAACATAAACAGCCAAAATTTTATTCAGTATAAACATTGTTGCTGTTTTAATTAAAACAGCAACTCCATTGAGTATACTCGTTTTGAGTAAATTCATTTTTATACTTTAAAATCATTGCAAAGTTGAATTACCACTTCAGCTTCTTCAAAACTTAAAGTCGGTCCAATTGGTATGCTTATTACTTCCGCATGAATTTGCTCTGAGATTGGATAGCTTAAATCATTCCACTCTTTGTAAGCTTGCTGTTTATGTGGAGGAATAGGGTAATGAATTAAAGTTTGAATGTTATGGTCTGCTAAATATTTCTGTAAAGTATCTCTATACTCTGTTCTAATTACAAATAAGTGCCAAACATGCTGTTGGTATTTTTCAGCATTTATATTACTTAATGGCAACTCAATTAGAGGGTTATTAATCTTCTCAAGATATAAACTGGCAATTTTACGACGATGTTCAACCTCATGATCCAAGAATTTTAATTTAACATCTAACATTGCAGCTTGAATTTCATCTAGTCTACTATTTACTCCTGGTACCAAGTTCTTATATTTTTCATGGGATCCATAATTACGAAGCGCACGTAACATTTGAGCAAGTTCTTCATTATTGGTAGTTACAGCACCTGCGTCACCGAGGGCACCTAAATTTTTCCCAGGATAAAAACTGAAGCCTGAGGCATCACCCCAATTTCCAGCCTTTTTCCCATTTATTGTAGCACCATGCGATTGTGCTGAATCCTCTAAAACAAGTAGATTATGCTTATTTGCAATTTCTATAATTGCAGGCATATCAGCTAATTGACCATATAAATGAACAGGTAAAATAACTTTTGTTCGCGAAGTAATTGCTTCTTCAATTTTTGAAATATCGATATTATATGTTCTAATATCTGGCTCAACTAAGACTGGTTCTAAATTATTTGCTGTAATTGCTAAAATACTTGCGATATAAGTATTTGACGGAACAATAACCTCATCACCATCTTTTAACCTACCAAGCTCTTTCCAAGCACGCAGTGTTAAGATAAGTGCATCTAAACCATTTGCAACCCCAATTGCAAATTTTGTTCCACAATATTCAGCAAAATTTTGTTCAAATTTTTCCAGTTCATTCCCACCAATATACCAACCAGAGTCAATTATTCGTGTACAAGCCTCTATTAGCTCTGTTCTATATTGTTGATTAATATTTTTTAAATCTAAAAAAGGAATCATTCTTCTATATATCCTTTGATTATTGCTGGATTTCCAACTACGATTGCATTTGCAGGAACATCTTTGGTTACAACTGCGCCAGCGCCAATGAGTGCCTTTTCACCTATTCGTATACCAGGTAATATCGTTGCGTTTGCTCCGATAGTTGCTCCTTTCTCAACAATAGTTTTTGGAAACTCATCAGGATATTGCTTTGAACGTGGTTTCTTGTCATTAGTAAAAGCAACGCATGGGCCAATAAAAACATTATCTTCTAATGTAATGCCATCCCATACATAAACACCCGATTTAATTGTGACGTTATCACCAATCTGTACGTCATTTTCAATCATGGTATGCGCACAAATATTACAATTTTCACCAATGACTGCTTGTGAAAAAATCACACTATATTGCCAAACTTTTGTTTTTTGACCAATATTTTTAGACTTTACGTCAGACAAGGGATGAATATAAGGTTTATTCACGACCTTGAGAAACTCATCATAGTTTCGAATATAATCTTGTTCTGAAAAATGCTCACTTGCAAGAACAAGTAAAACACAATCTTCAGAAAAATCATGCATTTCACGCCATATTAAACTTTCTATTACCAAGCCCTTGGTAGCTGAGTCCAAAATGACTTCTTCTTTCTTATAACCATTATCTAAAATGAAACGACAACTTCCTTTAAGGCAAATTGCAACCTGTTTCAAATCTATATGAGCATGAAATCCACGAGGTTTATTAGTGGTATTAAAAATATAATATAAACGCTTTACTTCAAAAGGAATGGAATGATTTGATTCAATTGCAACCAATCCACCTCTTTCATCGCCAAAATTTGGCAAATCGATTAATTTAACTAGGCTCATTTTAGTCATTTACCAAAGAAATCAAATATTGACCATAGTCATTCTTACTCATGCTTTGACCGATTTGTAAAACTTGTTCTTTAGTTAACCAACCATTATGTAAAGCTATTTCTTCTAGGCAAGCAACTTTATACCCTTGACGTTTTTCTATCGTTTCAACAAACTGAGCAGCTTCTAGTAGACTTGCATGCGTTCCTGTATCTAACCAAGCGAAACCGCGACCTAACAACTCCACGTTTAAATCACCACGCTCAAGATACATCTGATTAACTGTGGTAATTTCCAACTCACCACGGTCAGAAGGCTTCACGCTTTTGGCAATTTGAATAACATCATTGTCGTAAAAGTACAAACCCGTGACTGCAAAATTAGATTTTGGCTGTTTTGGTTTTTCTTCTAAGGAGACAGCGCATTTCTGCTCATCAAACTCAACCACACCAAAGCGCTCTGGGTCTTTAACTTGATAACCAAAAACTGTTGCACCTTTTTGACGTGCGACAGCTTGACGTAGCATTGGTGTAAAGCCCTGGCCATAAAAAATATTATCACCAAGCACTAAACAAACATTACTATCACCAATAAAATCTTCACCGAGAATAAAAGCCTGCGCTAAGCCATCAGGACTCGGTTGAACTGCATAACTAAGTTCTACACCAAACTGCGAACCATCATTCAATAGACGCTTAAAACCATCAATATCTTCAGGCGTGCTTATGATTAAAATCTCTCGAATTCCTGCAAGCATAAGTACGGATAATGGATAATACACCATCGGTTTATCATAAATAGGGAGGAGTTGCTTAGAAACACCCTTGGTAATGGGATAAAGACGAGTTCCTGAACCACCTGCTAAAATAATACCTTTTGTTGTTGTCATTACGCAGTTACACCTAATCGTTCACGTTGATAGCTACCATCTTGTACTCGACGGCACCATTCTAAATTATTTAAATACCATTCCACAGTTTTACGAATACCTGTATCAAATGTTTCTTCTGGCTTCCAGCCTAAATCTTGAGCAATTTTACTTGCATCAATTGCATAGCGTAAATCATGCCCTGGACGATCTTTAACAAAAGTAATCAATGTTTCATATGATTGATTATTTATCTGGGGTTTTAATTCATCCAAAATTTTACAGATGGTTTTTACCACTTCAATATTTTGTTTTTCGTTATGTCCACCAATATTATAAGTCTCACCAACTGCACCTTCTGTAACAACTTTATAAAGTACGCGCGCATGATCTTCGACATATAACCAATCACGAATTTGATCACCTTTACCATAAATAGGCAAAGGCTTACCATCCAAAGCATTTAAAATGACCAATGGAATTAATTTTTCAGGAAAATGATAAGGACCATAATTATTTGAACAATTAGTCACAATAGTAGGCAAACCATAAGTTCTTTGCCACGCTCGAACTAAATGATCTGAGCTGGCTTTACTTGCAGAATAAGGGGAGCTCGGTGCATAAGCTGTTGTTTCAGTAAACAGATCAGTAGTCCCTTCTAAATCACCATACACTTCATCAGTTGAAATATGGTGAAATCTAAATTGTTGTTTTTGCAGTTCACTAAGATTTAGCCAATATTTTCGGGTAACTTCCAACAAAGTATATGTACCTACAATATTAGTGTTAATAAATTCAGCAGGCCCATCGATTGAGCGATCCACATGTGACTCAGCAGCTAAATGCATCACCACCTCAGGTTTAAACTCAGCAAAAATTTGAGTTAATTTTTCAGCATCACAAATGTCAATTTGCTTAAATTGGTAACGTGAATCTGGATCAACTTCTTTCAAAGACTCTAGATTGCCAGCATAAGTCAGCTTATCAATATTTAATACTTCATCCTTTGTATTTTTTATAATATATCGTACCACTGCTGATCCAATAAACCCCGCACCACCAGTCACCAAAACTCTCATACCCTAATCCTGCAAATCATTTTTTAATAAATCTAATAGTTAAAATGTTCCAATAACAAGCTCATCAAAACACCAAAATCTTTTTTACATAAGGATGATTTCTATCCATTTTCATACTAAAAGATTATATCCAAACTCAAGCTAAAATTATATATTAAACGGCATCAAACAAAGCCAAATAATTTTGACTTTCATCACCGTTCAAATTCCTAATGAATTACTTTATTCTTTTTAAATTACAAAATCATTGAATAGATACAAGTCAACACACTTCTTTTTCGGTTTTAATACAATTACCCCTTAACAATAAGATACCCAACCTGACTTTTTTAGCTTACAATTCGCTTTCAAGATTAGATTCTAAGCAACAACGCAATATAAAATAAGGGTTTTGAATGTGAAGTATCCGTACACATCACTGTTTACAATTTTAGCGATTTCGATTTCGTTTTCTGGTTGTGCGATCACTTCAGGACTTCAAACCTATGATCTGCCTGAACAAGGTCAATATAGAACTGATCAAGGTGCTGAACTTTCCGTTGTACAACTGAATCAAAATAATATTCCAAATCTAAATACAACTAGCCAATTAAGTTCAGATAATCTTGTATCGTTATTCAACAGCTCACAAAATATTTATCGTTTAAGCGCTGGTGATGTTCTTTCAATTCAGCTTTGGGCGTATCCTGAAATTACCCCACCAATCCAAGATGCAACCAATATTAAAGCTGTTGGTTACCCCATTGATCCAAATGGTAATGTTCAATTACCTTTAGTGGGTTCAGTGCATATTGCAGGTAAAACTTTAGCCGAAACTAATCGTTTTTTACATAATCAATTTGCTAAATATCTAAAGCATCCTGATGTTGTGGTTCGAGTACTGTCTTATGAAGGACGTCGTTATTTTGTCAATGGTCAAGTTATGCGCAGTGGGCAGTATACCTTAAATGACCAACCGATCAGTATTTATACTGCGTTGGGTCAGGCGGGTGGTGTAGACACTAAAACTGGTGATACCACCAATATTCAGCTGATCAGAAACGGACAAACCTATAACCTGAATACCATTCAGTTAGAAAAACAAGGATTGTCCCTGCATCAATTATTAATCCAACCCAATGACACCATTTTCGTCAATACTAAACAAGATCAAAAACTCTATGTCATGGGTGAATCCAGTCGCAGTCAAGCCCTCACATTACGAGATCAAGGTATGACCCTGAGTGATGTACTTGGTGAAAGTGAAGGAATTAACCCTACTTCAGCAAGTGCTGCACGTATTTATGTGATGCGTACTGACCTTAGCACCAAGCAGTCTACAATTTATCATCTTAACTTAAGTAGTTTAGGAAATTTGGCTTTAGCCAATCAATTTGCGATGCAAAAAAATGATATCGTCTATATTGATGCAACAGGTTTAACCCGCTGGCAACGTATTATGAATCAAGTAATTCCGTTCTCAAGTGCTCTATATAGCTTTGATCAATTGGGTAAATAGGATGCAGATTCAAAACATATTAGTGGTTTGTGTTGGCAATATTTGTCGTAGTCCAATGGCAGAATTTTTTTTAAAACAAAGCCATCCTGATCTAAAAATAGAATCCGCAGGGCTTGCTGCGATGGTCGGTCATTCAGCTGATAATAAAGCCATTGCTTGTATGGATGCCCTAAATATTGATATGCGTTCCCATATTGCACGACAAATAAATGCAGAGTTGATCAAAAAGGCCGATCTTGTTCTAGTGATGAGCAAAAACCAATCACAACATATTGAGCAGAAATGGCCCTTTGCCAAAGGCAAGGTTTTCCGTTTAGGACACTGGCAAGATCAAAATGTGCCTGACCCATACAAACATGATCAAGCTTTTTTTGATGAAACATGTAAAAATATCCAAGCTTATGCCAATGATTGGCAATCACATCTATAAATTTTAATTAGTTGTTTACCTATGAACCAAAATTCAAAAACTAATGATGATACGATTGACTTAAAAGAGTTATTTTTCTCTTTAATCGCTCAATGGAAAGTGATTGCGCTTTGTGTCATTTTAACTTTAATCTGTGCCTTACTTTATTTACGTGTAACATCACCCCTCTATTCTACAGATGCAATGGTTCAGGTTGAAGATGGTAAAAGTGCTGCCTCTGCGGCCCTTATGGGGGAACTCAAAGATGTTGCAGGAGGTTTGGGGCAAAAATCACCAGCTGATGCTGAAATAGAAATCTTAAATTCGCGACTTGTACTTGGTAAAGTGATTCAGAATTTGAACTTAAATATTCAGATTCAAGACAATGTAGATACTTTCTTTCATAAATTAGTGTCCAAAGAAAAATCTAAACTTAGTTATAGCGCCCAAGCAGTTGATTTTCAAAAAAATCAGTCTAATTTTTCTATTTTAAAGCTAGATATTCCAGAATATTATTATGATAAAAAACTCACTTTAAAATTTATAGATAAGAAGCAATTTAGTTTAGCTTATAAAGACCAAGTTGTATTTCAAGGCACGCTCAATCGGCTCAACCAATCTCAAGACAATAAGGGATTATGGTCGGTTCAAATTAATAGTCTCAATCCATTTCAACAAGACTTTACCATCACTAAACTTTCTCTCCCTTCAGCTGTTAAATTAATTCAAACAAATTATTCTGTGGCTGAAAAAGGAAAAATGACAGGTGTCATAGGCCTCAGTTATAACGGAAATGATCAGCAGCATATTACTCAGGTTCTCAACAATATTCTGAGTGTTTATCATGAACAGAATATTGAACGTAAAAGCTTAGAGTCTAAACAAACCTTAAGTTTTCTCGACCAACAATTGCCAGAACTAAAACTGCAGCTTGAAGAATCCGAGATTAAATTCAATAAATTCCGCGAACAATATAATACTGTGGATGTCACTCAAGAATCAGAGCTGATGTTAAAGCAAAATATTGAATTGGAGAAAATGCGAATAGAGTTAAAACAAAAACAAGCTGAATATTCTGCTAAATATACCCCTGATCACCCACTCATGACAGAGATCAATGCGCAACTCGCGGCAATTGATAAAAAATCTACGGAACTTAACCAAGCCATTAGACGTTTACCTGAAACTCAACGCTTATATTTACAACTCTATCGCGATGTTAAAGTCAATACCGAACTCTATACCTCTCTATTAAACAGTTACCAGCAATTAAAAATTGTCAAAGCAGGTGAAATCGGTAATGTTCGTATCATTGATACTGCAGTAGAACCTGTTAAGCCGATTAAGCCAAGAAAATTGATTGTGTTAATTCTTTCCATTTTTCTAGGTGGCTTTATTGGAGTAATGATTGCATTACTCCGTAATATGCTTTCATCAGGGATTAAAGATTCAAGCCGAATTGAAAATGAACTTGATCTACCTGTGTATGCTACTGTGCCTCGCTCTCCGATTCAAGAAAGTCGTGTACAGTTACTGAAAAAGAAAAAGTCAATTCCGATTCTTGCGGCTAAAAATAGTGAAGATATTGCGATTGAAAGCTTGCGTAGTATTCGTACCACGATTCACTTTGCTTTAAATAATGCAAAAAATAATATTATTGCGATTTCAGGACCTGCTCCAGAAATTGGTAAATCTTTTATTTCGACCAATCTTGCCGCAATTTTTGCACAAGGGAATAAGAAAGTTTTGTTGATTGATGCCGATATACGCAGAGGTTATTTACATAAATATTTTAGTCATGACACTTCACCAGGTTTAACTGAGTATTTAGCAGGTCAAAGTTCGCTTGAGCAATGCATTGTTCATTCAAATACTGTAAATCATTTAGATTTTCTGCCACGCGGTAAAAACCATAGTCATGCTGCTGAAATGCTTAGTTCAGATCGTCTTAGCGAATTATTGGAACAGCTTTCCCAGCAATATGATCATATTATTATCGATACACCGCCTATCTTAGCAGTAACTGATGGCATCATCATTTCTCAATTTGCAGGTGTAAATCTTGTGGTTGCACGATATGCAAAAACACAGATGAAAGAACTCGAATTAACCATCAATCGCTTTGAACAGGCGGGAAGCAAAGTGAATGGTATTATTCTCAATGATGTTCAAGCAACTGCTGGAGGTAATTATGGCTATAATTATGCTTATGCCTACACCGCATCAAAAGATGACTGATATCAAATGAGTAACAGAAAAGCCAGATTAAATCTGGCTTTTTTGTGTCAATTTTTTGATCAATTTAACTGTATATTTTTAGTTGTCGCCATCAGATAACTATATCGTTTATGATGAAGAAGTTATATGCTTGAGCAGATTATGCTAATGATCAAATTAGCCTCTTAAAAGATTAAAATTTGGAAATTTTTATGAGTAAAGCCTTACCCATCGCAATTGCTGTAATCTTAGGTGGTGCTGCACTTGTACCTGTTTATTATGCATCTCAACATCCTGCTGATGTAAACAGTCACTCAATGTCAAAAAATGCTAAACCTGTAGAAAAAATTAGTTATGCACTTGGTTATGAAGTTGCGAGCCAAACCCCACCTGAAGTCGATGTGAATACATTTATCAGTGGTATTCGTGACGGCCATGCTAAAAAACAACGTGCCTATACAGATGAAGAATTACAAGCTGCGTATGTTGACTTCCAAAAAGAAATGCAACAAAAGCAATTACAACAAAGCAAAGAAACAGCTTCATCAAATGACTCATTCTTAGCTGAAAATGCGAAAAAAGAAGGTGTTAAAACAACAGCTTCAGGATTGCAATATAAAATCACCAAAGAAGGTACAGGTAAACAGCCTGCTGCTACTTCACAAGTTACGGTACATTACAAAGGTCAGTTGTTAGATGGCAAGGTATTCGACAGTTCATATGATCGTGGTCAACCGGTTGAGTTCCCTTTAAACCAAGTGATTCCAGGTTGGACTGAAGGTTTACAGCTCATGAAGGAAGGCGGTAAAGCAACCTTATATATCCCTGCAAAATTGGCTTATGGTGAACAAGGTGTTCCTGGCACGATTCCTCCAAACAGCACTTTAATTTTTGATGTTGAACTTGTTAAAGTTAAATAACATTTAAGAAAAGGAGAGATTTACTCTCCTTTTTTGGATTTTAATTATGAAAAAAACACTTATTGTGCTTAGTCTTAGTATGCTGAGTAGCGCAGCTTTCTCAGCACCGATTAACAATAAAAGCTCCCAACAAGATCAACTGGGTTATAGCTACGGTTATGTCATGGGACGTACCAATGCCGATACCTTAAAACAAATTAATTTAAATGCCTTTATCCAAGGGATCAAAGAAGGTTCTACAGGTCAGAAAGCAAGCTTAACTGATGAAGAAATGGCAAAAGCACTTGCACAATATAAACAGCAAACCGAAGCAAAACAAATGCTAGAGTTTAAACAAGCTGCCGATGTAAATGCCAAACAAGGTGAAACTTTTCTTGTAGAAAATGCGAAGAAAACAGGTGTAATTACTCGCCCAAGTGGTTTGCAGTATAGTGTTTTACAACAAGGTACTGGAAAGTCACCTTCTGCAAAATCTAAGGTTTCTGTAAACTATGAAGGTCGTTTGCTTGATGGCACCGTATTTGACAGTTCTTTTGCACGGAATGAAGCTGTAGAATTTCAAGTTAGCCAAGTGATTCAAGGTTGGACTGAAGGTTTGCAACTGATGAAAGAGGGCGCGAAATATCGTTTCTTTATTCCAGCGAAACTTGCCTATGGTGAGATTGGTGCGGGTGATGCGATTGGCCCAAACAGCACATTAATCTTTGATGTAGAACTATTAAAAGTTTTACCTTAAGTTAAATGTGAAATAGCTTTTAAAATAAAAAACATCGCTCAATTGCGATGTTTTTTTATGCTCTAATAAAAAATCTTATCGCATTTCATAGAAGTAAATTCATACATCTATAAAGCTTACAGTACCGTATCTTATATTTAGAATTTAAATTCTATCCCACACACAATGGCGATATCCTTGTCGCCATGCGTTAGATACATCACTTATGATTAAATGATGCTCAAAGTAAAAGCGGTTTCATTTATATTCTGTTGATTGGTCTTAATTTAGTGTTTTAAATGTCTTGGTCTAAAACCGGTTGCAAGTAGAGCAACGCCATAAGCCACAATACCGACCAAACATAATCCGACAACTTCAAGAATTCGAAGCCATTGCGACGCTGTGCCATCATACCAAGTTAAAGCAAACCATAGTGCGCCAATCATTACGATATTGGCTATGGCAAATTGAACGAATAATTTTTTCCAATGCGCACCAAAACGGAAAATATTTTTCTTATGTAAATAAAAATATAACATCCCTGCATTGACCAAAGCTGAGCCTGAAGAAGCAATGGCTAAGGCCATATGCTCAGCTTGCCAATCAATCAATTTAAAAATACCAATAAAGATAATATTTAAAATCGCATTGGCTGCAACCGCCATTAAGCCGACACGTACAGGGGTTTTGGTGTCCTGAATGGCATAAAAGCCTGGTGCAAAAACTTTAATCAACATAAATGCCAGTACACCACCACTCATACATTGCAGTGCCATAGCGGTCATTTGCGTATCACGTGCATCAAAAGCCCCATGCTGGAAAAGTGCTTGAATGATTGGCGTAGATAACATGAACAAAGCAATACTGGCTGGCACCCCCACCAAGACAATCACGCGAGCAGCCCAATCCAGCATTCTACGGAACTTGGCCTGATCTTGCTCTGCTTTACTCACGGAAAGAGACGGAAGAATCACTGTACCGATTGCAACACCAATCAATCCAAGTGGCAACTCGGTCATACGTTCAGCACTATATAACCATGACACCGAACCATCTTGCATGAATGAGGCCCAAATTGTATTTAGTAATAAGTTAATCTGAGTGACTGATACACCAAATAAAGCGGGCAACATCAGTTTTAAAATTCGATCTACACCCTCATGTTTAAAATCAACTTTAGGAGGAATGAGTAATTTTTTATTCCATAATTCAGGTATTTGAATGGCAAGTTGTAAAACCCCTGCTGCAACCACAGCCCATCCTAAAGCCATGATCGGTTGAGCCATATGCGGGGCTAACCACCAAGCACCAGCAATCATTGCCACGTTGAGTAATACAGGCGAAAACGCTGGCGAAGCAAAAGAACCATAACTATTCAAAATACTGCTGGCAAATGCAGTCAATGACATAAACATCAGATAGGGAATCGTTAAACGAAACATATCTACAGCCAAATCAAATTTTGCGGGATCGTTATGAAAACCGGGTGCATAGACATACAAGATCACAGGTGCAATGATCATACTGATCAAAGTTAACAGTGACATCACCATTAACAGGCAGCCAAACACACGACTAATGAGAATCTGTACTTCCGCATGCAGTTTTGTAGTTTTATATTCAGTGAGTACGGGAATAAAGGCTTGTGAAAAAGCCCCTTCTGCAAATAAACGCCTGAAAAAATTGGGAATACGAAAAGCGACCACAAAGGTGTCAAAATCCTTACCTGCCCCAAACACATTGAGCAAAACCATATCTCTGACTAAGCCCAAGACTCGTGACAACATGGTCATTGCACTGACAATAAAGGTGGATCGCCACAGCGCCATCGTATTCACCTAGTTAAAATAAAGTCGCTATTGTAATTAAATATTCTTAAAATTGCGTTGTTAAATCATAAACAGACACTTATTTACTTCACTTGTTCTACTCTTAATTTTTTCTGATTCAAACTTTCTCTAAACTGCTGCCATTGAAAATGTGGTCCAGGATCAGTTTTTCGTCCTGATGCAATATTAGAATGTCCTGTTAAATGATGATCAGTTTTTGGATAAGCGTGTTGCAAAATGGCAACCACATCAACCAGTTGTTGATATTGGATCGCTTCAAAATCGCGATCATCACTTCCTTCAAGTTCAATCCCAATTGAATAGTCATTACACTCAACTTTACCCAGATAAGCTGAACGTCCAGCATGCCAAGCCCGATCATTAAAATTAACAAACTGGATAATTTCACCAGTTCTTAAAATCAATAAATGTGCAGAAACCTGCATACCCTCAATGGTTTGAAAATAAGGATGGACTGACCAATCCAGTTGATTTTGAAAAAACTGTTCAATATAACCACCACCAAATTGTGACGGTGGCAAACTAATATTGTGAATCACAATCAGCTGAATCTCTGTATTTTCAGGACGTTGATTATAGTTGGGTGATGGGACTTGTCTTGCGCCAATCAATTGACCATTTACGACCTGAAACTGTGGTGCAGATTGCATATCTTATTCCTACAGAATTTTTCTATTTTCAATAAAGCTGATTCTCAATATTTTAGTGTACTCTTATCTGTATAAAATAAAAACTTCTTCAAACTTGCAACGACAGTGCTAATATATCGCTCAGTTTTTAAGGGTGACTAAAATAGGGATATCCATGAGCATACCTGAATCTTTGCTTGAACAATCTATTCAAATTAATATTCAACAAGCACTCCAAGAAGATATTGGCGATGCTGATATTACTGCCCTACTCACACCAGAAGATGAGCAAGCGACAGCCACGATCATTTCGCGTGAAGATATGGTCTTGGCGGGACAACCTTGGGTCGATGCGCTGATCAAGGCTTATGATCCAAGCGTACAGATTACTTGGCTTAAAAATGATGGTGACTGGGTCAAAGCCAATGAAACTATTTATAAATTGGCAGGTTCTGCGCGTAGTTTGCTGACTGTTGAGCGTCCTGCATTAAACTTTGTGCAAACCCTGTCTGCAGTCGCAACCAAAACGGCTGAATACGTAAAATATCTAGAAGGTACAGCAACCAAATTATTAGATACACGCAAAACTTTGCCGGGTTTACGGATTGCACAAAAGTATGCAGTTGCTGTAGGTGGCGGGCAAAACCATCGCCTAGGTTTATTCGATGCGTTTTTAATTAAAGAAAATCACATCATGGCTGCAGGTGGTATTGCTCAAGCAATTGCCAAAGCGCATCAAATCGCACCAGGTAAGCCTGTTGAAGTCGAAGTTGAAACATGGGATGAACTGAATCAAGCACTTGAAGCCAAAGCCGATATCGTCATGCTAGATAATTTTAGCCAACAACAAATGATTGATGCGGTTAAACATGTAGCAGGGCGATGTAAATTAGAAGCGTCTGGGAATATAACCCTTGAGAATTTAAGTCAAGTTGCACAAACAGGTGTTGACTATATTTCGATGGGTGTATTAACCAAAGATGTTAAAGCGATTGATTTATCTATGCGATTTAATGACTAATCACTCAATCATATGAGACATGAAGCAGTATCTATATACTGCTTTTTTTATTACAAAATAAAACGATGAGTCAATAAACAATCAGCTAATTTTATGCAAAAGATCTTCTAAATAACAATCAAATTATGTGCACCAACAAAAGAGATAAACAATGAAAAAACATATTTTATATTCATCACTATTCGCATTATCTATTCCGATCCTGAGCCATGCAGACACAGTCAATGTGCATGTGTTAAGTGCAACAGTCAAAGATCAAAATATTGCCAATGCTGAAGTAATTTTGCAAAAAAATGGTGAGCGCTCTGCCTCAAGTTCTACCAATACAAGCGGCCGAGCCGCAGTCAATAGTAATACTATAGACAGTTCAGATAATTTACTGATTATCAAAAAATCAGGTTATTCAACACTGGTTGCAAAATGTCCATGTGATGGTATGACCTACGCCTTAAGTCCTGTACTCAAAGATCTCAACAGTATGCGAATTGTACTGAATTGGGGGCAAAACCCTTTAGATCTCGATTCACACTTAAGTTATAAAAATCAGCATGTATATTGGGACAGTAAACAAGGTTTGGCTGCAAATCTGGATGTGGATGACACCGACTCTTATGGCCCTGAAACCGTCACGATTGATAAACGTTTAGAAGGTCAATATTATGTGTATTCAGTACATGACTTTTCTGATCGGACTCAACCAACTACGACCAATTTATCCAATAGCCAAGCCAAAGTCATGGTCTATGCAGGTGAATCACTGATCCGCTCTTATTATATTCCAACTGGTCAAGCGGGTAATTTATGGACTGTATTCCGCATTAGCCCTGAAGGTGAAATTCAAGATATCAATCGTATTTCAGGAACCACGGTTAACGCAAGCCAAGTGGGTTCAACAGTATCAAATTATCAAAATCAAACCACTCGGGTAAATATTGTTCCTGTCTCAGCTGATGCGCAAAAACGAGCCAAGACACTTAATTTAAGTGCAGATAAAGCCTATCAAAACAACCAGATTGAACAAGCTGCAATGCTCTATCAACAGTCTATCGACTACAATCCAAATGTTGGCCAGACCTATAGTAATCTTGCTGTTGCTTATCAAAAGCTCAATCGTTCCTCAGAAGCTTTATGGGCCAATCAAAAAGCCATTGCTTTGGCGACCAATAACAATACCAAAGCTTATTCTCACTATAATATGGGTAAAATCTATGAAAATAATCAAGATTATGCTCAAGCTAAGCAACATTACCAATTGGCCAATCAATACAAACCAAGCGCGACTTATGATGAAGCGATACAACGTGTAAGCCAGTAAAAAAATTGCCCAAAGGATATCTACATTCTTTGGGCAACGTTGATGCTTTAGTTTGCTATTTTTTATTGATTAGTTTTAATTTTGCTTACAAAACAAGCAGTTTTTACATAGAAAAGCCGTCTGAATAAGCCTATAATCTTTGGCTTCCAATACATTCCTGTAATTAGGCCAATGAAGACTTTGAAACAACAAGTTTTGTTTTTACTTGTCGCTTTTTTATCTGTATTTGCTTTTTTCTTATACCAAGAAGATATCACGCGTTTCTTTCAATTACGTGACATCTATCTAAAACCACGTCTGTATAAATATGGTTTTTCAATTCTCTTAAACTACGCCTTTATTAGTTTATTTTATTTAATCTTAAGAAAAACCTTTGCGACCATTTTACTCAGTCAATTTATTATTTTTTTACTGAGCTTTATCAATATTAAGAAAGAGCAATATCTTTCTGCAAGCTTGGTTCCTAGTGATTTTTTATTATTTAAAGAAACCTTTATCGCCTCTCCAGTCATGCTCAAAATTGCGGTCTTTGTAGCAATTGCAGTGTTTATTGGACTATTCGTATTTCTGTATAAAAAAGAGAAATTAGGGACGAAGCCACTCCTCCTGACAAACAGTATTTTATCTTTTGCTATCCTTGGCTTCTTTATCACTGCAAATTTTAAAAATAATTTTAGTGAAGCTTGTGCCAATGCAGCAAAAAACTCAATTTGCCAATATGCAAAATATCTACCCAATACCCGTGGCGACTGGATTGGTGATCATTTAACCATTAAATATTTAGGTTTTTCGACCTTCTTCTTTTCCAAAACGGTTGATGGCTTAAACAATAAAATTTTCCAAACACAAGTCATCCCTGAAGAAAAAGTTGCCGCTTTTTATCAACCGATGGCGGTTGAACATGATGAAGAATCTACATCGAATCTAGCATCAGATGATCCGTCACAACAAAAACAATTGCCAAATATCGTTTTTGTGATGAGCGAGTCGCATTGGGATGCCAGAAAATTAGACAAAAGCATTCCACCTAACATCACCCCAACGATTAGTAAAAATCAGGTCTCTAGCTTATTGTCTCCAAGTTTTGGTGGAGGAACTGCTAACGTTGAGTTTGAAGTGTTAACCAGTCTAAATACCTATTTAAATCATAATGAACTGGCTTATGTCTCAAAATTAAAACGTCCAACTTATTCATTACCAATGTATTTAAATACATTGGGTTATGAAACAACTGCAATGCATAACAACGGCAAATATTTTTATAACCGTAGCGCAGTTTATCAAAATCTAGGTTTTAACCGTTTTACTTCAATTGAAAATATGATCAACATGGCTGACCGCGCTAAATATATTAATGCTGCGGGTTGGGCTACTGATGATTTAATTTATAACAGCATTGAAAATCAGCTTAAAAATACTGATAAGCCTCAATTTATCTATGCGATCAGTGTTGAAAATCATCCAATGTATAGTGATGACCGCTTTGGTAAAGACCATTTTAAAATCACCAAAGATGGTGTGAGTGAGAACAGTAAACGCGCGCTGAATACTTATTTAACAGGCATGCAACGTGCTGACGATAAATTTAAAACCCTAATTGAGCATGTCAAACAGCTTGATCGCCCAACAATTGTGATTTTCTTTGGTGACCATTTACCCAACTTACAAAGCGTTTACGATGAGTATGGCTTCTTTAAATCAGAACAAGAAAAAGCTGAGAAAAAAGATGTGCGCTTCTTTGAAACACCGCTTGCAGTTTGGGCAAATTTCCCCATTGATCAAAAGCAATTTAAAGGGCCTTTTGTGGCAGCACATTTCTTAGCACCCAAAGTATTAGAAGCTGCGCATATTCCCCTTTCACCTTACTATGCTTTTGTAAATAAAGTGAACGCTTGTTATACCACTGTTCATCAAACAGGCACGCAAACGCAAAAATCTTGTGAATTTGATCAAACTGAGATTCTACAACAGTATAAAGACATGAATACTGATGTGTTAAATGGTAAGAATTTCACTTATCAGATGTTAAAATCTAAAGCTGAAAGCTAGTCCTGCCCAAATGATCAAGAAGATTCTCCAGAGTCTTCTTGATCATGCTGCTGTTCAGCATGTTGTTGTGGTTCATTATTTTTTGCGTCAAATTCTTTGCTTTCGAAATCTTCACGGCGTGGATCTCCAGCCATCAATACAAAGGTAATCACGGCGAATAGAACAATGAGTATTTTCATAAACCTGCCATTTGCTAAAGTTTGAAATATTCTAAATATCGGTTGATGAAAAGATTTGTAGAGTCTGTATACGAAACAAGGGATTTCAGCTGATTTATGTATCTATTGACGTAAATAGATGATTGGAATCTTAATCATGTAAGTTTGCGCAAATGATGTGGTCTTCTATCAACTCAAAAATAAGGTGCAAAGCGCACCTTATTTAAATCATAAAAATTCAGCTATTTAAAATTAAGATTCTATAAATCCCATATAAGGGTCAGAAAATGAGTCTTTACCCGTTTCAATACGCCCAGCAAAACGACGTTTAAAGGTGCTATCACCCTCTATTGTTACAGTAAAATCATACCAACCACCGAAATCAGACATATTCCAATTCAACTCCTTTTCTGTAGAAGCCGTTTCGATATTCCATGTCTTATTGGGTAGATAAGCATTGGCTTTTACCGTCAATTTTGCTGTTTTCGCAGCGTCATTACGAACTTTTAAATAGAGTTTAGGATCACACTCTTCAACACATACACGCACTTCTGGCAATGCATCTATTTGTGCAGACTTGACTAAATCTCCTGCAAAGCCACGATGGAAGCCATTTGGACCCAACACCCATAAATCATATAGTCCATTTGAAGCTTTCCATACATCGTCCAATTGCTTGCCTGCTTCAACCATATAACGACGAGGAATTGCGTCTAAATTCAATTTGTCATAAACATGGAAAACTGCGGCATGTGTCCCTGTATTGGAGAACATTAACTTCACTGTTTTTGTTGCCACATCAACTTTCGCACTACTATGTAAAATATAAGGCAATGCCCGAGACAATCGTGTTCCTAACTCTTGAACAGGATAGACCTGACTTAAAGGACGGGAAACTGGTGGCAATAGCGCTTGCGCATTACGAATCGCATCTGCATCATTCTTGCTTTTTTTACCCATCAAGTCCGAAATAGCCGTGGTATTTGGATTTTTAAAGTCAAAAGCCGTGGTTAAATCACCACATACAGCACGGCGATATGGACTAATATTCGGTTCTTGCACGCCAAAACGTTGCTCTAAGAAACGAATAACAGACGAATGATCAAAAACCTGTGAATTTACCCAACCACCACGGCTCCACGGAGAAATCACATACATAGGTACGCGGATTCCTGGACCATAGACTCCCACGCCATTGCTGACTTTAGGATCAGTAAAGTTAGGTTGCCCTGCTGAAGCTTTAGGATGCGTAGCGTATTCATATGAGATTTGTTCATCACTCAAAGTGGTTTTACCTTGCATTACACCTGAAGCATCTTTTGAAGGTGCGCTTGGTGATGGAACGTGGTCAAAAAAGCCATCATTTTCATCAAAGTTGACCAATAAAACCGTTTGACTCCAAATTGCAGGGTTTTCCGTTAAAGCGTTTAAAACTTCCTGAATATACCAAGCACCTTGTACAGGGCTTGATGGTCCTGGATGCTCACTATAGGCCGCAGGTGCAACCATCCAACTGACTTGAGGTAATTGACCTTTGGCAATATCATCTTTAAATGAAGCAAGGAATCCACCATCAGGCATCGTATTGGCAATCCCTTTATACAATGGTTGTGTTGCATCAATGGCTGGATCATAAGCAGGACACGTGCTGTCATTGTTTACTGGTTTACCTGATAACTCATTGGCACGGCGATACTGTTTAAAGCCAGCCAAAGGATTGTCGGTAAAGTTATCTGGCATATTTTGATAAACTTTCCACGTCACACCCGCTTGTTGTAAGCGCTCAGGATAGGTGGTCCAATCATAACCTGTGCTTGATGCACCAATACTGTCTAAGTCATTGACGACACTGGCAACACCCGCAGCTTTAGGACCGTTTGAACCTGTCCATAAGAACATACGATTCGAATTGGTTCCTGTATGCATTGCACAATGATATGCATCACACAGGGTAAAGGCGTTGGCAAGTGAGAACTGAAATTCAACTTCTTTTTGTTTGTAATATCCCATAGATTGGGGTTGTTTATACTGTACCCAATTGCCCATACGCCCATGGTTCCAAGCAAATTGCCCATCTGTCCATGAGTGTGGCGTACCGCTAACACGTTGTGCATTGCCACGCGTGCTGTCTAAATGATAGGGAAAGATTTTATTCTTATCTTTATCGTATTGTTCCCAAATCTTACGGTTGTCGGATAGCGGAATCGTAAAACGATCACCAAACCCACGAACACCCTTTAACGTTCCAAAATAATTATCAAACGAGCGATTTTCTTGCGTCAAAATGATGACATGTTTTACATCTTTAATCGTGCCTGTTTCGACTTTGGCGTCAATGGCTAAAGCTTTTTGGATGCTGGCTGGAAAGCTGGCTAAAGCGGCTGTACCAAATATTGTTTTTGTTGAATTGACTAAAAAATCACGACGGTTCATCTCTATTTCCTTATTTTTTATTATGGTGCGCAATGTACTTTACAAGCAGCGGGTGGCTGTGGATTCGTCGTTGAGCTTTCATTATCATCATTACAAGCACTGAGTAAGACACTCAGACTGGTCACTAAAATCAGCAAAAAATTTCGCATTGTCCTATCCATGAAATAAAGGTAGGGATAGTCAATACAACTGCTATGACGCTAGAGTGAAGTTTTTATGGCAGTTTGATGAATATTTTTTAAAAAACGATGAATATCAAATATTTGTTTTAATTTAAAAATAAGCAACTTAGGTTAAAACAATTTTATGCAATAAAAAACGCATCCGAAGATGCGTTTTGTTTATAAAAATATATCAATATTTTAGAATTACCAACCAAGCGCTTCTTGTTGTTTTTTTACCAATTCCTGAATACCTTTTTCAGCCATTTCAAGCATTGCATTGGACTGAGCGCGTGTAAATGGTTTTTCTTCTGCAGTCCCTTGAATTTCAATAAACTCACCTGCTTGAGTCATCACCACATTCAAGTCTGTTTGACAGTTAGAATCTTCTTCATAGCAAAGATCAAGCAATACTTCATCTTGATACATGCCGACAGAAATCGCAGCAACAAGCCCTTTTAATGGATCATGCTTAATTTTCTTTTTCTCAAGAAGTACATTCATAGCATCAATTAATGCAACCGCAGCACCCGTAATTGCAGCAGTACGTGTACCACCATCTGCCTGAATCACATCGCAGTCGATGGTAATGGTGTTTTCACCCAATTTTTTCAAATCCACCATTGCACGTAAGCTACGACCAATCAAACGTTGAATTTCTTGAGTACGACCAGATTGCTTACCGCGAGCAGCTTCACGGTCGCTACGTGTATGGGTAGAACGTGGCAACATACCGTATTCCGCAGTCACCCAACCTTGGCCCTGACCCTTTAAGAAACGTGGCACTGAATTGTCAATACTTGCAGTACACAGCACTTTTGTATGACCAAATTCAACCAATACTGAACCTTCCGCATAACGGGTGTAGTTACGGGTAATTTTAACTTCACGTAATTGATCTAATGCACGTTGGTCGATACGCATAGCTTGTCCTTATGGGATTCAAAAAATATTGCGACTTATTATAACAGATCCAAGAGAGATGGTTTTGTTACAAGATGGTGGTTTTTGAAATTGCTCGCTAAATCTATATGTGGTGACTTAAATAAACGTCTATACAAAAAGATAGATATACAAACCACGTTTTAAAATTTTCGAAATTTAGCCAAAAAATTAAAAATCACTGAATCTAAAACATCGCATTAAAAGCAATAGAAGAACCTTATTTAACTCAATAAGGTTCTTCTAACAACAATTGAGGATCTATTTTCAACAGCTATTGCACCAGTTGAATGAAGCGAGATAAACACCTTAGCAACACCAATGCTTACACATCGCAAAAACTTTGTTTAAGCAAAAATACCCTTCAACTTTTGTAAAGACTGAGTAATGGTTGCTGTCAGACTATTTGGCAAAGAGCATTTGGCTAAACGCACCCATACACTGCCAAATTGTTTCAGGAAATCTGCTTCATTATAATTGATGCCATATTCTGCACATAAAGCTCTAATTTTTGGAGCAGCTTCTGAATAACGATTGGCTGGCATATCAGGGAACAAATGATGTTCAATCTGATGACTTAAATTCCCACTCAAAATATGCAACCAGTCTGTTCCAGTAAAATTACTAGAACCACGAATCTGACGTAAATACCATTCAGCACGGGTTTCATTTTCCACATTATCTGCTTCAAAAGTCTCTGCATCTTCAGTGAAATGACCATTAAAGATTACCGCTGAAGACCACAAACTGCGGATCACATTGGCAATGGCATTCCCAGCTAACACTGGCAAAGCATTGGGGCCTGCAATCACAGGAAAAAACACATAATCTTTTAGAATTTGACGGCGGGCTTTTTTACGAAATTTTGCCGCATCTGCCCAGACCTGTTTCCAAGTTTTTGTTTTATAGATCAGCGCATCTTCCAAATGTAGATTTTGTAAGCCAACATACCATTCAAAAAACACCATCAATTGAATCGCTAAAGGGATATTAAACAAAAAGCGCGGTTCCCATTTTTGTGATTCACTAACACGGAGTAAACCATAACCCACATCATGATCTTTACCCACAATATTAGTATAGGTGTGATGCACATAATTATGTGTGTATTTCCAATCATCACCTGTTGCCATGGTATCCCAGTCGTAGTTTGCACCATTCAAACTTGGGTCATTTAACCAATCGAATTGACCATGCATAACATTATGACCCAGCTCCATATTTTCTACGATTTTGGAAATTCCCAGCAATCCCGTACCCACCACCCAAACAGGTGGAATCCATCCGCCAAACATCAACATAGCACGTGAAGCAATTTCACTATAACGGACAAAATTACGGATTTTATAAATATACTTGGCATCTTGTTCACCTAAACTGTCCATGATTTCACGACGGATTTCATCAACACGGCGACCAAACTCTGCGGTTTGTTCTGGGTTTAAATGTTTCGATTTACTGTTTGGAAAAGTAACTGACATATTCATTGTCTTGCTCCTCAGCACTTCATTTTTAGAAGCCTTAGCTGAATTTTGGGTACAACTTCCTACGCCTAGGTTCAACAGACCGAGAAGTTGTTTAAATTTATTGAAATGATTGCTTTAATTTACAGATTAATAACCACAGGGCTTATCGCTTGGCTGATACACAATTTGATCTGTGTATTTGAAGCATGGTCAATTTCACCTGTCAGCATATTTTTAGTCGAACCACTCACTTTGGTACAGGTACAGGTATTACAAATCCCCATACGACAACCATGAGTTGGCTTTAATCCCGCTTGTTCAGCACTTTCAAGTAGGTTTGATTTCGCAGCAAACTCTTGTTGTGAGCGTAAAAAAACAATCGGTTGTGCTTCTAGGCTTTCATCTACCGCAATCTGGAAATACTCTTGTTTCAAACGATCTGTGATATTCAAATCTTGAAAAATTTGATTGATGCTTTGCATCATTGCACTTGCACCACACGCATAGCTTTGACGCTGTTGGAAATCAGGAACCAAACTTTCCAATAACTCGATGGTTAAATGCTGCTTTTGTTGAGCGGTGTGAATATAGTGATAATTTAACAATGCGTGTTGCTGATAAAGCTGCTCTAGATCTGCATGAAAAGCCTCATCACGACTAAAATAAATTAAATCAATTGGACGATTTGAATCTTTAAGTGCTTCAAGCAACAAAGAATGGATTGCGGTAATTCCACTGCCTGACGCAATCAATAACAATGGTGACGCGTCTTGAGCTAAAACAAAATCACCTTGAGCTTGTGACAACTCAACAATGCTACCAAAAGCCATTTGGCTCAGTGCATTGGAGACTTTACCCTGCTGTTTTATAGCAATGATCATATCGCCATTATTCAAAAATTTAACCACAGAGTAACTACGTTGTTGACGCACACCCGCAATTTCAACAGTTACAAGAACAGATTGTCCCGCTTTAAACTGATGATGCTTAAAATTACGATTTGGACGTAATTGAATTTGATAAAAATCAGGGCTTAATGCACGAGTTTTAATAATCGTGGCTTTTACCTTTTTCCAAGCCCAAACAGGATTGATTTTTTCAGCGATAAAATCGACAAAATCCTCACGAACCCATTCTGGCTGATACTGCATATAGCTACTCATGTGACGTTCCTCTTTGTGCTTGCTATTTATTGAGTGAACAAACGTTCTTTTAGTGAACATATGTACACTATAATCATTTTTTAAATTCAGTCAACACCTGTACACTGACATTCGTCGTTTAATTTGTTTTTATTTTTGATAGACTCATCACAACAAAAATCTTTGGATACCAGAATGTCGATACGCGATGAACGAAAACAGCAAAGCCGTCAGGCTTTACTTGATGCTGCTTTAACCTTAAGCACATCGGGTCGTTCATTTTCGAGTATCAGTTTGCGAGAAGTTGCCCGTGAAGTTGGTTTGGTTCCGACAGCGTTTTATCGCCATTTCCAAGATATGGATGAGTTGGGCAAAGAGCTGGTGGATCAAGTTGCGCTTTATTTAAAGAATGTCCTACATCAATTAGGCAAAGGCCTAGCGCATCCTGAAGCGAAAACCAAAACCAGCATGGCACTGTTTTTTGAGGCTGTAGACAGCAGTTCGCAACAATGGATTTTTATGATCGCGGAACGTTGGGGTGGTTCAGAAGTTGTGCGTAAAGCCATCGCCCGTGAAATTGACTTCCTAAACGATGACCTTGCCAACGCGTTAAAGAAGTTTGAAGTTATCGCAAATTTTCATGATGAAAATGATTTAAAAGTGATCACCAATATTTTGATTAATTTATCTTTTACTTGGGCAATGTCATGGATTAACTTATCTCGCCAATACTCAGGCATCGAACTTGAGTTACAAAAAATGGTCCTTAAAAAACAATCGGTGACGCAAATCCGCTTAATTTTTAAAGGCATCGAAAATTGGGACCGAGATAGAGCTTAATTTATTTCCCAAACTCGTCTGTATATCACCAGCAATAAAAAAACCCGCAATTCAATTGCGGGTTTTAAAAACAGCAAAGCTTATTTGGCTTTACGTTCTTTATTGATCAGATAGTCAACAACTTGCGTCACTTTACCATCTTCACCTTGAACCACATATTTACCATTTACCACAACAGCAGGCACCCCTGAAAGCTGGTACTGTTGTGCCAATTGGTTTGATTCAGCAATTTTTGCAGTGATCGCAAAAGAACTATACATACTGTTAAATTTCGCCTCAGGCACACCGTACTGAGTAAAGAATTTAGCAAAAGCATCTTTTTGTAGAACTTGCTGATTACCTGCATGATTGGTATGGAATAAAGGCAAATGCGTACGTTTACGTACACCCAATGCTTCACTCACATAATATGCACGAGCACCTTGTTCCCATAATGGATTCATTGCTGCAGGTGTACGGATAAAGTTAACATCTTTAGGGATCTTCTTTAACCACGCTTGCATATGCGGTTCTAATGTAAAGCAGTGAGGGCATCCATACCAAAAAAACTCACGTACTTCAATTTTACCAGGAACTGAAACTTTTCCTGGGTTTTGCACCACGGTATAATCTTTACCTGCAACAAAATCGACAGCCATGGCATTTACAGAAAACGCCATCACCATGGTAGTCATGCCACCTAAAATAAATTTTTTCATTGACTTTATTGTCCTCGTAGTCATCTCGTATAGCTTATGCATTCACTATAAAACAAATATGGGAAAATCGTTTTCCTTCTGTGAAGTTTTTTACACGATTCATCGCTTTTTCTGGATTTATGGTTACACTAGGGTCTGTTGATATTTCATAAATAGACGAAGTGTTAACAAACACTAGCATAACTGAACTTAATTTTTGATTAAAACAATTTACTTAGAGGTGCCCGGCATGTCGCAACTTAATGTTGATCCACAGGAAATTGCTAAATTTGAAGCACTTGCTGCTTTATGGTGGGATCAACACTCTGAGTTCAGACCTTTACATCAAATCAATCCACTGCGTTTAAACTGGGTTGATGAACATGCCAATGGTCTTACAGGCAAAAAGATTCTTGATGTGGGCTGTGGCGGCGGGATTTTGGCTGAAAGTATGGCGCGTCGTGGTGCCGATGTTTTAGGTATCGATATGGGGGCAGCGCCATTGAATGTGGCTCGCTTACACGCTGAACAAGAAAATGTTCAAAATATTGAATATCGCCAGGTTCCTGTGGAACAACTCGCAGAAGAACAAGCAGGACAATACGATATTGTTACATGTATGGAAATGCTAGAACATGTTCCTGACCCAGCATCCATCATCCAAGCGTGTCAAAAGTTAGTTAAACCAAATGGTCATGTGTTTTTCTCAACAATTAACCGTAATCCTAAGTCTTATTTATTCGCAATTATTGGTGCGGAATATGTATTACGTTTATTGAAAAAAGGCACCCATGATTATCATAAATTTATTAAACCGTCTGAACTTGCAGATGACATTCGTAACTCAGGTTTAAAACTTAAAGATATGACTGGCTTACACTACAACCCACTCACAAAGCATTACTGGCTTGCGCCCAATGTTGATGTGAATTACATGGTTTATACTGTGAATGAAGGTGTTTGATGCAAGCTGTTCTTTTTGATTTAGACGGAACACTGATTGATACGGCTGCGGATTTTATCCGTATTATTCAAAATATGTGTCGAGAAGAAGGACGCGCAGTGGTTGATGCGGATTTGATCCGCACTCAGGTTTCTGAGGGTGCACGCGCAATGGTAAAACTGGTTTATCCAGAGCTTGAAGTAGATGATCCAGTCTTTCTAGCACATCGCCAACGCTTTTTAGATCAGTATGGTGATGACATTGCTGTAGACACAGACCTGTTTGCGGGTATGTATCCACTTTTGGCAGAGTTAGAAAGCCAACAGATCCCTTGGGGTATTGTGACCAATAAACCACGTTGGTTAAGTGAATCATTATTGAACGCATTGAACCTCACACAACGTTGCGCTGTTCTGGTCTGTCCTGAAGATGTCGCTCAGACCAAACCAGATCCTGAGCCAATGTATCTGGCGGCAAAGCAAATTGAGATTGCACCTGAACAATGTATTTATGTGGGTGATCATCCGCGCGATATTGATGCAGGACGTAATGCGCAAATGTATACAATCCTCGCAGCATATGGTTATTTACCATTACAGTACAAAGATGATTTAAATGCTTGGCAAGCCGACTGTATCGTAGAGAATGTCGATGAATTACATCAAGTTATTCGAAAACTTGTGAATAGTTAAAGTTCAAGAAAATCATTCAATTTACCCAACAACATGATAAATAACACTGAAACATCTTGAATATGATGTTTCAATGTTTTTATATAGAAGATAGCGCTGTTGGCACTTCGGCTCGCTTTACGAGAAGCAGTTCTTTTCCAACAGTGCAAAGTAAGACATATAAAATTTAATCATTCTAAATGATGAGAAACATTGTTTGATTGGGTAACGACATTGCGTCCAAAGCCTAAATGACATCATAACAACTATAGGAGGTCTCCCATGAAGTATTCAGAATATCAACCTCGCCCAGATTTATTGAAGGATAAAATTATCCTTATTACGGGTGCGGGAGACGGTATTGGACGTGCAGCTGCGCTCAGCTACGCCTTACACGGCGCAACAGTCGTGTTACATGGTCGCACGCTCAATAAACTTGAAGTCATTTATGATGAAATTGAATCACTTGGTGCCCCCCAGCCTGCCATTCTTCCTTTGCAGCTTTCTACTGCCTCTTCACGTGACTATGAACTGCTCGTCGATACTCTAGAGCAACAATTTGGCCGCTTAGATGGTATTTTGCATAATGCCGGAATCTTAGGAGAGCGTGTTGAGTTGGCACATTATCGAGAAGAGGTTTGGGATGATGTGATGGCGGTGAATTTACGTGCACCCTTTGTGCTCACCCAAGAATTACTGCCTTTACTGGAAAAATCTGAAAATGCATCAGTCGTTTTCGCCAGCTCTGGTGTAGGACGTGAAGCACGTGCGCAATGGGGCGCTTACTCGGTTTCAAAGATTGCGATTGAAGCGGTCAGTAAAATATTTGCTAAAGAAAATACTTATCCAAATATTCGATATAATTGTATCAACCCAGGTGGGACCCGTACCGCTATGCGTGCCAAAGCTTATCCTGATGAAGATCCAAAGGTTTTACCATCACCTGAAGCCATCATGCCTGCTTATCTCTACCTCATGGGAGATGATAGCCTTGCGTTGAATGGTGAGAGTATCGACGCACAAGATTAGGGTCTGTTTCTCCGCGCTTTTCGAAGCGTGGAGAAAATCATAAGAGATACTGTCATTTAAAATATTGATCACAGAGTCAAAATAAAAATTTAATAAAAGCCCACATCAAAATCGCTTTATCCAATAAAAACTATAACTTTATTCAGTTTCTTAAATAATAACGCTTCCTCTATAGTGTTACTCAAGTTAAGCAGATCAATTTGAGGCGTTTTTTATGAAAGATTTAAAACATAAAGTAGAGATGATTCGTTCTATCGAACAATTACAGCTTCCAAATCAGTTTATTCAGGCCTTAGATGATGCTCATCAAGCTAAAGAGATTATCAAAGCAATCAATTATTTAAAGGAGATGAATCAGCAGTGGTATTAATCATTCAGGCTCAATTTATAGTGGGGTCATCTCTCTAAGCCTGCATACAAGTTTATTTTCATAAATATTTACATTTTTTAGTCACATATTCCGCTAAAAAAAATTTGCTGCGATGCATTACAGCTCAAAGCTTTGCAATAACCCTTTTCACTTTTACATAAATATGTTTTTATTATGTCTGTCATTTTAAATGAAAAACTGAACTTTCTTCACAGTTTCTCTGCAATTTAGCAGTACAGTAGTGAGGTCAAAATAAACATATTGAATAAGCGAGGACGATTATGAAAAAGATTTTAGCGATCATCGCCATCTCTTTATCAACGCTGTTGACGGCTCAGATCAGCAGTGCAGGTCCTCATTTTGACGATGACAATGGTTTTGATCGTGGCAAAAGTGACCGTGGAGATCGTGGACGCAATCATCGTGATCGTGGTAATGACGATGACAACATTCAAGAACAACGTCGTGAACGTGAAGAACGTGGTGTAAAACGTTTGCAACAGCACAAATGGCAAATGGGTTATGTAATGCCACAGCATTACCGTGGTAATAGTTATAAAGTTGATTATAAAGAAGAAAATCTTCCAAAACCTTCACGTAATCAACAGTGGTATAAGATTAACAATGACTATATCTTGGTCGACTCAGACAATAATAATATTGTGAATATCCGAGGGATGTAGTTTTTAAATATTTTGGTTTCATAGGCTCAAACACCTTTTTGTTTGAGCTTTTTTTTGTCTAAATTTCATCATTTACAATCTGTTTTTAAAAAACTCTAGAAACCTCCATAAAATTGACAATTGAATGATATTTCTCCATTTTTCATCTTAACTTAAATTGTAATTTGAATGATCGGATAAAGCATCCGTCTGAAAAGGTCGATTCAAATGAGAAAAGTTCTAAGCGCAATCACACTATCACTCAGTGCCTTAGTTGCTACTTCAGCAATGGCTGACTGGGATCATGGTCAAAATCATCGCCCTGTTGCATCACATGAAAAATTTGAATGGCGAGAAGGTGTAATTTTACCTGATCGTTATCATGACAATCACTATTATGTGAATGATTATCGTGCATACAAAAACCTGCATCAACCGGCTAAATTTGAACGCTGGTATAAAGTAGATGGTCGTTATGTACTGGTTAATGAACGCAACCACCATATTATCCGTGTGATTCGATAATATCCAAACTACGATATTTACAGCCCAAATTCTTTTTTGGGCTTTTTTATTTATGAAAAGAAAAACCTCAATGGGTCTCTTCATCAAGTCTTCATACATTTCACAATTCACCTAAATCTTGCTCACCGTTTATCTCAAATTATTGAGTAATTTAATTACATCAAAGGACAAAAGTTCAATTCAGGTGAATCAAATGAAAAATATCTTAACGACACTGGCTTTATCGATGAGTGCGCTGATTGCAACGTCTGCGATGGCTGCACCGCATGATTATCATCGAAATGATCACAATCGCTATCAACAAAGCCATTGGGATCATAAACATGACAATCGTTGGAATAACAACAACCATTATGACAACCGAGTAAATTCGAGTCAGCGCTGGCGCTCAGGGCAATACTTCCCGACTCAATTCAATTCTTCGCGTTATCATGTCAATTATAAAAACTACCGCCAGTTACCTAAACCTGGAAGATATCAGCAATGGTATAAAGTAAATGGTGATTATGTGCTGGTAAATGAGCGAAATAATCGTATTATTCGTGTGATTGGTTAATGTCAATATTTTAACTTTTAAACCCAACTCAGCTTGGGTTTTTTCACATTTTGAGAATATGATTAAAATCTAATTGATTAGGCAAATAAATAAACTACATACTTTCATTTATATCTCCATAGTTTCTCTATATTTTACGATTAGATTGAATCTGAACTGGTTAATTATTGAATTAGCTAAAAAGGCAAATATCCTCGGTAAATTGTTCAAAATGAAAAGATTAACTTGTGTAATTTCAATGAACAGTAATCCTTAAAATATTTGGTTTTTAACTCAATAATCCAATGTGAATCGCAACACTCATATGACCCTTTTGCACTCGTCCTCCCACGTTCGAGTGCTTTTTTTATTGATTAGGGTCTGTTGACATTTCATAAATGGCTTGCGTTGTAGAATAAAATTGAGCAGGCAAGGCAGGAAACGAAGGGAATAGCGAGACTATTTTCGAGTTTCATAACGCAGACTGAGATAATTTTAGCTACAACCTTTCAGGACTAGCGTGTTTTTTGCCGCTACTTCGTTACGATCTACTCATTTAGAATGACTAAATTTCGTATTCCGTGCCTCGTATCACCTAAAAAACCGCGTAGTCGCAAACATAGACGAATTGTCAGCAGACCCTATTATTCTTGCACTATTTTTGTTTAGAATCGCTGTATCGCAATCATCAATACTGAGATAGGCATGCAAACCGACAGTTTAGAAACAATACAAAGCACAACGCAAGAATACGTGCATTGGTTTCGTCACTCTGCACCCTATATCAATGCCCATCGCGGTAAAACTTTTGTATTGATGTTTGGTGGTGAAGCTGTTGAACATGAAAATTTTCAGCATATTATTCATGATATTGCGCTACTGCATTCATTGGGCATACGACTCATTTTAGTCCACGGCGCTCGCCCGCAAATTACGGCCAACTTGCTTCACAATAAAATTCAAAGCCCGATCCATATCAACCGTCGTGTCACCACACGTGAATCACTGCCTTGTGTTATGAGTGCCGTTGGTTCGATTCGTCTACAAATCGAAGCTTTATTGTCTATGGGACTAGCCAATTCACCTATGTTTGGCGCACGCATTGATGTGGTCTCAGGTAATTTTGTCACAGCAAAGCCGTATGGCATTCGTGATGGTGTCGATTTCCAACTCACTGGCGAAGTTCGCACGATTGATACTGAAGCCATTCAAGGCCATTTAGGCAATCAAAATATTGTGTTACTTGGCCCTACAGGGTATTCCACCACAGGTGAAGTATTTAACTTGCTTGCGGAAGAAGTTGCAACAAAAACGGCTATTCATATCAAAGCCGATAAATTGATTTTTTTAGGCAATCAACAGGGCTTAATGGATGAATACGGGCAATTGAGACGTGAAATTACCCCGCAACAACTCGATAAGCATATTGAAAAATACCAAGATTCAAATTTTGAAATCGCTTTGCATTTGCACAATGCAAAAGAAGCCTCACTAAAAGGCGTAAATCGCGTTCATCTGCTTTCCTATAGCGATGATGGTGCATTGATTAAAGAGCTCTTCACCCGTGATGGACATGGCACCATGATCACCGATGCCCATTATGAAGAAGTTCGTATGGCAAATATTGGTGATGTTGGCGGTTTGATTAATCTACTACGCCCTTTGGAAGATGAAGGTATTTTAGTCTATCGCTCACGCGAACGTTTAGAAAATGAAATCGAAAAGTTTGCCGTCATTGAGCGAGATGGAACAATTCTCGCCTGTGCTGCGCTCTACCCGATTCCATCAACAGACAATGAAGTGCAATCGGCCGAAATTGCTTGTGTAGCTGTACACCCAAGCTATCGCAAATCTAATCGTGGTAGCCAAATTTTGCATTTCCTAGAAGAAAATGCACGTCAATTGGGTATTCAACAACTGTTTGTATTAACCACGCGAACCGCACACTGGTTCTTAGAGCATGGATTTGAACTGGCCAATGTTGATGATTTACCCGAAGCCCGACAAGCGCTGTATAACTATCAACGTAATTCGATGGTCTTTAAAAAATCAATTGCTTAAAATTGATGAATTTTTTTATTCTCAATCAATTATCACATTTGCTGCTAAGCTTATCGCTATAGATTCCATCAAGCAGAATATTTTCTTATTCTTGAGAGTGGAATCTATATATGGTGATTGAATAATACAAATAACATCATAATTTTCAAATTCTTATAACATTATATTTTTATAGAATATCCACTTTATATTTCTCATTTACAGCTAAGCTTAGCAGTTAATTATTTATCTGTTTTTTTCATTAGCAATCACTAAAAACTTATTTTTTTGAAAATACAAAGCCTTTTAAGCTGATGCTCATGCCTTTTTCTGACTTTATAGGAGCATCGTGACTCATGGCGAGCTTATTTCAACCTTCGTGGAAAAAAATCACCCTTATTAGTGCTAGCCTTGCCACCATCATGATGCTTACTGGATGCTCAAAACCACAAGAAACCACAACCTTAAATATCGGTTTTCAAAAATATGGGGTCTTGCCCATTATCAAAGCACGTGGCGACTTAGATAAAGCCCTAAAGGAAAAAGGGGTAAATGTGAAATGGGTTGAATTCCCTGCTGGTCCTCAACTGCTAGAAGGTTTAAATGTCGGTAGTGTGGCCTTTGGTGAATCTGGGGAAGCACCGCCTATTTTCGCCCAAGCTGCAAACTCAAATCTGGTCTATGTTGCCAATCAACCTGCTGCACCTTTGGCTGAAGCCTTAATTGTGCCGAAAGATTCAGCCATTCAATCAGTCCAAGATTTAAAAGGTAAGCGTGTAGTTTTGAATAAAGGTTCAAATGTACATTATCTTTTACTCAAAGTTTTAGAAGCAAATCATTTAAAACTTGATGATATTCAAGTGGTCTACCTACCACCAGCTGATGCACGTGCTGCCTTTGAAAAAGGTGCTGTAGATGCTTGGGTCATTTGGGATCCGTTCTTTGCTGCTGCTGAAAAACAACTCAATGCCAAAGTCATTGCGACAGGTCAAAACTTGGTCAATAACCACCAATTCTATTTGGCTGATCGTAAGTTTGCTGAACAACATCCCGATGTTTTAAAAATTGTGGTCAATGAACTGAATACGACAACGCAGTGGGTGTCTCAACATCAAACCGATGCGGCAAAACTCTTAGAAAAACCGACAGGCTTACCGCTTGATATTTTGAATACCTCAATTTCTCGTATGGGTTTTGGTGTGACTCCAATTTCTAACGATGTGGTAAAGAAACAGCAAGCTGTCGCAGATGCTTTTTATCAACAAAAACTCATTCCCAATAAAATCAACATTCAAGCAGCTGTTTTAGCGAATTAATTTCGCCAACAACGCCGTTAAAGAGGACATTAATATGACCCAGCAAATCGCACAACAAAACACAGCCTCATGGTTCAATGCAACGACTCATGCCATGACCACGATGTTGATCTGTAGCGCAATGCTGGGTTCAGCCTCTGTGTGGGCAATCGATCCAACGGTAAAAGAATTACGTATTGGCTTTCAAAAAAGTTCTATTAATTTTGCAATCGCCAAACAACAAAAGTTGTATGAGAAAGAATTCCCAAATGCCAAAATCACTTGGAATGAATTCCCTGCGGGCCCTCAAATTTTAGAAGCCCTTGCTGTAGGTTCTCTGGATGTTGGTGTCACTGGCGATACCCCGCCAGTATATGCCCAAGCCGCGAATAAACCGCTGTACTACATTGCCTATGAAGCAGCCAAGCCGTTGGCTTCGGCAATTTTAGTGCCTAAAGATTCAAAAATCACCAAACTGAATGAGTTGAAAGGTAAACGTATTGCGTTGCAAAAAGGCTCAAGTGCGCATTATTTATTGGTACAAGCTGTCCGTAAAGCTGGTTTGCAATGGTCAGACATTCAACCGATTTGGTTAACCCCTGCTGATGCCCGTGCTGCATTTCAAAAAGGTGCTGTCGACGCTTGGGCGATTTGGGACCCATTCTTTGCTTCTGCTCAAGTCGAAGATCAGGCGCGTATCCTCGCCTCAGGGCAGGGTTTAAGTCCAAATTATACCTTCTATTTAGCATCGCCAGATTTTGTAAAGAAATATCCTCAAGCAGTTAAAGGCATTATCCAGCAAATTAATACTGCTGATAAATGGGTACAAGCCAATCGTGTCGCAACAGCACAAGCCATCGGGCAAAGCACTGGTTTAAAACCGAAAGTTAGTCAAACTTTTATTGAGCGACGCCCAAGACCTTCGGGTGCAGCACCGCTTTCAGCAAAAGTAATTGCAGATCAGCAACAACTGGCCAATCGTTTTAGCGAACTCAAAATTATTCCAAACAGCATTGATATTAAACAAGCGGTTTGGACAGCGAAATAATATTTTCTAAGGATGAATGAAATGAAAATCTTCTGGTTTATTCCTACTCACGGTGACAGTCGTTATTTAGGTACAAGCAAAGGTGCTCGCCAAGTTGACCATGCTTATATGAAACAAATTGCTGTAGCTGTGGATAATTTGGGCTATGAAGGTGTACTCATTCCCACGGGACGTTCATGTGAAGATCCATGGATTACTGCTGCGAGCCTAATTGATGCGACTAAAAATTTAAAATTCTTGGTTGCGTTACGTCCAGGCGTAACAACACCAGCGCTTGCAGCACGTATGGCTGCAACTTTTGATCGTCTATCCAATGGTCGAGTTTTACTCAACCTCGTTACAGGTGGTGATGAGCAAGAGTTGAAAGGTGATGGCGTATACGAAGACCACGCTTCACGTTATAAAACAGCAGCTGAATACACCACGATTTGGCGTGAAATTTTAAAACGTTCACATACCGGTGAATCATTTACCTTCCATGGCGAACGTTTAAGTGTAGATGATGCTAAGCTGCTTTATCCACCGATTCAAGCGCCTTATCCACCACTCTGGTTTGGAGGCTCTTCTGAAGATGCGATTGAATTGGCTGCTGAGCAAGTTGATACCTATTTGACTTGGGGCGAACCACCTGCTGCGGTCAAAGAAAAAATTGCAGTAGTGAAAGCGAAAGCCGATGCCAAAGGTCGTCAACTTAATTATGGTATTCGTTTACATGTCATTGTTCGTGAGACCAATGAACAAGCATGGCAAGCTGCCAATGAACTGATCCAATATGTAGATGATGCGACGATCGCCGCTGCACAGAAAAAATTTAAACAAATGGATTCCGTCGGTCAGCGCCGTATGGCTGAGCTACATAATGGTGATCGTAGTAAGCTTGAAGTATCACCAAATCTTTGGGCAGGAGTTGGACTCGTTCGTGGTGGTGCAGGTACGGCTTTGGTCGGTGATCCACAGACTGTTGCAGATCGTATTCAAGAATATGCAGATTTAGGCATCAATACCTTTATTTTCTCAGGCTACCCACATTTGGAAGAATCTATTCGCTTTGCTGAACTGGTATTCCCATTACTGCCGTTGGAAACACGCAAGAAACTCACGCAACCTAATTTGACTGGACCATTTGGCGAAATCGTTGCCAATAATTACACCCCTGAAGAAAATAAGAAACCATTACAGGAGCCTGCATGAATGCCTTAATTAACAATGCTGCTCCAGCCAAAAGTACTGCCGTTTCACGTGGAACGAAACAAATTGGGCAGCGTTTGCTGCCTTGGATTGTGCCGATTTTACTGATTGTCATTTGGCAAATTGCGTCTAAAACAGGATTGCTTGAAAGCCGTGTTTTACCTGCACCGACAGCGGTAGTCTCTGCGTTTTGGACACTTTTAGTCAGCGGTGAGCTTTGGCAGCACGTCAAAGTCAGTGCTGGTCGCGCGCTACTTGGCCTCTTAGTTGGTGGTGGGCTCGGTCTATTTTTGGGACTGCTTAATGGTTCATCAAAAGTTGCATCCAACTTATTGGATACCACCTTGCAAATGATCCGAAATATTCCAGCATTGGCGCTGATTCCATTGGTTATTTTATGGTTTGGAATTGATGAGTCTGCAAAACTCTTTTTAGTGGCTGTCGGTGTGTTTTTCCCGATCTACATCAATACCTATCATGGGATTCGTTCAGTTGATCCTCAATTGATTGAAATGGGAAAAAGCTATGGATTAAGCAGATGGCAATTGTATAAAGACATTATTTTACCGGGCGCAATGCCTTCAATTTTAGTGGGTTTACGCTTTTCACTGGGGTTGGTTTGGGTACTGCTGATTGTGGCAGAAACAATTTCCGCACAATCTGGAATTGGTTATATGACCATGAATGCGCGTGAATTTTTACAAACAGATATCGTGCTAGTAGGTATCTTGCTGTATGCCCTTTTAGGCAAACTTGCCGATGTATTTGCACAATTTTTAGAAAAATACCTATTGCGTTGGCACGCAGGTTATCAAAAATAGGAGTCTGATATGACCGATTTAAGCATTAGCCAATATGCCAATGACTTGGTGGCACCAACCGAGATTGTTGAAGAACAACAAGCAAAAATTGGTGCAGAAATTTCGATCGAACAACTGCATAAATATTATGGCGAAGTTAAAGTTCTTGAGGACTTAGATTTAAACATTGAAGCTGGTGAATTCGTTGCAATTGTGGGACGTAGTGGTTGTGGTAAAAGTACCCTACTGCGTTTAATTGCCGATTTAGAACAACCCAGTTATGGTGAAATCAAATTTAAATCTTTATTAAATTTCCGTGAAGGGATCATTGCAGATGATATTCGGGTGATGTTCCAAGATCCACGCTTATTGCCATGGAAAAGTATTCTAAAAAATGTGCAATTGGGTCTAGCCAAAAACCAATTTTCTAAAGCTGAGCAATTATTAGAAAAGGTCGGATTAAAGGAGAAATCTGGACTTTGGCCATCACAGCTTTCTGGTGGACAACGTCAACGAACGGCGCTTGCTCGTGCTTTGTCACATACACCACGAGTCTTATTACTGGATGAACCTTTAGGTGCTTTAGATGCATTGACGCGACTAGAAATGCAGAATTTAATTGAAAAGTTATGGTTAGAACAAGGCTTTACCACCATTCTGGTTACCCATGATGTTAGTGAAGCAGTTCAACTCGCAGATCGTATTATTCTTTTGGATAAAGGACATATTGCGCAACAGTTTCAAGTCGATTTACCACGTCCACGTCAAAAAGGTGTAGCATTTGCCGAACTTGAACAACAGGTACTCAGTGCTGTGCTTGCGACATGAACAGCAACAAAATACCCTTTTGTTGGCAACGCAAGGTATTGTCGAGCAGAATATTTTTGTCTTTACATATTAGGGTCTGCTGACATTTCATAAATGGTTTGCGTTGTAGGTTAAAATTGAGCAGGCAAGGCATGAAACGAAGAGAATAGCGAGACTATTTTCGAGTTTCATAACACAGGCTGAGATAATTTTAGCCACAACCCTTCGGGACTAGTGTGTTTTTTGTCGCTACGTCGTTACGAACTACTTATTTAGAATGACTAAATTTCGTATTTCGCGCCTAGTATCGCCTAAAAATCACACGTAGTCGCAAACTTAGACGAATTGTTAGCAGACCCCAACCTTGCGGAACCATGTTGCTGATCTTGAATAATTAAATCGAATATTTAGTCGTTTTGATCGGATAGAAAATGTTCGCTGTCACAAATATGTTTAAGTTTTCAACCGTTTCTATTGATTAAAAATGAGCTGGGTATTTTAAAGCAAGTCAGTTTTCTTAAATGAAAATTAAATCATGCTATTTTAGATTATCTAATTTTTAAATTAACTCAAAAATTAACCTTATACTAAAAAATGTCACAAAATTTAAATATTAAGTCATAACTGACAGAATTTTAAAATAAGATTTGCTCCAGTTTAGTGCAAAATTAGATAATAGGGATCTACGATCGACTTAATAATAAAACTTCATCATTATTTATCAGAAATATACCAAAATAATGCTGCTTTCTGTGCACAAATCAAACATTTTACCGTACAATTTAATAATCAGTTTTTCGATTAAAGATGCGATGGAACAAAAAAAGAGTGCTCAAAAACGCCAGCAGCTGCTCAATGCTGCACTTGACGTATTTTCTGTCTATGGTTTCAACGGCGCAAGTCTAGATGAAATCGCTCAATTAGCAGATATGCATAAATCCAATATTTTCTACTACTATGAAAATAAAGAAGCCTTATATGTTGAAGTGCTAACGACAGTTATGCAGAAATGGTTAGCACCGTTGCAGTCGCTTGAGTCAGAATTGGAACCGACAGAAGCTTTGTCACATTACATCATGACCAAAATTGAAATCTCTAGAACTCAGCCTAAAGCTTCAAAACTTTTCGCGTTAGAAGTGATTCAAGGCGCGCCACATATTTTACCGATCCTCAAAGGCCCGCTTAAAAAGCTCTTTAAACGCAAAGCTAAAGTGATTTTAAACTGGCAGGCGCAAGGTAAAATATCAGATCAAATCGATGCTGAATTGCTGATTATTAATATTTGGGCATTGACTCAAAATTATGCAGACTTTAGTACTCAAATTGAAATGGTGACTGGTAAAACTTTGCGTAATAAAAGTATGTGTCAACGCGCAATTGAACATACAATCCATATGACTTTATATGGTGTGTTACCGCGCAATTAATCATCCAATATACTTATTGGTTATTTTGGCAAACGGCCATAGAGTTCTATGGTCGCCAAGACTCAATTTTAAACTTTATATAATACTCAAACAAACTAAGTCTTTAATAAATAGACTGATATAGTTTTAACAACTTTTGCGCACCCAATAATAAATTATCTTCCCAATCTAAATGTGCGGTGTCATTTGCACCATCTGTAATGTATTTAATCGAAACTAAACGCACATCTAATTTTTTACAGACTTTAGCCAGTGCATAGCCTTCCATATCGACCAAGTTACAGCTCACTTTGGGTTGTCCTGTTTCAAAACTATCCCCTGTACCACAAACACCCTGCGCTAAATGTGGAAAATACGATTCTAAATGAATTTCGCGTGGAAAATGCTCATCCATTGGCGTAACGCCCACATCAAAACCGAGTGGGGAAACATCCATATCACGTTGCACAAAGGTTTTTACCTCAATCAACTCATGGGCATCAAAGAAAGAACTTCCTGCACTACCTAAATTCAGTATGGTTTTACAGCCGGTTTTTTGAATAACATCGAATGCCGTATAGGCTGCATTAATCTTGCCAATCCCGCTATAATGGACAGTGATACCTGCTTGTTCAAATAACCCTTTAGATTCATTGGGTAAAGCCATAATCAGTGCAATGTCGTCTTTCATATCTATTCAAAATTAAAATTTTCCTTATTAGAATGGAAATTCAAATCCTGATCAATCTTATTATTAACTCAAAATTTTAAAATCATATACAAATCACTACTGTACCTATGACCTTGATTGCGCATAATGTTTTAATAGAAAAATAGAGATGAAAATAAATGAATATCCAAATCATCGTGGGCAGTATTCGAGAAGGTCGTGTTGCCATTAAAGTCGCAGAATGGTTACTTAAAGAAATCCAAAAACTCGACTTCAGTACCCTCAATGTTGAAATTGTAGATTTAAAAGAATGGGATTTACCTTTCTTTGCCGGAAAAAACTCACCCGCCTCAGGAATCTATGATCAGCCTAAACAGCAAGAATGGGCGAAAAAAGTTGCTTCTGGAGATGCGTTTATTTTCATTACACCAGAATACAATCACGGCTATAGTCCTGTACTGAAAAATGCCATCGACTTCGTTTATAAAGAATGGCAGAGTAAACCTTCGGCTTTTGTCAGCTATGGCGGTACCAACGGTTCACGTTCAATTGATCAAATCAAACAAGTCTGTGCTTTTATTGGCATGATTGACTCTAATGCAGTCATTGAACTGCGAGATATTGGACAACGTGGTAAGAGTGAAACCTTTGAGGGAAATGAGTTTGATAATAAAGCAGTCAAGTCTGTGGTAAACAAACTGATCCAATATGCCAATGTCTAAAATCACATTGTACGCTTTAGCTTACATCACTTGCATGCATTGACGGCTAGGGAAGTTGAAGCAAATATCCTATTCTATAGTCATAGGGAACAGGAAGTTTCCCAGACATAAAACAATAATCATCGGTCTGTACATCAGGAAGTGAGGTAGAACAGGAGTTTACCTAGCGAACCAATACGAAAAAGCCCCGTCAGGATGATGGGGCTTTTTTTTATAACTTGGACTTTTTAATTTTGCCCAACTGTTAATGACTGATCACCAATACATTTACATCCGCAAGATAAAGGTGAATTATGCTGAGCAGCGGGCTTTCCCATCACCAACATATGATTATCACCTGCAACAATGCTGGCGACACATTTATGCTTGGGACAAGTCGCCTTATCCCCTACACACGCAATCGCTTTACCATCAATCAGAAAAGAAGACTGAGCAGAAATAATTTTTCCACCACCTGTCGTGGGTGACCCTAACGTGATATATGGAAGTGCCATAGTGCCTACCTTTTATTGTTTTGTTATTGAATAAAAATTTATAAAACATCGAACTCAATACGGCGGTTCTTTTTACGCCCATCTTCAGTTGCATTATCAGCAACAGGTTTGGTTGAACCCAGACCAGCTGTGCTTAAACGAGTCGGTGCAATGCCTTTCGTAGTTAAGTATTGCTTCACCGCTTCAGCACGTTGCAAACTCAAATCCTGATTCTTCTGTGGATTACCTTGGCTGTCAGTATGCCCCACAATTTTAACATTTTTACCTTGGACTTTATTTAATGCAACCACCATCTCGTCTAAGATTTGTGTACCTGTTGGGGTAAGTACGGCTTTGCCAGATTCAAACTCAATAATTCGATTTTTTAGTGCATTATCAATCACAGATTGCTCAGCAGCATTCACTGAAATTTGAGAATTAAATCGATAAGGTGGTTGAACTAAGGATTGGAATAAACTGGTGGTTGGCTGAATATCAGTTTGCACACCCATTTTCCCAACCAATTCAACTTGCGTGCCTCGTACAGAGAGCTTACCTTGGCTAATCTTCTTTAAATCTGGGGTAATCACACGTGTAACCGAATCACTCCAGCCATTCGGTGCGGATACGGCTCGAATTTGGATTTTATCAACAACTTGATCATCACCATAAACCGCTTTTAACTTCGCCAAGATTGCTTGTTTGGTCATGTCATTCGGCACAGCACCTTCAACCACAATCGGGGCAGCAAACACATTGAATGAACAAAATAAGCTAGAAATAAGCGCAAATTTTTTCAATATTTTGACTTGTTTATTTTTCATATCATTATTCATCTATAAATGTTTGTCTAAAAATTTTCATGCCTTGAACCAGACTCAATTGACGTTCACATAAAGACTGTTCTAGTGCTGCTAGACCTGCATTCTGTTCCAGATAGGCATCAATCCATAACGGTTTGACCAAAGACACCCAATGATCATTTTGCATATTTTGAGTGAAAATATTACTCAAAGCCGTGATATCTGCCCCTTGGAATCCAAATAATAAAATTGGAGACTCCTGGTGAAGAATACCAATCAAGATCTCTGTATTACTTTTTTCTAAAAAGCGTCCGATTAAGTTGACCCAAAAGGCAGCAATTTCATAGCAATAATTATGATTATTAATCGGTAAAATAAGCACCTTAGATAACTTACTGGTACCGTGTTTAAGCACCGGCTGTAGTAATAAGCCCAAACCCAACATACTTTGTGCCAATTCATAAGGCGTGATCTTCATCATTTGTGCAAATGAATGCATGGTATGATTTTCAAAAAAGTCCTGCGTTTTTAATTCAGGTAGAACCTGTATTTCACGATCAATTTCACCCAGCTTATTGATCAATACTTCAGGGTCACGAATGGTTCGGATGCTTCGATTTTTTTGAAATAAATCAATCAATACTGGTTTATATTTAAACGGCGCATAGAGTAAGTTTTGAAAGGGGTGATCAACTTCTAATAACTGGCTTAAAACCATTGGAAATTGACGACCAGAACTGTCTTCACTGGTCACCATATTTGCCGCAAGAAACATTCTTTCCTTAGGGTTTGCGATAAAGAAGTCTAAAGGTGCTAATGATTCATAAGCTTGATTAAAATTTTCTTCTCGCATTGCAAGCTCTAAAGCTTCCGTAATCCATTGATCAATCACTTGAATCAATGAATATTGCCCTTTTGTTTTCAGAAAATCACCACGTGCGGGACATTTTCCATAATACAACGGTGTAGACTTTATCGTTTGCATACTTTAATCCCTCGCGTCAAATCGTTCCCTTGAATCATTGAGCCACTCCTTTTCCGGCAGCATTTGCCGCATTGCCAGCAGGAGCCGCAGTTGGGCTTGCTGGTGCGGTTGTCTGAGGCTTAGGTGCAGCTGCTGTCGGTGCAGTCGCACCGCCAAATGGTGAAGCTGCTGGTGAGTTTGCACTTACGGTAACAGGCGCTGCCTGTGCTGCAACAACCAATGGTGCTTTAGGACTTGTGACTCGATCAACCAGTTTTAATCCAACATAGCCACGATTAGAACCAATTGGATTTGAAGCATTACCACTAATTAAACGGAATTGAAGTTTCACAAACAAATCACTGTTTTGTTTGCTTGCCCATGTCATTTCAAAGCTTCCATTCAATGACTTACGTTGTGCGCTATCAATTAATTTATTGATCCCGTATTCACCCGGCTCATCAAATATGGTATGGGTTTGCCCATCTAAATCGATTGCAGTAATGCGTGCTCCTGGTATTGCACCAGGATTTGGCCACATGAAGTTAACCCATTGTTGGATGCCATTTTCATAAACCAAGCGCTGCCCATCAATATCAATGGTATAGGACAATAATTTATTGTTAGGGATTGGATAGAATTGGAAATTTGACTGATTGGCTGCAACTGGAGCACCACCTGATGCTCCCGCAGAAGCACCATTAATTGGGGTAGTATATTGCTCAAAATTCATCACGAATTCAGGATTTAAACCTATACCCATGTTTTTCCAAGTCTTCGAGGACAATGTATAACCACGACGAATAACGAATGGATCAAGGGTTTCTTTTACAAATTTAGAAATGCTGCCGTTATCACCAAAAATTTGGCTAATTTCACTACTGGTCGCTTGAATGGTTCCAGAAGAGTTAAATGGAACTTTTTGCGAAAGTGTTTGGCTAAATGGTTGGAAAGCCTGCAAGGTCCAAAGTTTATTAATTTCGTCCTGTGCTGGGGCCAACAAACTGTCAAAAGATTGCGTTAATGGACTCACCAACAATTTTTGAACCATTTGCTGATCTAACTCACCCAAACCAACCGTCAATTTTTCATCGACGACTTTTTGAGTGGTGTTGAAAACGGAACTTTGATCATTAATGGTCAGTTTCGCTAAGGCCAAAGCACTTGGACCAAAGTCACCTGCACTGCGTAGATCATTCAGCTTACTTCTGACTTGCGCCATATTCTGTAAATAATCATCCAGCAGTGATTTGTCCTGTAAATCATCACGTTTACGGACCAATTGGTAGAATACTTGGAATTGTTGAGAAATCTGCCCTTGTGCTTGATTCGATGCACGTTGGATATCATCCGTTTTACCTTGACCTAAAACTTTACGCTTAAACCAAGCAATAAAGCCAGTTTGTGGTGCGGCAAGCTCAGCTTGAACGACTGGATTATCCCAACTGGTTTCTTTTGCAACACGGTCAATATAGGTACGGATTGGAGAGTTTTGTGGCTCACCCAACACATCCATGACCTTGGCTTGCTGAACAAAATCAGCACCTTTCGCATAATGGGTAGCATTAATAAACTTCTTCCATTCAGCAATATATTCTTGCTTATACAACTGAGTTAACTGTTTACGAATTTGGTCAGGACTACCACTAAAAGTTAAATCATCTGACTGGGTACTATTCAGCACCCAATCTTTGGTATCTGTTGGCTTATTCGCAGCTTCTTCAATCGCCTTATCGACATATTCATCCCATGCTTTTTGGGTAAATATACCAGGCAATGCATAACCACCGAGCATAACATTACGATTGGTTTCACCGACAATTTGCGCCACCGTCACCGCAGGGAATCGAACAGCCGCACGCATTTTAATTTCATTATAAACGCGATCACGTGCTGGCATTCCACGTACAACAGAGAGCAATACTTGACGGGTTTGATCGACCAATTGCGCATCAGACTCTAACACTGGAAACTTTTTATCATTGGCTAAAGTCATTGAGTAGCTCAATATTTTTTCAGCTTTTTGAATCATTTCGCCACGTGGCATTTGCCCACGATTGGTGTCTAACCATGAACGCCAGAAACGAGTGACTTGGTCACTTAAATGACTCGCATCCATATATTGTGGATTGCTCATCATCAAATAGGCTTTTAACGCATTGTAGGCATCTTGTGGATTGGTATCAGAAGGTTCTGATGCAATCTGTGTCGAAGACGCTTGTTTAATTTCTACATTGACATGATTTTGCTTAAGCGTCTGCTCATTGCCTTTTACACGTTGTAAATATTGTGCAATGTTTTGCTGACTCGGCGCTAAAACAATCTGTTTCACACCTTTTAAATATTCAGCTTTTAATTTTTCTTTTAAGTCATTGCCTTGATATAGACCAAACGAAAACTTCAATGGGCGATGCTGATCAAAATCATCTAATTGCTCTAAACGTTGTTGCAAAATCAGTAAAGCATCGATTTGGGTCGAGAGCTCTTGACCCGAAGTTTGCTCCATTTGCACAACTTTATTTAAATCGGCCTGAACATCTGCAATCAATTGTTGATTATTACGATAAGACCATACCCATAGTCCTAAAATGATGGAAACACCCAATAATGATGCAATAAACGCCAAATAACGTTTACGCTTTGTGGTCGGGTTAATATGTTGTTTAACTAGGTTTTTATCTTTGAGAATGACTTCTGAGAATAGCCCTTTTAAGAAATAGCCATGATTCTGAGAAATTGAATTTTGTGGAATACCATGTTCGCTATTGGGGATTTTAGTCAGCTGAAAATCATCAACAATTTGTTCCGTCATCGGGCTTTCTATCACGCCCTCTTGTAAAGCACTGGTAAAGTAAAAGCCACGGAAGACTGGTTTAAACTGATACGGATTTTCTTCAAATAAAGTACCAATAAACGTTTTTAATACAGGTTTTAAAGTCTTAAATTCAAGTGGGAAAGTCATCACACTTGGCGAAATATTTTGCGCATGACGGCGACTTAAATGGGTGGTACTGACCCCTTTTAATCCATCATATAAAATATTGTAGTGCTTCTCAAAATGTTCTACAGCATTCTGTGATGATTCAGAGTCATAAGGTAAGGTCGCACCCCACACTTGATCAAACTCAGCGGATTCATAACATTCAAAAAATTCAGTGAATCCTGCAATCAAATCCATTTTAGAAAAGACCAAATAAACAGGTGCAAAAATTTCTAAACGTTCAGTTAAGTCTTGAATACGCGCTCTTAAACTTTTCGCCAATTTGATCGATTTTTCAGGGCTTTGACTGACCAACTCAGCCACACTGACAATCACAATTAAGCCATTGATCGGCGCTTTAGAACGGTTCTTTTTCAGAATATTTAAAAAGCCTAACCATTCTGAATGGTCTTCAGAATACACAGAGTATCGACCAGCTGTATCCAGCAATACCCCTTCTGTTGAGAAAAACCAATCGCAGTTTCGGGTACCACTGAGTCCTGAAGACACCACTTTTTGATGGGTCTCTTCAAAGGGAAATTTTAGTCCAGAATGGTAAATTGCCGAGCTTTTTCCCGCAGCAGGGTTACCAATCACCATATACCAAGGCAACTCATAGAGTGCTGCGTTACCACTTTTATCACCCAATTTAGACTTACGAATCAATTGGATCGAATCTTTCATCTGCTGATTGATCAGATTTAATTCTTCTTTATCTTTTTGTTTTCCATATTCAGCAGTGGTGTCTTGTTGAATCGCTTCAGCCAATGCTTCACCTTGTTCTGCATGTTTACGGCGCTGGATCAACCAGTAGATGCCGTAAATCACCAATCCAAGAATGTAAGCTGCAACCATCATAAAGAAGTACTGACGCGGCACTACACTATATGAAGAAACGAGCGCAACCAGAATCGAAAGCGCAATCACCAGTTTCGGATTTGTGATGTACTGCCATGCATAGCTTAAAATTGTTTGTATCATTTTCTCTATTTCTTTCTAAATTTATCTGTAAGTTCTATGCAAACTCAGTCCCAACAAGCACTTGGGTTTGCTGATGTTCAGCACTATAAACATAACCGTACAACTCATCTTTAAAGTGCAAACTCAACATAAAACCAAAAACTTTGGCTAAGGGTTGGGTATGGCCTAGGCTATTTTTACTGTAAAGATAATGATGCGCTTCAATCGCTGTTTCGGCAAAGTTTTGTTCAAGTTTCTTTAACAGCTTGATCTCTGCTGGGTCGTCTAAGACCAAGACAAAGCGCTGTTCTTGATCAAACTGTTCTGCTTGGTCTAAATTCAACTCTTTTAATGTTTTAGATGCCTGATCAGAATTTAAAGCAATTCGAATATACTTTATTGCTTGTAAATTTTGCAATTCGACCTGAGTATTTGTCATACAACAGGTACTGATATACTCAGATGGAATATATTTTTCAGTCATCCACGTCCGATCATCTATGGTTTCTTGATCAATTTCTGAATCTACTGCAATAAACAGTGATGCCTCAGAATCCAGAAGTTGGGTTCTTTTCAGCAACTTAATCCAGTCTTTATACGCAGTTGTTTCACCCCAATAATGATATTCAGTGCCAAATTGCTGATCGAGAATGCCCAGTTCAGTAAGATAATGATGAACCAATTCTGAAGCTGAACTTTCATCCCAGCTATGGAATAAATTTTCTGGCAAAATAATATGAATATTCAAACGATTAAGTCGAGGTACTGCTTCTGCAACCTGTTGTTCTATCGGCTCATCCTCATAGTCACGATGAGGGTCAATCCAAGCAGGATGCATACGATATTCATGTGCAAGTTTCGCATCATAAAAGAGTGCTGAGTTTTTTAGGTGCTCTGCAATTTGATATAAAGTTTCAGTATTCTGTTCTAATTGCTGCTGAATTAATGCACTTATACGCTTTTGACGACTGGAAAGACTAGATGCCTCATCCTCTAACGGTTCTTCAATCTCTTGAACACGGAATGAAAGAATCGGTAAGCCATAACCATTGACCAATTGCGAATCAAGTTCAGGACTTGCCACATCTTGAAGCTGATCAAGCTGTGCTTCATTTTCGCCTAAGGCACTTAAACTTGTCGCTGAATAAACTTTCAAGTCTACCCATTCAATTTTTTCTTCAACTTTAGCTTCAGTGGTTTGTTGTTGTTCTGAACTTTGTTCTGCCTCAATTCTTTGTTGTTCTTTCTTCTCTTGGCGGCTTTGATAAATCTTTTTGATCAACATTGGGCTTAGAATTAACAAAGTAATCGCCGCTGGAATCACCCCAAAGAAAATCAGAAAATCTTGCCCATTTGGGTCATATTTGATATCACGCCAATAAAACACCACGATTACCGAAACCAGTAATATTGTGCTGACTAAAGTTCCTAAAATTATTTTGATCACTTATGACACTCCAATCAGTGCATAACACGTTTCATCATTGTCACTTTGAGTTTTTGGCATCACAAAAGCACCTTGTGCCAAACCGATTTGTGTTGTTGAACTCAGTTGTAAAGGCTGGACTTCCTCTTTTGCCAAGACTAAACGTAGATCGACAAGTAAGGTAGGACTACACCAACTTTGCAGAATTTTCTTTAACTTCTTACTCAATTTTTTCTTGGGTAAAAATTCTAAATACTGTGCATGGCTCAATGGTCCAATTTGAATCTCAATTTTTCCATCAATTTGTCGAATCGTTTCTCCACAAAAAGTATTTACACCTAACAAAAAGGGTTGCTTGCCTCCCAATGTAGTTTTCTGGTCATCGCCGAGTTTAAACTTTTCGGTAATATATTCTTTGACTTCAACCTGTTGATTGAATACGCAGGTCAGCATTGTCTTTAGTGCATGGGCTGTATTGTTTTGCCCCTGCATCAGCCCAGAAAATTCAGCAAAATAATCGTCTAAATCACTCTGTTGATGTTGTGTCCGAATATAACCATTTAATGCATGCAGGATTTCTAAGTAATTATTTTCTTTCTCAACCTCATAACGTACAGGCAGGTTATAACTTAAACTGGCTTCAACAAATTGAGCTGTAAGCTTATGATTAAATAAGCCTAAAAACTTTTGAACTTCAACACGCTGTTTACGCGGTGCTTGTTTCACTTTATTGGTATAGGTATACGGCATTGCGCCTTGCATACCAGTTAAACCGACAATCAAATTGGTAAGATGAATTTTTTCATCTTGTTGTTCGAGTAATTCAATTTCATGTTTTGGGAAGTTCAAATTTAATGAACTTTCAAAAAGAAAATCGTCAGACCAATTCTTTAAAACAGCAGTATTGGGCGCATGTCTAAATAATCGTGTGGTTTGGATAAATTCAAAAGCTGTAGGGGTTTTAAAAAGCTCATCAATTACAGAAGCTTCTTGCCACCAACGTTCTGTACGCATTGGTATAACTCCTGTTTTGTATTTAAATCTCGAACAAAAACGTCAACAAAACTGTTCATCTGTACTTTTAAGTTAAAGATATGACTGATCAATTCGCTGAAAATATATAAGCTATGCCCTCTAAAGACTTGGACATCTACATCCATTAAAACCTTCACCCCACGTACAAACATTGGAAAGGGTTTGGCTTCAACCAGTTTATTCGTGATTTCAAACTCAATTTTTTTAATTGCATCAATAATTAAATGATTTTCTTTAGATTTTGGTAGGTTATAAAGCTCTAATAATTCTTTAATATGGCTGACAGCATCACCTTTCATTAACGCTAAAGTATTTAATGAAAGATGCGAAATAATACGCCATTGTTCATTCTTATTTTTTTCAAATTGGAACGGTGCAGTAGGTCTTTTTAACACCAATGCACGACGAGCAACGGTACTGTCATTCAAATTCAAGACATTATTTGACTGACCCAAAGCTTCGTGCGGTAATTCACGATTGGAACATAACAATTTACAACTGACAAAATCAGACTTAATACTGTGCGGTTCTAATTGTTTAGAAATAATTGAATAGCCCGTTTCTACATATTGATTTTGTAAAACGGTTGGATTTAATGCATAAAAAAACTGAATATCATCACCGTGATAATGACTCATGGCAAAGAAAGGTAAAATCGGATAAACCACTTGATCTTGGTTGCTTTTTTCACGGATCAAATTCATTTCAACGATTGAATACACTTGATAGAACTCAGGATGATGTGCATCCGTCATCAAAGGATATTCTAAGTTTTTATGATTGATTTTTTGTGGCTCAGCTTGTTTCTCAAACAAATTGACGACTGGGCTGGTAAATAACTTAAAATTTGCCACATTCAATTCTGAATAATTGCGAATAATGGCTTGGTCATTTAAATTCAGTTTTAAATGGATCTGCACTTCAAAACTTAGATTTTCTTCTTTTAATAATTTTAAAAAATCTAAATTCAAATTTAAATAACTAAACTTTTCAGGAAAGCAGAAATATTCGATTAATAATCGGTAAGCATGATGGGTATGTTGATCAACCGGCAATAAACTTTCATTTTCATCAAAACCCATCACTTCAAACGGATTTTTTATCGCCACAACTTTATGATTGATACGAAGACTAAAACTGGTCTCTTTATGAAAGATATGATCTAGAACTTGCAAAGGAAAGTTTGAAATCGCATCCAAATAAATGGGGAGCTTTTCATTTTTCAACCAATTTTTAGCAGGGTTTAATAACTCAAATTTTAAATTTAATGTCGCATTTTGGTTTAAATGAATATGTGCGCTAGGATTGGTTTGGAAACTCAGGCTTTCTAGTTGGATCGGCAGTAATTTAACTTCAGCACTGGTATTAAACTCACATTGGACACCTTTGAAACTTCTTGATTTTAAAGTGGTCCCTTTGGGAATAATATGAACATCTGTCAATTGTTTTTGCTTGTTTAAGTCTTCAAAACTCACAACTGAACACGCCGGAAAATGGCGTAAATATTGAGGAAACATCACCTCAAATAAAGAACGTGTAAAGATGTCGTAACTATCAGCTAACTTTTTATCAATACGTGCGGCAATTAAAGAAAATGCCTGTATCAGGCGTTCAATATGTGGATCATCAATTTGTTCTTGATTTAAAGATAATCGTTGTGCAATTTTTGGGTATTTATCTGCAAAGGCACGCGACTGCTGTCCAAATTCTTGTAATTGCTTTTCATAATACGGTAAAAGTTCTTCTATCACGACATACCTACTTTATTTTAAGATCTGGCAGAAATCACATATTGCTGTGTTGTTGGCTTAAGTAAGGCATCAAAAATTACAGGTTCATAAAGTGGGTGGATATTTAAATAAGCTTGAATGCTTAGGCATAACGAACCAACATTTTGGTCATCTAACTGCATTTCTACTTTAATTTGTTTTAAGCGTGGTTCATGTGCAGCAATCGATTGTTCTATAGACTGGCAGATGGTATCTCGATCGGTTGGATTCGCTGTTGAAAGCCCAACAAAATCAATAATGCCAAATTGTACAATAGACTTTTTCACTAAAGGAAAATCATCGATTTCCAAATCTAGCTTGGCAATTCGTGTATTTAATAAATCTTCTAAATCATGAGCAACAGACTCTCTTAACTCATGAATCGAAAGCCCTTTAATATAATCATCTTCAACAATTAAACGATCAAATAGTGTAGATCGAAATCCATATGGGTATAGTTGATCTAAATTCATAATGTATATTCTAATAATATGAAACAGATAGGGACCCGAGTCCCTATCTGTTCCAACAAACAATTAAGCAGCGTAAGATGCTGTATTGTTAGAAAGAGACCATTTCTTAGTAACGGCACCTTTAGCAGAACCGTTAATATCTTGTTGATTATAAGTCCACTCAACCGCAGCATATTTAAGACCAAATGCTTCAGTTGGAACACCTTCTTCATTTACCGTAGGCGTTACACTTGAAACAAGTACATGCTTAAGTTTGATTTGAAGGTACTTAATACGTTTGTCACCATTTGCACGGTAGAAGTCAATTTGAACTTCATCAAATGTATAACCCGCAGAACAAGCTTCCCAAAGTTTTGGACTAGTTGCATCCAAATCTTTAACAAAAAGCATATCTGAGTGTTCTACACGTTCAGCAGTATGACCACCAACGCTTGAAGAAGTCGCAGATTTCGGCTGACGAATATTATGAGACCAAGAATTAACTTCTAGCCAATTTTTGTGCTCAGAATCACGCGACTCGCCATCAACCTTGTACTTACCTTGGAATTGAACGTATATATCTTTCATTGGATTACCCTTATTTTTTAAAGTTATTATTTAGCCACGCTCTATTTTAATTCGAGGACTGAGGTAACTCAGTGACAAGTCGCAAAGAAACCGACAACTCATCTAGCTGGAAATGCGGTCTTAAGAAGACCACAGACTTGTAGTGCCCTGGCTCTGCAGGATTCTCTACAACTTTTACAGAAGCTTCACGCAATGGATACTGCGCTTTAGCTTCTTGTGAAGCACCATCATCAAGCAATACGTATTGTGATAGCCATTCATTTAAAAATGCTTCTACATTACCTGCTGAAGCAAAGCTTCCGACTTTATCTCGCATCATCGCTTTTAAATAATGTGCAATTCGAGAAACTGCCATGATGTATTGGATCTGGCTAGATAATGATGAGTTCGCATTTGCGGTATCACTGTCATACTTCTTCGGTTTTTGCGTAGACTGTGCACCAAAAAATGCTGCGTAATCTGTATTTTTACAATGAACAAGTGGAATAAAACCTAAGTCACTCAACTCTTTCTCACGACGGTCAGTGATCGCAATTTCAGTTGGGCACTTAAATACAACTTCACCATCATTGGTTTTGAAAGTATGTACTGGTAAGCCTTCGACCATACCACCACCTTCAACACCGCGAATCGCAGCACACCAACCATGGAGGTCAAATGCATTGGTCAAACGAGTACCAAACGCATAAGCTGCATTCATCCACAAATATTCATCATGGTTTTGCCCTGAAACTTCTTCCACAAAGTTAAAGCCTTCAGTCGCCCAACCTTCTTTTGGATCATAAGGCAAACGGCCTAAAACGCGTGGCATTGTCAACGCAACATAACGAGCGTCATCGCTTTCACGGAAAGAACGCCACTGTACATATTCTGCTGTTTCAAATACTTTTGAAACATCACGAGGACGATCAATATCTGTAAATGATTCAAGGCCTAACATATTACTGCTTGCTGCCGAAATAAACGGAGCATGTGCCGCTGCTGCAACATGTGAAATCTGTTCTAACAGATACATGTCTGAAGGAGTACGGTCAAACTCAAAGTCACCGATCAATGTTGCATAAGGTGCACCACCGAATGAACCGTATTCTTCTTCATAAACTTTTTTAAACAAAGTACTTTGATCGAAATCTGTCGCACCTTGGAAATCTTTGACCAATTCTTTTTTCGTTGTGTTTAACATACGAATTTTGATCAATGGATTTGAAGGTGACTCCTGACAGAAGTAATACAAACCACGCCAAGTCGATTCAATTTTCTGAAACTGCTCATTGTGCATGATTTTACTGAGCTGCTTTGAAATCAACGCATCTATTTCAGCAATACGCTTATCAATCGATAAAGACATATTTTCTGAAACAGTGATTGTTCCTGCCATCACTTCTTTGGCTAATTCACCAATCAAGCTTTTCGCACGGTCATGCTCTTCATCATTACGTGCAATTCGGCTACGCTCCACGATAGAATCAAGTAAACTTACTTCTTCTACGGCTGCATCTTGCACAGTATTGGTTTGTAAATTACTCATTTTCAGGACCCGCCTCAGCGCTTAATTTACGAATCTGATCAGTATTTTGTAAGACTTCATCAAGTAAATCTTCCAAACGCTCACTATTTGAAATCTTGTTTCTCAAATCCGTTAAGCGTTCACGAGCTTCAACTAATTTTCTCAATGGTTCTACTTGTTGTACCACTTGTTCTGGTCTGAAATCTTCCATCGATTTAAAGGTTAAGTCGACCGACATACGCCCACCCTCTTCAGTCAGCGTATTTTCAACTTGATATGCGGCACGAGGAGACAACGACTCCATCACTTCATCAATGTTTTCTAAGTCAACATTAATAAATTTTTTATCTTTTAATTTGGTTTTTTCTAACTCAGAAGCAGCAGAAAAGTCACCTAAAACACCTACAACAAAAGGTAACTCTTTAATTTCTTTACCATCACCGACTTCAACATCATAAGTCAGTTGAACACGTGGTGGTCGGATTCGCTGTAATTTCTTCTGTACACTTTCACGTTTTGACATTTTTGTTATCCATTAATTTGGGCAATAAATTATGTTGGGAAGTTCGGTCTTGGTGCTGATGACGTAGACTTCGGTTTCGCTGGCGTCGCAGTAGGCTTTGTCGCTGGTTTTGCAGCAGGCGTTGAGCGTGTTGGTGTAGCACGGTTCTTCTGAGGGCGACTTACCTTCTGAGGACGAGCACGCTCTACAACTGGGGCACTTTCCTGATTTTTTTCAACCAAAACTGCTGCTGGCATTGCTTGTCTAACTGCGTCAGTAAAACTTTTCGCAACAGGATAGGTTTTATCCTCAGTCAAATATCTCATTTCACGTGTGCGCATTTTATTCAATGCGTCAGAAGCTAAGCCAATTCCTGCAAGGAATTTGACATCCGTTAATTCATTGCTTTGGATGTTTTGCGTTTCTAAATAATTGACAATTTGGATGGCTTTATCATTTTTTCCAATTTGCTGAAACTTCTCTGCCGCTGAGACCAACAGTTTGTTTTTATTGTCTTTATTTTTCTTATCACACAATTGTGAATAGACCGCCAACAACTCAGGATTGGTTTCTCCCTCGACCATTGGGTAATCTTTTATACAGGATCTTTTTAGTTTGATTTCATCATCCGCGTAGACAAATGTAGTCGCCAATGATGCGCCAAGAACTAAAATATATGGAATAAAATTCTTCAAAATCCAACCTCAATATTTACTTGATTCAGTTATTCAATAGATTTACTTTTGATGTTTTATAAATATGTATAATTAAGCAATTTCGTTAAAGACTTAAAAATAAGACTAAAAAAACGTACCCTCGTCAAGTTAAATTTCGTATCAATATTTTAACCGTTTGATAAAAATGACTTTTTTAATTGGTTGCATAATATACATAATATCCTGTCTTCACAAAAGTTTTTTTTTATGTAAAATATTTCCAGTGATTTTTAAAAAATTATTAAATATTTGATTTCAATATACTAATTTTAATGCCAAATTTATAGGCTAGAAAATTTAGAATTTATTTGCCTAGAAATAAAGTTTTTTGAGAGAGACAGAAAATGACAGATCTAAAAGTTTTGATTAAAAAGTTATCAGCATCTTCACGTACATCTTTAGAACAATCCGCCAACTTATGTGTAAACCATCAAAATTTTGAAATCGAAATCGAACATTTTTTTGTCAAATTATTAGAACAACAATCCAATGATCTTGAACTTCTACTTAATAAATACAAAATTTCAAAAGATGCACTTTTAACGGATTTATTAGAGTGTATTTCTCAACTTCCTAAAGGAAATACCCGTACACCTATTTTTTCCAAATCAATTGTTAGACTTCTTGAACAAGCTTGGTTACTTGCTTCGGCTGAACCAGACCCAGTGATCCGAAGCGGTCATTTATTAATTGCACTTTTAACAGCATCTGATCTTTACCAAATTGCTATTCGAGCATCGAGCTTATTTGATCTGTTTCCAATCGATACGATGAAGCATAAATTTTTGGAAATTTGTGTAAACAGCGCCGAAAATATTCCAACAAATTCTCAAGAACAAGAAGCTGAACTTAAGAATCAGCCAACAGACCATTCCGCTTCGAGCAAAAAGACACCTGCATTAGATCAGTTCACCATTAATTTGACTGAAAAAGCCCAAAAAGGTGGGATTGATCCAGTCATTGGTCGTGAATATGAAATCCGTTTAATGCTTGATATCTTGATGCGTCGTCGTCAAAACAACCCTATTTTAACGGGTGAACCTGGTGTGGGAAAAACGGCTGTTGTAGAAGGTCTGGCATTAAAAATTTCACAGAACCAAGTGCCCGATGCGTTAAAAAATGTCCAATTACACTCTTTGGATATGGGCCTGTTACAAGCGGGTGCAAGTGTTAAAGGTGAGTTTGAAAACCGCTTAAAGCAAGTGATTCAAGAAGTACAACAGTCTTCTCATCCAATTATTTTGTTTATTGATGAAGCTCACACCATGATTGGTGCGGGCGGCCAAGCTGGGCAAAATGATGCTGCGAACTTATTAAAACCTGCACTTGCGCGCGGTGAATTACGCACAATTGCAGCAACAACTTGGGCTGAATACAAACAATATTTTGAAAAAGATGCTGCTTTAAGTCGTCGTTTCCAAGTGGTCAAAGTAGAAGAACCGACTGAAGAAGTCGCGATCGATATGCTACGTGCCATGATTCCAGTGATGGCCAATCACTTTAATTTACGCATTGATGATGAAGCGATTATCACCGCTGTTCATTCTTCACATCGTTATATTAGTGGCCGCCAACTCCCAGATAAAGCCATTAGTGTGCTTGACACCGCTGCGGCTCGTGTTGCGCTAACCCAAAATGCTCAACCGGTCAAACTCGATCAACTTAAAGCACAACAACATAATTTAAATCTTGAATTCAATATTATTGAAAATGAACACCGTCACCAGCCAATTCATGAAGAACGTTTAGCTCAATTAACATCATCATTGGAATTGCTTGATCAAGAAATTCAGCAAACAGAACAACAATGGCAAGCTGAATTGGCACTGATTCAAAAAATCCAAACATTAGAAACTGCTGAACAGGCTGATTCCAACAAAGATGAGATTCTCAGTACACGTACGCAGCTATCTGAGCTACAAGGTCAGCAACCACTGGTCTTTGAACGTGTAAATGCCCAAATTATTAATGAAATTATTTCAGACTGGACGGGTATTCCTGTTGGTAAAATGGTCAATGATGAAATTAAGCAAATTCTCAGTCTGGAAGAAAAACTTGAAAAACGTGTGATGGGACAAGATTATGCCCTACATCAGCTGGTTCAAGGTATTAAAACATCAAAAGCACGTTTAGAAGACCCAAATAAACCACAGGGTGTTTTCATGCTTGTCGGTCCAAGTGGTGTGGGTAAAACAGAAACTGCCTTAGCACTTGCCAATGAACTTTATGGTGGTGAGTCACATTTAATCACCATCAATATGTCTGAATACCAAGAGGCGCATACGGTTTCTTCGCTTAAAGGTGCGCCTCCAGGATATGTCGGGTATGGTCAAGGCGGTGTTTTGACTGAAGCCGTTCGACGTAATCCGTATAGCGTTGTGTTATTAGACGAGATTGAAAAAGCACACAGCGATGTCCAAGAACTGTTCTACCAAGTTTTTGACAAAGGTACGCTCGAAGATGGTGAAGGTCGTGTGATTGATTTTAAAAACACCACGATATTACTGACGTCAAACACGGGCTCAAATGCCATCATGCAGGCATGCTTAAATCAACCTGTCGAAGAATGGCCAAGTGCTGAAGAGCTGACTGAACAACTCAAACCAAGCTTATACAAACAATTTAAGCCAGCATTCTTAGGCCGTATGCGAATTGTCCCTTACTTCCCATTACATGATGATCTATTAGTCAGAATTATTGAGCATAAACTAGGAAAAATTACAGCACGACTCGAAAAGCAGTATGAAACCAAAGTGACATATAGCGATGATTTAATCGAATTAATTCTAAGTCGTTGTACTGAAGTTGATAGTGGCGCACGTAATGTTGATAACATTTTAAATGCCTCAGTGTTACCTGCTTTGGCCACTGAAATATTGGTGGCTTTGGCTGAACAAAAAATACCAAAAGTCATTCATATTGATACTAAAGATGATGAAATCATTTACCTATTAGATCCACAAGCGAAGCCAGCAAAGAAAAAGTCGAGCAAAAAGTCAAAAGTTGTGGAAGCTTAAATATATACGAGTATAGAAAATGGATATAAATTTAGACGTCTTATTAGAGCCTATTTCTGATGCTCATCCGTGTGGAGAAGATTTATCTTTTTCCAATGAGTTTCACGAAATCAAAAAAGCACGTACCCATGATGATCCTTTATTAGACCAAGGTGATTGGATTTCTGAGCCAAAGCAAGCCGACTGGTCATTTGTTGCAGAAAAATCAATCCAATTACTCACGCAAAAAACCAAAGATATTCGTTTATTAACCTGGCTTACAGAAGCTTGGACAAACCTCTATGGCTTTGAAGGCTTAATCAAAGGACTGGAACTGAGTCACCGTGTTTTAGAACAGTTCTGGTTAAAGATTCATCCTGAAATTGAAGATGACGACTTAGATCAACGCTTAGGCTTACTGCAAGGTTTTACCACCCAATTACCGAGCTTGGTAAAGAATGTTCCGCTCATCAACATTCAACCGTTTTATTCACTTGCCCAATACGAAAAATTCTTACATCTACAGAATAATCGTCGTAAGCAAGCCGAAGATTCTGACAGTGTAGAAGCGTCCTTAGAATTAGATCAATTCAATCAGGCGCTATTCAACACCTCACGGACTTTTCAGTATCAAAATTATCAGCAATTTCAAGAAATTTTGCAGCATTGGAATATTATCAAACAAACATTAGATGCATTAATGGAGCTGGAAGCACCAAGTTTTGCGAGTATCGATTCACAGTTTGAAAATATTCAAATGAACCTGAAAAAAATCTATAAAGCAGACTCATTTGGAAACAACACCAATACAGCTGCAGTTGAAGATACCCCAGCTCAAATGACAATGCCAGTAACAGAAACAACGCATTCAGCTCCAATTCCACAAGCGCAAACATTTCAACCTCAACCACAAAGCCATTTACAAAACCGTGAACAGGCAATGCGGGTTTTACAAGAGATTGCCGATTACTTTCAAACCAATGAGCCGCATAGTCCTGTGAGTTATATGCTGCAAAAAACAATTAAATGGAGCCAAATGCCTTTACATGAATGGTTAACTCAAGTCATTAAAAATGATAATCCCCTTGATTCTATTCAAGAATTATTGGGCGTAAACCAAAATAATGAATCTTCTGAATGGTAATCATCTATGTTTAAAGCAGAAAAAGTTCTTTGGGGTGAAGGTTTATTTTTAAGACCACAACACTTCCAATTACAAGATACGTATCAAGAACAACGACTTAACCACACCATTCGTTCAACGATTCCTTATCCTTATGGAATTAAAAATCTTCGATTTGACGAAACACAACTGGGCACACATGTGCTTGCTTTAGAGCAAATCGATATGATTTGGCAGGATGGTGAAATTTACCAAGCGCCGGCCAAAGATCTGTTACCACAACCAATTTTATTGGATGAACTGAACTTGCGTGGGGAAATGTTAATCTACTTAGCATTGCCTATTTTACAACCGAATAAAAAGAACATCTCTGATGAACAGGATAAACAACCTGCTCGCTACCATTCATATTTGAATGAAACTCACGATCTTTTTACTGATGCATCCCCTGCTGAAATTACATTTCTTCGACGCCGAACTGAATTTAAACTTTTTGATGTTCAAGCAGATCCAAATCAAGATTTAGATGGTTTTTTATATCTTGCTATCGGAAAAATTCGACGTCATAGTTCAGGGAATTTTGAGATTGATTCAAAATATATTCCACCAATTTTACATATTCAGTCAAATGAAACCTTATTGGCAAATTTGAAGCGAACATTGAACGTTGTTCGTGCCAAAATTAAAATGATTCAAACCAATAATCGTGAAAATGAACAAAAGCTCATTGAATTTAGATCGGGTGATATTGTTTCATTCTGGTTGGTCAATGCACTAAATACTGCTCATGCGACCTTGAATCATCTGTTACAAAATCCGCAGATTCACCCTGAAAAACTATTTTTTGAACTTCTGCGTTTAACGGGTTCATTGCTGACATTCTCTACCGCATATGAAGTTGAACATTTGCCACAATATCAACATCATAACTTGCAAGATAGCTTTAGTCAGCTTGATAAAATTTTACGCGAATTGCTCGATACGATTATTTCAAGTCGTTATATCAGTATTGCGCTAAAAGAAATTCGCCCATCTTATTGGGTCGGAAGCTTAGAAACAGATAAAATCACCAAAGAATCAAGACTTTATATCGCTGTTTCTAGTAGCATGATGCAAACCCATGAACTGATTCAAATTGTCCCACTGCGTTTCAAAGTCGGGAATACTGTCGATGTTGAACAACGTGTTGTTGCGGCACTTCCTGCAATCCCAATTCATCATTTAGTCCAAATTCCAACTGCTATCCCAGTGCGTTCTGGTGTGAATTATTTTGAAATTGAACCACATCATGAAATGTATCAACGTATGCTTGATTCTGAAACCATCTGTATTTATGTCCCTGCAGGTTTCCAAGATATCAGTATTGAATTAATTGCAGTGATGAATGGTTAAGCGAGGAGTATGTCATGAGCCAGAATAATATTGCCCCCTCACTGTTTGATGATGGACAAATCGGTGGAGGTTCTTTACCTCAACAATCCAAAATCACACAAGCAACCAATTTAGTCGACCTTCTACATGACGGATTTTATATTGTTTTCTTGTTGAAAAATCAGTATGTGCCAGAAAATGCAAACGGCTTTAAAGACAAAATTTTAGACTTGTTGAATCGTTTTGAACATCAAGCAAAAAAACTGCAGTTTTCTCCTGAAGATATTCATGATGCAAAATATGCATATTGTGCCTTAATTGATGAAACCATTGTTACTCAACAAGATCCATCATTCTTTAACCTACAAAATCATTGGTTAATCAGTCCACTTCAATTAACTTTATTTGGTTCACAACTTGCAGGTTATCGATTCTTTGAGTTTCTCGAACTGATTCGCGCTCGTGGTAAAGAAAGATTGGCTTCACTCGAAGTTTTTCATTATTGCTTATTGCTTGGTTTCCAAGGTAAGTATCGTATTGAATCGATTGAAAGTTTAAATCATCTTGTGGCACGAGTTGGTGATGAAATCGATTATTTGAAAGGCAAAAAGACTGCTTTTTCTCCTTTTGCGGCTTTACCAGATCAAATCAAAAATATTATTCATAAAGAATTACCCTTTGTTTGGATTTTAATTTTCCTGTTGTTATTTGCTGTACTGGCTTTCGCTGGCCTAAAATTCATGTTGAATAAGACGGAAAATGCTTCTATTGCGAAATTTAATAATGTGATTTCTGCACCTGCTGAACAAGCACATATCACTATTCAATTGCCTTGACAGGTTGAATTATGACACAAGAAAAACAAACATCTATTCGTATATTACAAAGTAAACCCGCTAAAAAAACATTGGGGAAATCATCTGTTTTTCTACTTGGTTTAATTGCTGGGATGGTTATTTCTGCTATTTTCTTTTTTGTTTTTATCAATATGAACCCAACAGAAAGTGCCAGTACCAATACAGATTCGGTTGCAACACAAGAACCTGAGCTACGTGACGTGCATGCTGAAGAAGCAGCAACCAATCATCATGATGAAAATGCTGGTGCATATAAGCAGCATATCAATGAAAAAGATTTCAATCAGATTTTTAAACATGAAAATAAGGTTGCTGCTCAGAAAAACCCAAATCCGAATGCCTCACCGTTTGAACAAATGCTAAAACCGGAGGCGAAACCAGCAGTGCCACCGCCAGCTGCAACCAGACCACAAGCTGCAATAACCGCAAAACCAGTACCAAAAGCTAAAGTAGAAGCAAAGCCAGAAGCTGCTGCTAAACCTACTGAAAAAGAAGCCGCACCTAAAAAAGAGGAAGCGCAAGAAGCTTCCCCTGAAGGTACAGTGAAAATGACGATAGACCGTAAAGTCATAGAAAACAAACCATGATTTTGTTTGTTGTCATTTGCTTTATCTTTTTGGTGCTTGGTCTAACTTTTCTGATGTCTTATGAAATTAGACATAAAACCTTAGACTACCTTAAAGCACTTTTACCGCAAGGTAAGAGAAAGTTGGCTTCTGCAAAGCACTTTGCAGAACAAATGAATCAAGCAGCCTCAGCCAATCAGACCCAAACCCATTGGCATTTACAGCAATGGTGGATTTTGATTGCTGGTTTCTTTTTACTTTCCAGCATTCTTGTTTTTGCATTTACACGACCAATTGATCCGACAAAGGTTGAAGCAGAATATTTAAGAAAAACTGACCCACAAATTTATGCACTATTAAATGGTGAAGTTTTAACCCCTCCTCCTGCAGTGGATGAAAGCTTAATTGATGCTGCGATTGTTCAAGCACAAATATTGGAAAGAGACAACCCTGTTCCAAATCATCAATTCCCGAGTGTAAATCCATCAGCTATTGATAATGAAGGGGTTGGAGATCAACGTAGCAGCTTCGATACAGCAATGGTTGACCGTAAATGGGACAAAATGCATCCAAGTTATAAGCAGCGTTTACTGATGGTCTTTAAAATCATGAAAGAACGTCATGGTTATGAAATGGTGCTTTTAGAAGGTTATCGTAGTCCAGAGCGTCAAACTCGTTTATCTGGCAATACAGCCACGACTTTAGCCAAAGCCTATCAAAGTTATCATCAGTTTGGTTTAGCAGCCGATGTTGCCTTTAAACGAGATGGTAAAGTTGTTATTTCTGAACGAGATCCTTGGGCATGGAAAGGTTATCAATTATATGGGGTTGTTGCTGAATCTGTAGGTTTAACATGGGGTGGACGTTGGACACGAATCCACGACTATGGTCATACTGAGTTCCGTATGCCAGGACTGCGTAAAAACCGTGAATCTGCTGAACGCTTGATTGCTGAAGCACAAGGTAAAGGACTTATGGCAAATAATATTGATGTAAATTAATTGCCATGTTGTCTTTGTAGGAAAATGCTTACAGCAATCACAGCGATTGTCATCTATACGATCAAAGCCTAGTCTTATATTCTATAGTTATAGGGAACAGGAAGTTTCCCAGACATAAAACAATAATAAAGCGTCTGAGCATCAGGAACGTGAGATTCGACAGGAGTCAGATCTAACACACCAATACGAAGAAAACCCCATCAGGATGATGGGGTTTTCTTTTTATATCTATAGAATATCTGATTCACATCACATTGTTTGAGAATCTATAAACTATTTAAATACGCAATAATCTGTTGATTTTCAGCCATTTCAGCAAGCTCTAATGCGGTAAATTGGCTTTTATAGTCTTTGTCTGCGCCTTTAGAAATCAATAATTTAACAATATCTAAATGATCATTCTCCGCCGCAGCTTGTAGCGCACTATAGCCTTCATCATCAGTTTGATTAACGTCAATACCTTGTGATAACAGTTGTTCGACCTGTTCAAACTCTCCTAAAGATGCAGCATACACCAGTTCAGGAAGATGTAATTCTTCATCATGATCAGGAAGCGGTGAGAAAGAGTTAAGTTTCATAAGAAATACCCAATTTTTGTTCAATTATTATTTAGCTAAAAATTTTAAAGGTCAACAGTTCATTATTCAATGAAGTCATTGATCAATTAACTAGATCTATTTCATTATGCCCATCAATACCGCACATAAAAAAACACCCCGCTCTCACTAGAGAT
>NZ_VTDG01000016.1:0-78277 GCF_052824985.1 Acinetobacter sp. 1125_18A
AAGCAATTGGGTAAACGAAAATAAAGCAGATTCAAATAACCTAGAGCGCCAAGCCAATCAATTGGTGTTACAACGCCGTAATATCACCACTGTTCCTGAATATCATCCACTACAACACCGTCCAAGTACCCATCCACAACGAGCCAAAGTGGTTGGGCCAAGTGGAGAAGAAATCCATGTGGATGAATGGGGACGTATTAAAGTTCGCTTCCTGTTTACTCGCAATGAAGATCACAGTCATGATGGTGGTGCAGGGAGCAATGACAACGACACTGATTCCGCTTGGGTGGATGTACTGACCCCGTGGGCAGGTGAAGGCTATGGTGCGCGGTTCTTGCCGAGGATCGGTGAGATTGTCGTGATAGATTTCTTTGATGGCAATATTGACCGACCATTTGTGGTGGGGCGGATCCATGAAGCGCAACGAAGTCCAACTAAATTTGATGACAAAGGCCAATTGCCTGATACCAAAAAATTAGCAGGGATCAAAAGTCGAGAAGTTAAAGGCAGTGGCTATGGCCAGCTTAGATTTGACGATACCACAGAGCAAATTAGCAGCCAGCTACAAAGTAGTCACGGTGCGAGTCAACTTAACCTAGGTAATCTGAGTCATCCTAAAGAAACTGATACCAGTGAAGGACGAGGCGAAGGCTTTGAACTAAGAACAGACCAATGGGGAGCGTTACGAGCTGGGCAAGGTCTATTGCTGAGTACCTATGCTCAAGACTCAGCTTCAGGTAATCATCTTGATGCAACAGCCGCGAAAAGTCAGTTAGAAAGTAGTCTAAATAATTCCAAGGCCCTAAGTGAAATTGCCAAGAATCAGCAAACTGATCCACTGGATGTATTGGAAAATCTCAAGCAATTTCTTGATCAAATCGAAAAAGGTGAAAAAGACAAAGCGGATGCATTTAAACAAGCTTTGATGATTTTAGCTGCACCGAATTCAATCGCATTGGCAAGCAATGAAGACTTACATCTTTCTGCGGATAAACAAATCAGTTATACCGCAGGTGACAGTATCAACCTGAGTACGCAAAAGAATTTAGTTGCACATGCACAATCAAAGATCAGTCTTTTTGCGGCACAAGAAGGTGCAAGACTTTTTGCTGGGAAAGGTAAGGTTGAGATCCAAGCACAAGGTGATGGTGCGGATTTGATTGCACGTAAAGGTATTCAAATCATTTCGACTGAAGAGATGATTGAGCTCAAGAGTCTCAAAGAAATTATTATCACCTCTGGTGGCTCTCAATTAAAAATTAATGGTTCAGGTGTATTTGTGACCACGGCTGCTAAGTTCGAAGTGAAGGCAGGGCAACATAGTTTTATTGGTGGAGCAAAAGTCGATTATTCACTTCCATCATTCTATGAAAATATCTGTAAGCCTTGTTTGTTGGATGCAGCAAAGTTTGGAATGGCATTTGTTGATAAATAAAATGAAAAGAAAAATTGTTCCATTTAAAAATATAAAAAGCTGTATCGAAGATGATCAACATGATTTGAACATGTATTTAATCTTGGATGCGGCGCAAGTTTCAGATCAAACTTTGCACTTTATCAATACATGGCGAAATGACGCAAGGCTCGAGTTTTATTCATTATTTTCAGGTACAACGGAGGGCAATGCACCTTTTGAAGTTGCCCCTGTACTTGTCTTAATCAATGATTTAGAGGTGCTCGAAGAAGAAGGGTTTAGCTTTATTCATCAAACATGGAAAGATGAACAGGCTTTAAATCTGGTATGCAGTTCATTGGATTTGACTCAGTTTGTTAAAAAGATGAAACGCTATCTCACAGTAGAATTTCCTGATGGTACACAAAAATTATTTAGATGGTTTGATCCAAGAAATGTTAAAAAAATTCATAAAATACTGACAGATCAACAAGAAGATGAGTTTTTTGAGGGTATTACAAAATGGGTCATTTCAATTCGAAATTATCAGGATGTAGATTCTAATCAATTAATGGTATTGGAGAATGCATAATGCTCATACTCAGCCAAGAAAAATTATATGAATTAGATGTTGAGCAAAATAAAGAATTTTTATATGACCTTGTCTATGAAATTATAAAAGAAAACTCAGCCCTTAAACTGAATGGGCAATTTGATCAGCTATTAGAACCTGTCCAAAGCCTGATCAATCTATATATTGAAAAAGGCATCAATCAAATTTATACACTCAAATATATGGTGAAGAGCCATGTTTATTTGGGAATAGATTATGCAAATGATCCGCAATATCTTTGGCTCCAAAATGAAATGCAGCATTACAATATTGCGGAGCAAGTATCTTATGTGGATGCTTTTTATACACTTTTGGAAAGCTATAAAAGTGTGGTTTTAGGGCATGATTTTAAATTTGTTTTTAAAGCAATTGAGCAGTTAAATCAGAGTTTTAGTCATTCCAATCTTCAAGAAAATCTTTCAATTATTTATCCAGAAAAAATAGAGTTTTTAAAACAAAAAGATTTATTGGGTTCACTTCAAGAAAATTATTCCAATGATATCCAATCATATAAAGAGTATGTATTGGGAAAAGAATTTCATCATAACGTTTTTATAAAAAATTTGATTAATTTGGAGGTTTAAGATGGGTGTTGGTGGTGCAAGTCCTGCAGCGGGTGCTTCATGTGCAACGTGTTTAAGGAAGTTTACGGTTCATTTTCGGAGACCTTATAATCTTGGACGAGCAACAAAGAGATATAACGGTGAATTCGGTTTTGATTGGCTAAGAGATGAATATATTTATCCAATACAAAAGATTGATGAAAATAGAAAAATTGTATTAGTTGATGACAGTAATAAAGCGATTCAAAAATTAAAAAAAATATACACAGAGAATATGGTGAAAATAGCACCATGGGGAAAGGAATATATACCAGCATACTTGGCAATATTTGCCACAAATGTGAAAGATAAAAATGCAAGTACATCAATTAATAAAAATGGAGCATTGCTCGATTTAGAAATTCATCAAGTTGCTGGAGATGATGAGATTCCTTTACAAGATGATGGTACAAAAATAATATTTGAAACAAATGAAAAATGTATAAAAATATCTACATCAACTGGTAATGAAAAAAGTAATCGTTTGGAGTTACCACTTTCAAATTTTTTAAAGAGCCGACAGAGCGTTGATTTAGTTAATAATAAAAGGTCGTATTATGATAACCAAGGCTCAATCCGAATAATTTGTGATGGCGCAACAACAAAGGGAGCTTTAGTTACAGTTAAAGCAAAAAAAAGTACAGCGATAGAGGTTGTTGGGCAGTTGTATATATTTCCAAATGATAAAGTGCCATTAGCAAAAATTTGTTTTGTCGATGTTAGCTTTAACCAAAATAAAGTACTGAGACCTAAAAAGACTGGGCTTGAATATAGCTTGAAATACCAATCTTTTAATCAAGCATTAATTAGGCCTAAAATCGTAAGGGATACAATATTCAACATAAAAGATATGTTAGATAGAAATAAGACTTGGGATTTAGAAGAGTTTTATAATAAATATTATGTAAATCAACCTAAAAACAGCTTAGGTAATAGTATAATTAGTAATATACATGATAATGATTTTAAACATGACTTAATCTTTTTATTTCAAAAATATGCAAAAGTTAATGGCTTAATAAATTCAGATTCAAATGATGTTACATATGTTTTTTTTACAAATACACAATGCTCTTATACAAGAAATGGTCAAGCCTACAATAGGAAAGGGAGTGCAATTTATGCTCCTGAAGCTGGGTCTAATGGAGAAAAAGTTTGGGGGAACTCAGTTGTTATTTATCATCATGGAGCAACTGAATTAGAGACTGTAGTTCATGAAATAGTTCATAGCTTTGGATTATCCCATGTATTCCAAAATGGGAAAGATATACCATATTGTTTTCATCAAGGGTTTACGGATAATTTTATGGATTATGAATTTACAGGTGAAAAGAAATCACAAGACTCCTCCTATAAAGGTAACCAAATAGCATTATTTAGAGATCAATGGTTAAAAATGAGAAAAGATAGAAGTTTGGATTATAAAGGATAAAGATATTATGAAATTATTGGTTTTATTTGTAGCAATTTTGAGTATGTCTGCGTGTTCATTTGATTCAAATAAGGATAATTGTAATATAAAAAATAGTGAAAATTCAGATGTTGAAAATAGTTATGATGTTAGAGTTGGAAAAAATATTTCTAACTTTGTAGATGAAAATAGAATTTTTTTAAATTATGCTCAAAAAGAAATAATTAACAGATATAAAAAATTAAATAGCAATTACATGGTTTTAAAGGTTTTAGATAAACTTCCTGCTGAAATAGGGTTTGCAGATGGTACTGTCGGTAATAATGTTGAAGAAAATAAGCATTATATGTCTAATCTAGATACACATATAAACTTTAAGACAAATTACATATTTTTTAAAAGTACGAATTATGTACCTTACGATGATAAAATTTTCAATACTATTGCTAAAATGTTGGGTGATCAAATTTATGTGATCAATGGAAATAAAGTAGATTATAAAGATTTAGATAAAAATATTAATCTTTTTATTAAAAGGCTCGAGTGCAGCACTTCGTCACAAGAAGAAGTGCTAGAGTGGAATGTAAATGATATTCATATTATTTTAGAAGCATCAGGAAATAAAAATGAAAAACTAACAAGTCTTTTTTTTACAGTTTATTTTACAAAGAAAACGGATAAAAAATATGAAACATCAATATATTAGTTTTTATATCTATAATATTGAAAATTATATAAAAATTTTATACCTTTGATAAGGCTTAATGAGTTATGAGGAAAATTTTAACTATTTTTATATATTCTTTTTTTCTATTTGCATGTGCTCCTAATGAGCCATTAGATCATCTATGTCAGATAAATAAAAAAACTAAAAAAAGCGATACTCAAAGTGACTTAAAGGACATATCGAGAGATATTAATTTATTTGTTGTTAATCATGATTTGTATTTGGACTATAATTTTAAAAAAATATATAGCAAATATAAGGAAATGAATTCAACTTATTTGAAGTTAAAAGTTATAGATCGATTATCAGCTACTCAAGGTTTTGATAATGGAATAGTTCACAATGAAAATTTTGAAGATAATTATCATCATATGTCTACATTAGAAGTACGAACTACAGGACAAGGTCCAAATACAAATTATTATGCTAGTGATAATTTCGTTCCATTTGATGAAAATATCCATAAAAATATCTATCAATCAATTTCTGATCAAATTTTCTTAATAAATTCAGCAGCTTTAGATAAAAGTAGTCTTGATAACTTCATAGAAAATTTTTTAACTAAAGGACGATGTCAAGGTGGAGATCAGTACGGAAAGGTTATTACTGAAAAGAATTTTAATGGTGTACATATTATCTTGGAATCTGAACCTGAATGGTTTGTAGGGAAAGGCCAAGTCAATAGTTTTGCTTATACTGTATACTATACAAAAATGACAGATAAAAATTATGAAAAATCATTATATTATTAAACTTAAAATAATAATTTTGATATGCTTTTTTATAACGTCCTATAGTTTTGGTAGTAGTATTGAAGATCATACAAATTATTATATTTTTAAAAATAATAGTGAACCTCTAATAGCCCCAGAAGTGGATTTTAGTAAAAATGCCCCTGTGAATCAGCTTAAATTGGAAGCTATTTCTATTGATTTTTATAGAATTAAAAATGAAATTTTAAAATCAGGATACATTGAGCATAAGGAAAATGCTCCCTTGAGTAAGAAACGTTATGAAATTGAACCAAATTCATATGGTATAAATAAGATCTTCTTTTTTGGTCGTGGTGACGAACTACCTGAAATCTCATCTACAATATATTCAACTGGAGAGAATCTTAAGTCTCAACGTAAAATAGTAATCTATTTAGGTCATGATTATGATGAAGTTACTGGAAGATATAAGAAAATTAATTTGGATCCAGAAGTTCCAATGATCTTTACAAATATTTTAGGATTGAATGAAAAATATTTAATGGATGTTTACGAAAAACTATTGCATGAGCACATAACAGATATTGAGAATAGAGTACATAAGTATGGAGAATTTTTAGTCACAAATAGAATTAAAGTTTCAGGTTTTTGGTTTGAATTTAATACTGATCAAACAAATAATTATACTACCTTTTATATTTATAAGAGTAATGGTGTTATTAAATAAGATGTTGATAGTAAATATTTTTATATGCTAAGAGATAGTGTTGTTATGAAATATTTCATTTTTGTTATGGCTTTAATGCATCTATCAGCTTGCTCATTTGATTCAACTGAGGATAGTTGTAGTTTAAATAATAGTGAAAATATAAAAAATGAAAATGGCTATGATGTTCGAGTAGCTAGAGATATATCATCATTTGTTGAAAATAATAAAATTTATTTAAATTATGATCAAAATGAAATTATTAAAAGATATTTTGAGTTAAATAGTTATTGTTTAGTATTGAAAGTTATAGATAGTATTTCTCCTGAAAAAGGTTTTAGTGATGGTACTATTAATAATAATGTGAAGAAGAATTTTGATTACATTTCCCGTCTTTCAGCTAATAGTAATTTAAAAGGTAATCATATATTTTTTAGTAGTGATAACTATGTTCCTTATAGTGAGCAATTAGAAGAAAAAATTGTATCTATGGTTAAAGATCAGATTTATGTGGTAAGTGGTGATAAAGTGGGTGGGGAAGATTTGAATAGTAAAGTTAGTACTTTTATAAAAAAACTAAAATGTAGTAATTCAAATGAGCCTGAAGTGGAAGAATGGAATGTAAATGATATGCACATTGTTTTGGAAGCTGATGGAAAAAAAATTAAAAATAGGAAATATAATAGTTTGAATTTTTTTATTTATTTTACAAAGAAAACGGATAAAAAATATGAAACATCAATATATTAGTTTTCTGTTTAAGCTATCTTGGAATCTGACCAGAATGGTTTGCAGAGAAGGGTCAAGTCAATAGCTGTGCTTATACTGTATACTATACCAAAAATGACAGATAAAAATTATGAAAAATCATTATATTATTAAACTTAAAAGCGTATTTCTGATATGTTTTTCTATGACATCCTATAGTTTTGGAGCGAATGTAGAAAATCGAATTTTTAATTTTGAAGATAAAGAAATATCAGCGTTATCTTCTGAAATAAATTACTCCAGATTTGCACCAGTAAACCAGCTTAATTTAAAAGCAATGCCTGTAGATTTAGATGAAATAATAAAGAACCTTGAAAAAAAAGGTTATATCAATAGGGATACAGTCTCGAATAGTAAACGCTATGAAGTGCTATCCTATGGCTTGACGACCAAGAAAATTTATTTTTTTAATAATAACAGTCAAACACCTGATTTCTTTTCTGAGATTTATGCAACGAACTCTAAATTTAATCAACTCAAAAGTATTCGTCTAGGGTTAAGTATTGAATACAATGGGAAAAGATTTAAAAAAATGAATACAGATCCGATTGTTCCCACAAGTTTTATTTCTGCTTTAAATGTGATTGATGAGAGGAAAGCAAAAGAGGTGTATGTTTCACTCATGAAGCAACATATTTTAAATATAAAAAATAATGTGAATGAGTATTGTGAATTTTTAGTGACGACGAGAGCAAATGTTAAGGATTATTGGTTAGAATTAAATACTGAACTCACAAAGAATAATACTTATTTCAATATTTACCAAAGCAAAGGAATTCCTCAAAAATGCAATTTGTGAAATTCTTTGTTTGGATTTTTTTGCTTAGTCCCTTTTCCGGCATCCTGTGGTGATTATAGAAAAACTAATAGTGATGGTGATTTCGTATCCCCTCAGCAGTAGATGCTTTATGAATATAGTTTCCTAAACGAGATTAAAGCTTTTATAATAATCTAAATTCAATAACTTAAATCTTGATAATTTAAAATTCGAAGCTTTAGGATATCCAATTTAGCACTCAGGTCAATTCCATATCTACTGTGAATAAGCTATATTAATGGCACCAAAAATAGACAATCAACAACATGCAAAATTTACAACAACTCTTTATCAACACCCAAGAAAATTACGAATTGATCCCTGATTTTATCGATCTACTTTTAGCATCGGATATTTATTGTTTGGGAACACAAGATCAGCATAAAAAAATTCAATTCCGTATTTTAGAAACACCAGAAGGTGATCAAGCAATACCATTCTTCATAGAGCTAGAAACCATTCAAAATGATATTGGAGTCGATGCCCAATATATCACTTTAAATACACGGCAGTTTTTTGAAATGACTCAGGGGGCAACATTGGTATTGAATCCAACTTCTGAATTATCAAAAGAATTTCAACCTGAAGAAATTAAAGCAATTTTAGAGATTGATGAAGCAATTTAAAAATGTGCAGGATTCAATTTCTCCAGCACTTCATCAATTTTTTTTAACCGTTTGATTTCATCCCATAAGGCTTTGGCTTCGGGGTAATGCTTAGACATCATCCCAATCCATTGTTTATAACGGCCGACCATGTTCAGCTCTTTTTTATATGGGCCATTTAAAAAACGAATTTGTAAATTTAATAGTTCAGACCAAGTGATAAGTGGTTCATCCGTATTTTTACGAATACATTGTGTGAGATCTGGTGTAGTCACAGCACCACGACCAATCATCAAATCTTGGCAGCCTGATTCAAGTTGGCATTGCTTCGCATCAGCATTGGTCCAGATTTCACCATTGGCAATCACATTGATCTTGAGTGCTTCACGAATCGGCTGTAGCTGATCCCAAAATGCTGGAGGGGTGTACCCATCAGCTTTGGTCCGAGCATGGACAGTGACCCAAGCTGCGCCAGCATCTTCAATGGCATGCGCATTTTCAAGGGTAAAATTTCGATCCATATAACCTAAACGCATTTTTGCAGATACAGGGATGTGTTTGGGTACTGCATCACGTACAGCCTTGACCAACTCATGTACAACTTCAGGCTCATCGAGAAGTACTGAACCACCTCTATGACGGTTTACTGTTTTAGCAGGGCAACCAAAATTCATATCGATTGCTGGAGCGCCTAACTCAGCAGCGCGTACCGCATTGGCCGCGAGCATTTCAGGATTATTTCCTAAAAATTGTACATGTACTGGTGTGCCAGCAGCTGTCTTGCCTTGATTGTTTAATTCTGGACAATAGCTATGGTAAACATGGTCAGGTAAGACCGAATCCGTTACACGGATAAACTCAGTCACGCACCAGTCAAAGCTACCGACATGTGTGAGAACGTCACGCATGATAGGGTCGGTTAAGCCTTCCATTGGGGCGAGTATAAGTTTCAATGTGATTTTACCTAAGAGTTAAAAACAGGTGCGTTATACTTTTTTTTGAAAGGGTTGTCTATAAAAATTAAAGCAATAATGCCTAGCTAACCTAAAAAACATTGATCTATTGCATTATGTTCAAATCGATATTTTATACCCGATAAAGAAAACAATGTTAAAACACCATAAAAATTATTATTTTTTAGTGATTTATGGTCGTAAATAGAAAATTTCACCCCATCAGTATATCCTCTTTCATTCACTATTGCATATACAGTTCCGATCGCAAAATTATTTAAATGAAAGGTAAAATTATGCTTAATGGTATCATTTTTATGGATAATAAATTCTGGCAGTATTTGAACTTCAATTTCATCCGTGTCAGCATTTGTATGAAATAACCAATAAACTAAATTTACTTTTATAATAACTTGAGGAAAAAGAAATGAAGAGTTTGAATGTTGAATAATATGGAAATCATTGATGACCCTTTCTTCTTCTAGATTTTTTAGATAGTCAAAAAAAGAGCTGATTTCCATAGTTTTATCTTAATTCGTAATATGTACTAGTCGTTTAATAACTGATTTTTTATCACCGATGCAAAATCATTTCCAAAACAAATTTAGAGCCAATAAAGCCAACCGCCAATAAAAAGAATCCAATCATGGTAAAGCGAATGGCTTTTTGACCACGCCAGCCAAACTTATAGTGACCAATTAACAACGCACCGTAAACAAACCAAGACACAATACTAAACACGGTCTTATGTGCTAGGTGCTGTGCAAAGAAGTCATCAATGGTAAAGAAACCAAAACATAGGGCGACAGTTAATAGAACAAAACCAGTAATGAGCATATCAAAAAGTAAGGATTCCATGGCTTGATATGACGGTAAGAAGTTGACCCAAATACGTTTTTTTTGTTTCTTTTTGAGTTCGCGGTTTTGAAACCAAATCAAAACGGCTTGTATGGTTGCCATGAGTAAAACGGCATAAGCAGATAAAGACAGAATGATATGGATGTCTAAACCGATAGAATGCTGTTCAATAAATTGATCTGGTTTACTAAAACAAAAACCGAGAATCAAACCAAAGGCGGCAACAGGAATTCCAATCAAATTTAGTGAAAGAACAGGACGATAGGTACTATAAAGCATACTTAGAACCAACATTAACGCAGAGGTAAAAGACATCAAGTTAAAGACATCGTAATTAATCCCTAGTGGTGTAAGTATGTCGTTATGCAGTACACTTGCATGTAATATCAGCCCTAAACCTGACATGATGCCAATAAACCAAGGGTTTGCGGAACGTTTAGCCATTAAGTGCATGAACAAATACCAAAATGAAGAGGTATAGGCAATTAATGCTAAAATCGTATAAACCAAGGGTAGGCTAATCATGTCAAACCTTTTTCAGGATGATGAATATTCATGTTATAAGATATAAATTCCATGTGAACTACAGTATCCTATAGCATCTTGAGCATAAATTTTCTATTTTAAGAAAGATTTTTTTGCTACTAGCTATTTTAAGCGGATTTTGCAATGTTTGATACCTTAACAGAACGACTCACGCAGAGTCTCAGAAATGTTACTGGCTCTGGGCAGCTAACCGAAGATAATATTAAAGATACCTTACGTGAAGTGCGTATGGCACTTCTTGAAGCCGATGTTGCTTTGCCTGTAACTCGTGAGTTTATTGCGAAAGTTAAGGAAGAAGCATTGGGTCAAGAAGTCATGACTCAGCTTTCACCAGGTCAAGCTTTCGTTAAAATTGTGTATGACGAACTCACCAAAATGATGGGTGAGGCAAACGAAAGCCTAGATTTAGCTGCAAAACCACCTGTTGTGATTCTTCTCGCAGGTTTACAAGGTGCTGGTAAAACCACGACAGCGGCAAAACTTGGACGTTTCTTAAAAGAGCGTCAAAAGAAAAAAGTGGCGATGGTTTCTGCCGATGTTTACCGTCCAGCTGCGATCAAGCAACTTCAAACAGTTGCTGCTGAAGTGGGTGTTGATTTTATTGAATCGGACGCTTCTGAAGATCCGATTAAAATTGCACAACGTGCAATTGGTCAAGCCAAAATTAACTTTAACGATGTTTTGATTGTCGATACGGCAGGTCGTTTGCATGTCGATGATGACATGATGGACGAAATTAAAGCATTACACGCTGCAATTGGCCCAATAGAAACCCTATTTGTCGTTGATGCAATGACAGGTCAGGATGCGGCAAATACCGCTAAAGCCTTTAATGATGCATTACCATTAACGGGTGTTATCCTCACCAAAACCGATGGTGATGCACGTGGTGGTGCGGCGCTTTCGGTACGTGCGATTACTGGTAAGCCAATTAAATTCTTAGGTATGGGTGAAAAACTCGATGCCTTAGAGCCATTCCATCCTGAGCGTGTTGCACAACGTATCTTAGGTATGGGTGACGTACTTTCTTTAGTCGAAGAAGTTGAACGTAAAATCGACAAAGAAAAAGCCGAAAAAATGGCGAAAAAATTGCAAAAAGGCGGGAGCTTCAACTTTGAAGACATGCTGATGCAATTTGAACAGATGAACAAAATGGGCGGTATGATGGGCTTCTTGGATAAGTTGCCAGGCATGAGCAATTCAGGCATTCAAGATGCGATTGCACAAGCAAATCCTGAAAAGCAAGTGAAAAAGATGGAAGCGATTATTCAATCGATGACCATTAAAGAACGTCGTAACCCAGACTTAATGAATCCGAGCCGTAAAAAGCGTATTGCAGCAGGCTGTGGTATGGATGTGGTTGAAGTCAATAAACTGATCAAACAACATGCACAAATGGCGAAAATGATGAAGAAATTTGCCAATCCATCGGGTATGGCAAAAATGATGCGCTCATTGGGTGGAATGCAAAAACAGTTTGGCGGTGGCGGCGGTATGGGGCCATTGTTTGGTAATAACGATAAAAAATAAGTCTCATTTTTTTTATAAAAAGCGCCTTAGGGCGCTTTTTTGTTAAATAAAAATAACATACTTTTGTTGGCTGTTTAGATATTCTGAGCCCATTATTTGAATATGATTTAAACAATAATTGATAAGAAGTTTATTTATGAAAAAAGTATTTATCGTACACGGTTATAAAGGCTCCCCTGAACATCATTGGTATCCGTGGCTAAAGCAACAAGTATTGTCTACAGGGCATGCATGTGAAGTGATTGATCTAGCACATCCAGAGCAGCCCCAATATGAGCTGTGGAAGCATAATATTACGCAGCAAATTAAGTCTCTCAATGAAGATACCATCATTGTGGCACATGGCTTAGGAGGTATTGCCAGTCTAGATTTTCTTTCGAGTGAATTATTGGGGCGAAAATTAGCTGCTTTGTTTTTGGTTGCGGGATTCAGTAAAAACTTAGCCGTTTTACCTGAACTTAACTTATTTTTACAACACGCTCGGGTCGATGATGCGCTGCTCAGAATGAATATTCTGAATCGCTTTATCTTTTTCTCCAACAATGATCCTTTTGTGCCAGCGCCTGTCAGTATTCAATTGGGTTATTCGCTGAATTCACAAATGATTGAGGTGAAAGGTGCAGGGCATTTTATGGCAACAGAGGGCTATACCAGCTTAACTGTACTTTGGGAAAAGTTAGCAGTTCTATTACAACCTGAATCCCAAGCTGGTACTCAGGCTGCATATTCGATTTTATCGTGATGTGGTTTTATTGATTGAGCTTTTGATAAAGCTCGTCAAGAATCTCCTGAGCGCGTTGCTCATCTTGAATCAAATTGCCTTGTTGATCCCAAACTTTACTGTCTAGAATCGAATAATCTTCACTTGGGCTTAATTTTAGTTCTGCTGCAGGTTTGCCATCTTCATACCATACCTTTTGAACGATGGGCTGATCATCTGAATATTCTTCCTGTAGCCCAAGTTGACCATTTGAATAGTACGTTTCAGTTTTTCCAACTAATCTCTGGTCTTGGCTGGTCGATTTAAAGCTGACTTTTCCATTTTCAAAATAGCCCACAACTTCACCGTCGACATATTTACTATCAAAGCTATTTAAGCCTTGAGGGGCTTTAATCCAAAAGGGATCAGATTGTTTTTTACGACTATTTTGATAGAAGTCCTGAACTAAGAAACGGCCATCTTTATCACGACCTAATAATTTTCTGAAATATCCATTTTCTACGGGTGTGAGTGAATAACCCTGATCCATGATTAAACCGCACTCAAAGGCTTCTTCACTTGCATCTGGAGCAAAGTAAGCAATAACGGGTTCAGTTGTTGCCATGGTTGTTGAAGATGAGTGCGTAGTTTGTAAACTGGTACACCCCACCATTGTGAAGCTCATTAAACAGGCACTAAGCAGTAAGGGTATCGTTTTCATAATGATTGCTCTTTTATCGTGTTTATGGTTGTATTTATTAAAAATGGAAGATTGCTGATCTTCCATTAAATTGTATTTAGGTTTAAGCGGTTTGTCGATCTATATAGAACTGTAAGCCTTTAAGTAATAAATCTGATTCAATTCTTGGTTGATATTTCTCTAGAAATTGTGCAAATAGATTGGCATCACCACCTGTTAAAATAAGCTTGCGTGGTTGTTGCTCAAGCACTTTTTCAATGGTGCTTAACAGCCCTAAGAAAATGCCATGATGTACTGCATCTATGGTATTCCGACCAGGACTCAGCTCTGAAAAAGCCGCATCTGGAATTTTAATACCTTTGGTTTTTTGAATTAAAGAATCGCGTTGTAAATAGAGGTTAGGCAGAATATAACCGCCTAAATGTTGTAAGCCTTGGGTTAAATCAATTGTTAAAGCTGTACCACAGCTAATCACACACAAGTCATCATCAGCTTTCGCCACAGCCAAAACTTGTAACCAACGATCGATCCCAAGTTGTTCTATATGGTCATAGCCACAACGTAATCCTGCATATTCAGCATGCACTTTGGCAAAAGTCACCGGAATATCGAGTAATTTTAAAATCTGGACAATGCGTTCGTTGTTCTTTTTATCTTGGACTGAGGAGATTCCAATTTTGTCTAAGCCTAAACCACGGAAATGTTGAATTAAACCCAGTAGCAGATCCGCAGGGGATTGGAGATGTAATTCTGCTGCCTGTTGGATAATTTGATTATTTTCAGTAATCCAATATTTTAGACGGGTATTTCCAATATCTAACCAAAGTGCTTTCATGATTTTGCCTAATTGAAACTGAACACAATCTGCATAATTATTTTATTTGAAAATATTGAACGGCTTAGAGAGCATCTTAATCTGATCAATCAAATAGGGCAAATAACCTGCGGTTCATTTTGCTGAACGTTGTTCCGTACTGTTAGTAACTGTTTGCTATGATCTTTGGATCAATACGATTACTGCGCAATATATAGCGAAATGTATAGCGAAAAAAGCCCTGTTTTAAATAATTGCTGATCACTTTTTCACGATACATCTGATCAATCCATCTCATTTTAGACAACGGATCACATCGTTATTTATGCTTCAGCTAAGCGTAAACGCCCTTGATAGACATTGACTAAGCCTTGAGCTGTCAATAAATTCAGTGCGCCATCATCAGAAATTCCTTTGAAAATACCCTCAATTGAATTTTGAATTTGTTCAAAATAAACCTGCTGATCCATAAAGGCAGCATAGTGATTGAATCGTGCTGCGAGGTTATAGCAACCATGATCAAACCATTGTCCAGCTTGTTGAATTGCCAAATACATTTCTGCAATGATTTGGATTCGATTTGGAAATTGTAGGCCTAATTGCATTACCGAGGTGGCTTGTTGGGTGACATTTTCTTTGGGGATCGGAAATAAGTTGATCCCGATTCCAACAATGGCTTGATGTGGTGAAATGGGTTCGACCAAAATTCCGCCCCACTTTCCTTGAGGGCTATATAAGTCATTGGGCCATTTAATTTGTAATGCTGGTAAATTCTTAAGTGTTGGCATTTGTAAGATATTTAAAGCAATTTCCAATGCTAAACGCCCATCTAAGGGTGTTCGAGTTTCAAGCAATGTGCTTAAATAAATGTTACCAATTGGAGAAACCCATTCCCGTTGGTGCTGACCTCGTCCTTGAGTCTGAGTTTCACTACAGACCAAAACTGTCTTGACGCCGCTGAGCGCAATTTCACGCACATCATCATTGGTCGATGCTGTCGTCTGCTTTAAAAGCAGCACTTCAGGGAGTTCATTTGCTTGTGTAAGAAGTTGTCTAAGATGACGAGTCTCTAAATCCATGTTGAATCTGAGAAGAGTGAAGGAACATTTATGGAGTTAATCATATATTTAGGTATTGGTGCAATCGCAGGATTTGCTGCTGGACTATTTGGTGTTGGCGGTGGCTTAATTATTGTACCAATTCTCTATGTGGTCTTTACCAAAATGGGCTATGATCCTTCGGTCATTATGCACATGGCATTGGGAACTTCACTTGCAACAATTATTGTAACTTCAATTAGTTCCGTAACAGCGCATCATAAAAAAGGTGCAGTACTTTGGAATGTTTTTAAAAACTTAGCCCCAGGTTTGGTGATCGGTTCATTTATTGGTGCTGGCATTGCAGATATTTTATCAGGTCAGCATTTACAGCTGATTATTGGTGCATTTGCGATTTGGGTGGCATTTAAAATGTTTAAAGGGGCCAATGTCAAAGTTGATGAATCTAAACAATTACCAACCGCACCTATGCAAATGCTGGCTGGTGGGGGAATTGGAGTTGCATCGGCAATTTTTGGTATTGGTGGTGGAAGTCTGACCGTTCCCTATCTCAATAAAAATGGTGTGGTGATGCAAAAAGCCGTTGCAACATCAGCAGCTTGTGGTTTACCGATCGCAATTGCGGGTGCGCTAGGTTTTATGTTCTTTGGTGCACAAGAACCAACCGAAATTAAAAATTCAATTGGTTATGTGCATATCTATGCCTTTATTGGGATCAGTGTAATGAGTTTTATCACTGCCAAATTTGGCGCAAAGGTGGCACATGCACTTTCTCCAGCGATGTTGAAAAAATGCTTTGCATGCTTACTTACAGTGGTCGGTCTTTATTTTATTTATCAAGGTATTACTAAGTAGATTCCGATCAATGGTACTTTTTCTAAACACTGAGTTGACTTAAAATACATTAAAATTGTCGGACAATGTCATGGTTTCAATTGAATTAAATCAGGTACAACTAAAATAATGACAATTGACATTGTCCAAGTAAAGAATAATAAACCAAGATAGGAATTATATGCATTCGGAAGAAGTGGATAGCCTTTCAGAACAGATTGCCAAACATATTAGTGAACAAATTATTAGTGGCGAGTTGGTTGAAGGGGAAAGAATACAAGAACTACGTATTGCCAAAGAACTGGATGTCAGTCGTGGCTCGGTACGTGAAGCCCTTTTGCTTTTAGAAAGAACCCATCTGATTGAAATTTATCCTCGTCGTGGTGCAATTGTCTCAGAAATGTCAGCACAACAAGTCCGTGCATTGTTCGATACCAGCGCATTGTTATTAGGTCAAATCGTGCAACGTATGAGTGAAACATGGCGCAATCATGAAGCTGAAGCGATTCAGCAGATGATGAATCATTTGGTTGAGCAGGTGAAGCAAGGCAATACTGAAAAGTTTTATGATGGCATATTTCAATTTTTATCAGGGCAACAGGACATGGTTGGGAATCCCTACCTGATGAAATTTTATAAAGAGTTGTTACCATCCCTACGAAGAAGTTATTTTTTAACCTTAAATACTTCAAGACGCGAGCTTCAAGAAGCTTTAGAATTGCTTAAGTTGGTGATTGACGCAATTTTAATCCGAAAATCACAACAAGCTACTTTATTTATGGAAGATTTTTGTCGACACTTACGTAATCTGGTGTTGGAATCTCTGACACGGATGAAACAAATCGAACTCGCTTGGGCGCGGAGATCGCGTCGGTAATTACTAGGACATTATGCGTTTAAGCAGCTTAAAACTTTCAGGCTTCAAATCTTTTGCCGATAGTACAACACTACAATTCAAAGATAACCGTACAGCGGTGGTAGGTCCTAATGGTTGTGGTAAATCCAATGTGATTGACGCGATCCGTTGGGTGATGGGGGAATCCAGTGCACGCCAGCTCCGTGGTGGGAGTATGCAGGATGTTATTTTTACAGGAACGGCAAAACGTAAACCTGTAGGTATGGCAAGTGTAGAACTGCGCTTTGAAAACACCTATGGCAAATTAGGTGGGGCTTATAACGCCTATACTGAACTTGCTGTTCGCCGTCAGGTGAATCGTGATGGAAAATCTGAATACTTTCTCAATGGGACGAAGTGCCGACGTCGTGATATTACTGACATTTTCTTGGGTACAGGTTTAGGTCCTCGTTCCTATGCAATCATCGAACAGGGAATGATTAACCGCTTGGTTGATGCCAAACCTGAAGAAATGCGTATTTTTCTTGAAGAGGCTGCTGGAGTTTCTCGTTATCAGGCTCGTCGTCGTGAAACACTACAACACTTAGAACATACCACGCAGAACTTAGACCGTCTCGAAGATATTGCTTCAGAACTCAAATCACAGCTTAAAACTTTAAAACGCCAGTCTGAAACTGCGGTTCAATATAAGACTTTAGAAACTGAAATTCGTACGTTAAAGATTGAAATTCTATCTTTCCAGTGTGATCGTAGTTCTCGTTTACAAGAACAATATACGGTTGAAATGAACGAATTGGGAGAGCACTTCAAACTGGTGCGCTCTGACATGAGTACTTTGGAACATGATCTGACTTCAACCAATGAGTTGTTCCAACGTTTGATTCAACAGTCCACGCCTTTGCAAAATGAGTGGCAACAAGCTGAGAAAAAACTCTCTGAGTTGAAAATGACTTTGGAACAGAAACAAAGTTTATTTCAACAGAACTCAGAAGCTTTGGGAAATTTTGAACAGCAAAAAGCTCAAACCAAAGAAAAGATTCAGTTGATGGAATTGCAATTGGAAACCTTGCACGGTCAATTGGAGCAGCAGACTGAACATTTACAACATGCTGAGTCTGAAACACAACAACGTAGCCAGTCCTTTACCGATTTAAAAGCGCAGCAATTGCAAGCACAACAACAGTATGAACAGGTCAAAGTTCAAGTTGAAAAGCAACAGCAGCAAAAAGCACAAATGCAGGCGCAAATTGAACAACTTGCAAAAAATGTAGAGCGTATTGAACAGCAGAAAGACACCTTAAAAACCCAAGCTGTTCAGGTTCAAAGTCAATTTCAAACTGAAGATGTTCAACAACTTGAGCAAGATAAAATAGCAATCCAAGCTGTAATTGTTGAATTAGAACAAAAAATTAATCAAGCAAAGCAGCAGTTTGAACAACTACAGGAAAGCATTAATCAGCAAAAAACTCAGATTTCAGCTTTAAAATCTGATGTACAAGTGTTGCAATCTGAACAGAAAAACCTCACCCAATTAATGGCGAAAAGTGCTGTAAATAGCAAGGCTGATACTGTGCAATTGATGCAGGTATTAACGCTGAATGCACAAGGCAAAGCACATGCACCGCTGGTTGAAAAGTTTTTAGCCAAATGGTTGTCAGCCCATATTGTTGATCAAGATGCTGATTTTGCTGAAAGTGTGGCACGCCAGCTTAAAGCAACAAGCTCGCAAGATAAAATTCAATTGAATGGATTGGCATGTTTAGCAGATTGGATTGAATCTCCACAGTATTCATTGTGGAATCAAGTCGCTGTAATTGAAAACCTCGCTCAAGCTTTAGCGGTACAAGCACAGTTAAAAGCAGGACAAAGCATATTGACGCTGGATGGTTATCATGTTGGTCAAGATTGGGTGATTGGTCTGTTCTTTGATGAGTCGAGCCAAGCCGCACAGGGTGCACTTAGTCATCGTATTCGCCTTGAAGAAATTGAAACACAACTTGCACAGCTACAACCACAGTTGATTGAAGCTGAAACGGTATTGCCAAATTTAAATCAGCAATTGCTGAACCTACAAAAACAGATTCAAACAGAGCAAGACACGCTAAAACATCAGCAAAAACAGCTACAACAGTTTGATCTGCAAATTGCGAAGCAGCAAAGTGCTTCACAAGCATTTGAGTTACAGAAAGTTCAGCTGAATAGTCAATTACAGCAATTAGATGAGCAACTTGAAGAAGATGCAATGCAGAAAGATGATCTTGAAATCGATATGCACTCGGTCATCCTCAAGCTTGAACAAAATCTTCCTGAGTTTAAAACCTTGCAATTCAAGTTGGATGAGCTCAATGAGCAGGTTGAAGAACAGCAACAGCAATTACAGCTTAAACAACAAGATTCTGAAACTACACGTCGTCTAGCTGAACAAAATAAACAGCAAATTGAATTATTAGACAAAGACCTATCTTTCTCTAAAACGCAATATCAACAAATTATTGCGCAAATGGAGCAAGCCAAGAAGTTTGTAGATCCAATTCAATTGGAATTACCAAGTCTAGAATCGCAATATGCTGAGCAGGCTCAACAAACTGAAAAACTGCAAAAAACTTGGAGTGAGTGGCAAGTTGAATTGAGTAATATTCAATCCAAACAGCAACAACTTACAGAAATGCGCCATTTGCATCAGCAAAATGATGAGCAATTGCGTACAAAACTGGAAGAGCGACGTTTGGCTTGGCAATCGGCAAAATCAGATTTACAGCATTATTCCGATCAACTTAAAGAGATGAATGCTGAAGTTAAGCAAGGCGTGTTGATTGATTTACCTGTACATCAAGAAAAATTTGAGAAAGCACAGCGTCAGTTTGAAAAATTAGGCGCGGTCAATTTAGCCGCTTCAGCAGAATATGAAGAAGTTTCTAAGCGCTTTGAAGATCTAACCCATCAAATGCAAGACTTGGAAAATACGGTTGGGCAATTGAAAGATGCCATGAAGACCATTGACCAAGAAACTAAAAAATTATTTATGGGGACTTTTGATCAGGTTAATGCTGAATTAAAAGTATTATTTCCAAAAGTCTTTAATGGTGGTGAAGCCAGTTTAAGTCTTGAAGATGACTGGCAGTCTGGCGTGAAGTTGATGGCACGCCCACCCGGCAAGAAAAATAGTTCATTGGCTTTGTTATCTGGTGGTGAAAAAGCATTAACGGCATTGGCTTTGGTATTTGCTATTTTTCGTTTGAATCCTGCACCTTTCTGTGTTTTGGATGAAGTTGATGCACCTTTAGACGATGCTAACGTTGGTCGTTTTTGTAATTTAGTAAAAGAGCTTTCTGATCAAGTCCAATTCATTTACATTACACATAATAAAGTTGCAATGACGATGGCAACCGATTTGCTGGGTGTGACGATGCCTGAACCAGGCACATCAAAGCTCGTCACTGTGAATTTGGAAGAGGCAAGAGAATACGGTTTAGCCGCGGAGTCGTAGTATGGAAGTCACCACAATTATTGGAATTGTTGTTGCAGTAATCATCATTCTGGTGGGTTTAAGGATGGTGCTACGAAAGCCCAATGATGCCGCACCTTCTTTAGAGTCTGAATTGCATATCAATGAAGACTGTAAACAACCGGTAATTCCTCGTCATGTACGAGATCAATTGCGAACAGACCGTGAGTCTCAAGAGCAAGTGCGTGTTGAACCGAATTTAACTGCTTTAGACTCGGTCGAAGTTGCAGATGAAAAACAGCAAAAGATTGAGGATGTAGCAGTGGAGTCGAATGCTATTCAGTCAACTGAGCTTGAGCATGCCACAATTACACAACAAACTGAAAAGACGGAAACAGTGGCAAGCACTGAATCCGCAACAGAATCTGTAAAAGCACTTGATGTGCAGACAGAGCCGATGACTCAAACTCATGATTCTGCCAAAGCTGTAGTCAGTCAGGATAAAGAGGAAGCGTTTCAGTTTAATGCCAATGTTGAAACCGCTGAAATCAAAGAGTTTGATGAGGAAAGTAGTATTTTAGATGTTCATTTAAATGAGCAACAAAAATATGATGATGAAAGTGTATTGTCTACGGCTGAAACCATTATTGCGCTGAATGTTTATCCGAATCCACGTAAAGCATTGTCTGGGGACAAAACCTTAAAAATGTTGCTCAAATATGGTTTACGTTTTGGTGAACTCTCTTGCTTCCATCGTTATGAGAATCCAGAGGAAGAAAGCCATTTACTGTTTTCGGTATTACGTGTCACCGACAATGGCCCAGATGGTTTTGATTTAGAAACTTTATCGACTGAACAAGTTCAAGGTTTGGCTTTTTTCTTGGCACTTCCTCATTCAGATGTGCAAAAAGGCTTTGATACCATGGTCAGTATTGCTGGCTTAATTGCCCGAGAAATAGACGGTACGGTCTATGATGAAAACAATCTTGAATTTACCCCACAACTGAAAGAGCATTGGCGCCATAAAGCGATCGATTATCGTTCAGGACATGACGCTTAGCATAACGTCATATTTACTTTATAATTGGTATTCAGAATTTTAGGCGGAGTATTCCGCCTTTTTATGGTGAAAAAATTTATGGAAAATAATCCTGTCGTGACGCAAATGCGTCAATTGATTCAACTCATTGCAAAACATAATCACGCTTACTATGTGATGGATCAGCCGAGTATTGAAGACAGTGAATATGATCAGTTATTTCACCAACTCAAAGCTTTAGAGCAACAATACCCAGAATTGGTTCAGGCAGATAGCCCAATCAATAAAGTGGGTGGAAAACCACTGTCTAAATTTGAAACCATTACCCATACTGTACCGATGCTGTCCTTGGGCAATGTATTTAATCAGGACGAGTTATTTGCTTTTGCCCGCCGTATCGAAGAACGATTGCTCAATCAAAAGATTCAATATGATGTCGAGCTAAAATTTGACGGATTGGCGATTTCGCTCTGGTATGAAAATGGTGTATTGACACGTGGTGTAACCCGTGGTGATGGTGAAACAGGTGAAGTGATTACGCAAAATGTAAAAACTATTCGTAATTTACCGAAAGTATTGTCTTCGGATAAAGTTGCAGTGCCACGCTTGTTGGAAGTTCGTGGTGAAGTATTGATGCCAAAAGCTGGCTTTGAACGATTCAATGCTGAAAATGAAGCGAAAGGTGAAAAGACCTTTGCCAATCCTCGAAATGCTGCGGCAGGTAGTTTACGTCAGCTTGATCCAAGTATTGCAGCATCTCGCCCTTTGGCATTCTATGCTTATGGTATTGCACAATGTGAGCCGCATCATGGCATTGAGTCGATGTCAGCGAGTCTTGAATGGTTGACTAACTTTGGCTTTGCTGTGGGTGAACGTCATTTCATTTGTGAAAGTATTCAAGAAGTACAAGAAAAATATCAGCAAATCAATCAAGAGCGCCCGAATTTAGCGGTTGAAATTGATGGCATGGTCATCAAAGTTGATGATCTTCAACAGCAACAAAAGCTGGGCTTTTTAAGTCGTGAACCGCGTTGGGCAACAGCGTATAAGTTTCCCGCAGTTGCAGCCTTAACAACGGTTGAAAATATTGATTGGCAAGTCGGACGTACCGGGACTTTAACCCCAGTAGCACGCTTGAATCCTGTGGCTGTGGGCGGTGTAACGGTTTCTAATGTGACTTTGCACAATATTGGTGAAATTCACCGTCTGGACGTTCGTATTGGCGATACGGTCAGTGTCTATCGTAGCGGTGATGTGATTCCCAAAGTTGAAAAAGTATGGTTAGAATTCCGTCCAAATGACGTGACAGAAGTACATTTACCTGAAAATTGTCCAGTATGTTCTTCTCCAGTGGTAATGCCAGAAGGTGAGGCTTTGGCACGTTGTTCGGGTGGTTTATATTGTTCTGCACAACGTATTGAGGCCATTCGCCACTTTGTTTCACGTAAAGCGATGGATATCGAAGGTCTCGGTGATCGCTGGGTAGAGTCATTATTACATCTTGATTTGTTAAAGGATGTCGCCGACATTTACCACTTACATGAGCATCGTGAGCAGTTACTGACCATTGAAAAAATGGGTGAAAAATCTGTCCAAAATTTATTGGATGCGATTGAGAACAGTAAGAAAACCACACTTGCTGCATTTATTTATGCCTTGGGTATTCGTGGTGTAGGTGAAACCACGGCACGTATGCTTGCCAACACTTTCCAGACGCTGGATGCGATTCGTCATGCTGATCTTGAAGCATTGAAGAAAACTCCAGATGTTGGTGATATTACCGCTGAGTGGATTGTTGATTTTTTCCAAGCCCCACATAACCTTGAAGTAATTGATCGTTTGCTTGCAGCTGGGATCCATTGGGATGCACCAGTTGCACCCACCCGTCAGCCTTTAAATGGTGAGAGTTGGGTGATTACAGGCACATTGGCAACCATGGGCCGTGATGATGCGACTCAAATGCTACAAGCACTTGGTGCGCGTGTCAGTGGCAGTGTGTCGAGTAAAACTAAATGTGTGGTTGCGGGTGAAAAAGCCGGTTCTAAGCTTGAAAAAGCAGAGAAACTGGGTGTCGCTGTACTGAATGAACAGGAGTTTTTAGCATTAATGGCTGAGTATGGACAGGCATAGATTCGTTTAAATTAACTCTAAAATTACTGTAAAGATACAGTTTTTGTATCTTTGCAGTTTTCAAAAATTAAAATCATCAGTTTGGGATTGATGCGATAGCAAATCAACAAGTCATCATTTTTTAATAAAACTTTGAGCACTGTATTTTAGCGATTGTATTTCGCAAGGTTGCTTGATCTATCATTAGCACGCTATATGATAATAATTCTTATTTATTAGAATTTTCCATTAAACTTAACTTTAGATGAGAAATTACAATTCTTAACAATAGTGAAAGTATATATAATAATCATTATCATTTAAAAAGTGTCTTATTATTTATATGAAAAATTTTTCTCGAACATTTCTAGTCAATTCTATTTCAATCGTGCTTTTTGGTGGGGGACTTACACAAACAATTTGGGCAAATGATGAAATTACTGCTTTGCCTACGATTAAAGTCGCTGCTGAAAAAGAACAAGAAAAACCAACATTTGCCAATGGTGCTTTGCAAAAAAATACAGATTTGGGGCCATTGGGAAATAAGAAAATTATAGATACGCCGTTTAGTATCACGTCTTATTCAGCACAATTGATTGAAAATCAACAAGCAAACACAGCGGGGGAAGTGTTAAAAAATGATGTCAGTATTCGAACCACAACCAATCAAGGACATTTAAATGAAAACTTTAAAATCCGTGGTTTCGATGTCAATCATGAGGATTTAAATTATAACGGCTTTTATGGCGTTGCACCATATGGTCGGATGCCTACGGAATTTTTAGAGTCAGTGACTGTACTTAAAGGTCCAAATGCATTGGTTGCAGGTGTTGCACCTACAGGCAGTGTGGGCGGGATTGTGATGGGGCATTCTAAACGTGCAGATCAAGAACTCACCCGAGTTTCTGCATCGTTTCAAGATGAAGGATATTATCAATCAGGCTTTGATGTATCTCGTCGTTTTGGTGAGAACAAAGAGTTTGGTGTGCGTGTGAATGGCGCTTATGCAGATGGCGAACATATCATTGATGGAATGAATGATCGTCAAGCTCTAGGGGCAATTGCTGCGGATTACACCACGGATAAACTAAAGATTAATTTAGATGCTTATGCGGTCAAAGGAAATCGTAAAGGCGGTTCACCTGCAATGGTCGCCATGGGTGGCAAGGGCAGTGTTAATCATGTACTTGCAGCACCTAAAGGTGATTTAAACTACTTTTCAAACTTAGAAGGCAATACCGACAGTCAATTTGTAGGCTTGTCAGGTGAATATAAATTTACCCCTGATTTAAAAGCATTTGCAGGTATTGGATATGTAGAAAAATCATATGATGGTCACCTTTTTGGCACACGTATGATTGTCAATAATTTAAATGGAAATGCAACCTCACAATATTATCGAGTGGGATCAAAAGAACATAACACTGCCGCTAATGCAGGCTTTGAAGCAAAATTTGATACAGGTGCGATCAAGCATACTTTGGGATTGCGTACTGATTATTTAACCCGTAAATATTCACAACATAAATCCGCAACCAGTTCGGGGTTTACGACCAATTTATATGATCCATCAAATACAGGATCAATGCCAACAACCTACCCAGAAATTGTTCCTTATGGTGATAATGAGTATGTGAGTTATACCTTAACGGATCAGCTTTCAATGTTGGATGATAAATTACAACTGATTTTAGGTGGGCGTTATCAAGATATCGATACTAAGAATCTTGTCAAAAAATCAGCTTATAGTGCAGATAAGCTATCACCAAGTTTGGGGATTGTTGTCAAACCATTTGGAGAGGATTTATCTTTTTATGTAAGCTATGTAGAAGGCTTAGCTGAAGGGATTACTGTCTCAGAAACGACCTATCCAACTGCGACAAATAGAGGTGAGACACTTGCACCTTATCAAACCAAGCAATATGAGTTAGGTGCAAAATATCAGTTGGGTTCGTGGTTAAATACTTTGGCACTTTATCAGATTAAAAAGCCTGAGGCTTATCTGGACAGCATAAGTAATAAAGTCAACGATGATGCTGAAACGCGTTCTCGTGGGGTGGAATGGTCATTCTCTGGCAATGTTACAGATACTTTATCTGTGATGGGGAATTTGGCCTATATCGATGCTGAATATGTGAAATCAGCGAAGGTCGCTTTCGAAGGTAATAAAATATATGGTGTACCCGATTTTACTGCTTCTTTAGGGCTTGATTATGCCATTCCTAACGTTGAGGGGCTTCATGTCAATACCCGTGTAAGTTATGTAAGTGAGCAATATTTGAATGAAGAGAATACGCTAGAACTACCAGACTATACGATTGTTGACTTAGGCGCTCGCTATAAAACCAAACTTGGTGGGGTAAATACCACATTCCTCGCAAATGTTGATAAAGTTGCCAATAAAAAATATTGGGAAGGTGTATTTAATTCAAACTATGCTTTAGTCGGTGGTGCACGAACTTATAAAGTCGGTGTAACTTTTGATTTCTAAGCCTTAGCTGATATTGAACGCTATAAGCCAAAAAGCCTTTTTCATGATTGAAAAAGGCTTTTTTGATTTAAGAATCAGTTGAGCTGTTATTAAATATATTTCTTCACCACACCGTCATCAAGAAGCTGCTGGAAATGCTCGACTAAACTGGTTTCAATATTACGATAACTCATCCCCAGTTCCTGTTTGCTTTTATCAGCATTAAAAAAGATAGGGTAGCCCATATTCTTTTCAATAAAATCACGTGAATAACCAAATGCAGGTCCAATAAATTTAAATGCTTTTTTCGGAACTTGGTTGCGTGGAAAAGGAAATTTTTGTCCAAAATTTTGACGTAAAATTTTACCCATTTCCAAAAGGCTGAGTGAGCCACCACTAATAATGTAACGTCCAGCTGCATTTTCCTTGAATGCTGCCAAAATATGCGCATCAGCAACATCACGAACATCCACAATACCATTCCACATCGGTGGGACACCGAGTAAGGTCATGCCGTTGGCAAATTGCTCTAAGACTTCTACACTCCCTGACTGTGTATTTGCGGTTAGTGATGGGCCAAGTACCAGTGCAGGGTTGACACAGATCAGCGTCCAACGATTTTGTGCTTCCGCCATTTCCCATGCTTTACGCTCTGCCATAACTTTTGAATAAGGGTACGGTTGGTGCGTGGTTGAGCTGGTGGTATTCCAGTGAGATTCATCAAACTGATTATGCTGCGTTTTTAAAATATCAATTGCATCGCCATAAGTAGACGCGATACTTGAAGTCACAATGACTCGTTTGACAGAATCTGTTTTATTGACACTATTTAAGACATTTTCCGTGCCTAAAATTGCAGGTTCAATAATATCTTTAACGGCATCTTTATAATTGGTCACAACAAATGGTGAAGCCATATGCAACACAACTTCACAGCCTTGCATGGCTTCATCAAAAGAACCATTTTCTAAAAGGTTGGCTTTAAATAGTTTTAGTGTGCCAGAGCTGGCTTGTGCGATTTTCTCTAAATGTGCAAAGCTTTGTTTCTTATTAAGATCACGTACAGTGGCATGAACGGTATAACCTTGCTCAAGTAATTTTTGAATAACCCAACTGGCAATATAGCCTGTTGCACCTGTAACTAGAATAGGTGCTGATGTGTTTCCCTGAGACATTATTTTTTTCCTGCTAATTGTTAATATTCAATATCATAAATATTAAAGTTAAAATTGTCTTGAAATATTAGCATTAAAAAAAGCCAATAAGATAAAGTGATGGTTCTGTCATTGAAAATGAACAGAAAATGGAATAATGAGGGTGAATAAGAAGCATTTTTAATGGTTACAAAATAAATCATTTTGAAATTTGATGAAAAATCACCAATAAACCATCAATGAAATATTGTAAGCGGTTATTTTTTATATGAAAAAATACTTATTCAAATTGCAAATGCGTATGTTTATCATTTTAATTTTATAAAAATCATAAACTTACACATTTTGTCTTTTGCAAAACTTGCAAAATTTGTCCATACTATTGCAAAAGAATGTGGAGTAATTGAAATGCGTGGCAATCCAGAAGTCATAGACTATCTAAATATGTTGATCGGTGGCGAACTGGCTGCTCGTGATCAGTATCTTATTCATTCACGTATGTATGAAGATTGGGGCTTAAGCAAAATTTATGAACGTATTGATCATGAAATGCAAGAAGAAGCTTCGCATGCAGACGCTTTAATTCGCCGTGTACTTTTCCTTGAAGGTACGCCGAACATGAAGCGTGACGATATTGTCACAGGTGAAGATGTTGTAACCTGTTTAAAAGCCGATTTGGCATTGGAATATCATGTACGTGAAAAATTGGCGCAAGGCGTAAAGCTATGTGAAGAAAAAGGCGATTACGTGACCCGTGATATGCTGCGTCAACAAATGAACGATACTGAAGAAGATCATACTTACTGGCTTGAAAAACAATTAGGTTTGATCGAGTTAATTGGTTTACAGAATTATATTCAATCTCAAATGTAAGACACACTAAGCGTCTTGCTTAAGGTGAGAAATTTTAGATTAAAAAAGCCTTTAGATATTCATCTAAAGGCTTTTTTAATGCTTCAGTGGTTATTTCTTTGAAAACTTCTGAATATCCGCTAAAACTTGATCGGCATGTGTTTGGGTATTTACACTGCTATAGTGATACACAATCGTTCCTTGTGGATCAATCAAAAAAGTTTCTCGTTTTGCTATTTTAGCAATGCCTAAGTTTCGGATGATTCCAAATTGGTCTGCGAGTTGATGATTGCTATCGGCAAGAATTGGAAAATTTAGTCCCAGCTTTTCGGAGAACTTTTGATGAGATTTCACATCATCCAAACTGACACCGAGCACCACCGCATTATTTTTTATAAATTGTGGATAGAGTGATTTAAATTGATTGGCCTCTTGTGTACAGCCCGGTGAATCATCTTTTGGGTAAAAATATAAAACAACCCATTTACCTTTATATTGACTTAGTTCATGCCATTTTGAATTTTGATCTTGTAGTTTAAAACTTGGCGCAGGTTTACCTACCCATTGCTTTTGGTTGGAATCCAGTTTGGAGAGGATAGAGCTTTCCGCATGGCTGGCCGTGTTCAATATGCATAAAGCTGAAACGGAAAGTAAGCTAATACTGAACAGTCGTGATAATTTCATGACAAACACTTTCCTAAATTGATCCTGATTTGATCTTAGCAAATTTTAAGGTTTTGGCGGTATGTAAAATGTTTGCAATTGTTCACATGCCATTTATGATGAAAGACCATTTAAAATAAATAGAACCTAACATTATGGATGTTGGTGCAGTATTGATTCAACTGAAAGTAGCGGTGATGGACGAGACGATGTTGTTGCATGGCAAAATCAATTGAATAGGCGTAAGCATGAGGCAATTGAAACACTTCAGGCTGAAGGCGTGCATGTTGAATCATGGTTCCATGTGGAACTGGATGGACTAGATTATTTGATTGCTTATACACGTGCAGATGATATTGCAAAAGCACATGAAGTTTCGAAAAAAAGTCAGTTTGCAATCGATCAAGTACATCAGCAATTTAAACGCACTTGGCAAAAAGTGATTCCAGCCAGCTTATTGGTCGATTTACACCATCAGAAATAGTTATAAGTCCGATTGTCGTTCAATTTTAAGCATGATCTAATAAAACATCGTTATTGTTTTATAGTGACTTAAATTGAATCGACGTATTTTGCTGATCACAGGTTGGGGCGGTGGAACCAAACTACTTCATGCTTTACAACAGACTTTACAACAGCAAGGCCATGAAGTTGTATTAATCAATATCTTTAATGCGTTGGATGAACGTGTCTTACAACAGCATGTGGAAATAGCCAAAGATTTTGATGTGATTTGTGGTTGGTCTTTAGGTGGACAATTGGCGACTTTGATAGTCGAGCAAATTGAACAGCAATATCAACAGCAAAAAGTCTTGATTACACTGGCTTCAAATCCTTGTTTTGTCGCAAATGCTGAATGGCAAACGGCAATGAGGCAGGCAATGTTTCATAACTTTAAACAGTCCTTTGAACATGATGCAATTGCGACATTAAAGAAATTTGGTTTTATGGTTTGTCAGGGTACAGCAACCACACGTGAAGATTTTGTACATTTGCAAAGTTTGATTCAGCCACAAAATTTAGCGTTATTAAAACAGGGATTGGTCTGTCTCGAACAATTAAATAATGTGGCGATCTTAAAAAACTATGCAGGGAAGCAGTATCATGTATTTGCTCAACAGGATTTTTTAGTTAGTCACAAAGTCTATGAGAATTTCAAAAATTTCACAGCAAAGTTTTTAGATGTTGAGCTGGTAAATGGTTCACATGGTATTCCAGTTTTTAATTTTTTAAGTCTAAGTGACAAAATCTGCCAATATTTACAAAAAATAGAATAAATCTATGGATCAGTGGTGAATCTCGCAATTTATTTTTATTGCGCGCAGGTTTAACATCGCTAAACTGTTTTTTGCTGTAATTGTAATGCACATGGAGTGAACGGATGACCGATTTAAATAATGGGTTTGATGATGTCGATCTTGAACAATCAAAGTTAGATGATCTGGACTTTGATCGGCAACATATTTGGCATCCATATACTTCTATGACCAATCCTTTACCGACCTTTAAGGTTAAAAAAGCCTATGGTGCAACCATTGAACTTGAAGATGGACGCCAATTGATAGATGGGATGTCTTCGTGGTGGTGTGCGATTCATGGTTATAATCATCCTGAGTTGAATCAAGCAGTGACAGATCAGTTACAGGATATGTCACATATCATGTTTGGTGGATTTACCCATGATCCAGCGATCCAGCTTGGAAAATTACTGGTTCAACTTAGCCCACCTAATTTAGATAAGGTGTTCTTTGCCGATTCTGGTTCTGTCGCTGTAGAAGTGGCATTGAAGATGGCTGTACAGTTTTGGTCTTCACAGGGCTATACAGAGAAAACTAATTTTGTTACCCCACGATCTGGCTATCATGGCGATACTTGGAATGCGATGTCTGTTTGTGACCCTGTAACGGGCATGCATCAAATTTTTGGTTCAAGTTTGCCCAATCGCTTATTTGTTCCAGCCCCTCAAGTCGGATTTTATGAGCAATGGGATCAAAGTGACATTGCTGAACTTGAGAAAACTTTGGCTGAACAGCATGCAACGATTGCAGGTTTAATTCTTGAGCCAATTGTACAAGGTGCGGGAGGGATGCGTTTTTACCATCCTGAATATTTGCGTCAAGCCAAATTGCTTTGCGAAAAATACAATGTTTTGCTGATTTTTGATGAAATCGCTACGGGTTTTGGGCGTACAGGAAAACTATTTGCATGGGAGCATGCACAAGTTGAACCTGACATTATGTGTATTGGTAAAGGCCTAACGGGTGGCTATATGACGCTTTCTGCGACATTAACCACCAAGCATATTGCTGAAACGATAAGTCAGGGTGAAGCGGGTGTGTTTATGCATGGCCCAACCTTTATGGCAAATCCCTTGGCATGCGCCGTTGCTGTCAAAAGTACACAATTATTAATTTCTCAAGATTGGCAGAGCAATATTCAAAGAATTGAAGCTCAGCTTAGAGATGCCTTACAGCCTTTACAGTCCCTTAATCATGTTGATGATGTGCGAGTTCTTGGTGCGATAGGGGTGGTTGAATTGACTGTGAATGTCGATATGAAAACTTTACAACAGGAATTTGTACGTCGTGGTATCTGGATACGACCATTTGGTAAATTGGTCTATGTCATGCCTCCATATGTCATCACAGCACAAGAATTAAAAACTTTGCTGGAACAATTGGTCGAAGTGGTCAAAGGTATGGAGCAAAGCACATGAGCTTGATCAATACGCACCTTGAACATTTTTCACAGCAGCTTGATGTGCTTAAACAGCAAGGCAATTTACGCCAATTTCGTTCGAATGTTCAGCAAGGCCGTTATATTCGCCTTGATCAGCATCAAATGCTCAATTTGGCTTCAAATGATTATCTAGGATTGGCATCTGATCTCACATTACGTGAACAGTTTTTTGATGAAACACCAAATGATCAACGACGAATGAGTTCTTCGTCTTCACGTTTGTTGACTGGACATTTTCCAGAATATGAACTGCTTGAAAATAGTTTAACTCAGGCTTTTCATGGTCGGGCGGCATTGTTATTTAACAGCGGCTATCATATGAATATTGGTATTTTACCTGCACTTGCAGACAGTAAAACGCTGATTCTGGCAGATAAATTGATTCATGCCAGTATGATTGATGGGATTCGTTTATCCTCTGCCAAATATGTGCGTTATCGTCATAATGATTTAAATCATTTGACTCAGCTTTTAGAAAAATATCATGCAGGTGAGGCTTTCGAGCGCATTATTGTCGTGACTGAGTCGATTTTTAGTATGGATGGTGATGAAACTGACTTAGCTGCATTGGTGAGTATTAAGCAACAGTTTTGCAAAGTCATACTCTATGTAGATGAGGCACATGCAATTGGAGTACGTGGTGAGCAGGGCTTAGGTTGTGCTGAACAATATGCGGTGATTGATGATATTGATCTACTCGTGGGGACTTTTGGTAAGGCAATCGCTTCAGTTGGCGGTTATTTAATTTGTCATGCTGTGATTCGGGATTATTTGATTAATACTATGCGTCCTTTAATTTTCAGTACAGCACAACCGCCAATATGTATGGCATGGACAAACTTTATTTTTCAAAAAGTTTTAGGCTTAGATCAGCGCCGTCAATATTTGCAGTCTACAAGTCAGTATCTACAACAGGCTGTTCAAAGCAAAGGTTTTGAGTGCCCATCAACATCACATATTGTTCCAGTCATTGTAGGCGACTCAATTAAAACGGTTGAAAAGGCCAAAGCATTACAAGATGTGGGATTTTATATTATGCCTGTACGTCCCCCGACTGTACCGCAATACAGCTCACGGTTACGTATCTGTTTAACTGCTCAAATCACCCATGCTGATCTAGATCAGCTAACTCCGTTGTTGTGAGTTGAATGTGAAACATCCAGAAATTGATAAATCACAGGTTGCCTTGCGTTTTGCTCAGGCAGGGCAGAGCTATACTGAACATGCGGTCGTACAAAAAATTATTGCACAACAACTGTTTAATTTAATAAGTGAATATTGCCCAGCACACTATGAAAATGTGTTTGAAATTGGTTGTGGTTCAGGAAATTTAACTGAGCTTTTACTGCAAAATTTGCAAATTAAACATTTGATTTTAAATGATCTATATCCGGAAGTTCAGCAGCATTTTTCTGCGGATAAACCGATTGAATATCGGATTGGTGATATAGAACAGCTTGAATTTCCAAAATATTTAGACTTAATTAGCTCAAGTTCCGTTTTACAATGGATGAGTGATTTAAATGGCATTTTTCAACAAGCCTTTAATCATTTAAATCCTAATGCGTATTTTTGTTTTTCAACTTTTGGACAGCATAACTTACAGGAAATTAAAAGCTTAACGGGGCAAGGTCTGAATTACCTATCCCTTGACGATCTGCAACAACAATTAAAGCGAAATGGTTTTGAAATTCTACATATTTCAGAACAAATGGAGCATCTCAATTTCTCTCACCCCAAATATATTTTGCAGCATTTAAAAGCCACAGGAGTGACTGCGACAGCATCTGGCTTTAGATGGACAAAGCAGAGTCTCTCCGATTTTTATCATCACTATCAACAGTTTTCACAGATTGATCAGTCAGGGAAAATACGCTACTCACTGACTTATCACCCTATTTATTGTATTTTGCGGAGAATGTCATGACTGGATCAGTTTACTTTATCAGTGGAATAGATACCGGAATTGGCAAAACCTATACCACCGGGTATTTAGCTAAATTATGGAACGAGCAGGGTCAAAAAACCATTACTCAGAAATTAATCCAAACTGGTAATACCGATATTTCAGAAGATATCGAACAACATCGTGAAATTATGGGAATGGGCTGGTTTCCAGAGGATGAAACCAAGCTCACCATGCCTGAAATCTTTAGCTATCCTGCATCGCCTCATTTAGCCAGCAAAATTGATGGGCGTGAGATTGATTTTGAAAAAATTGCAGATGCTACTCAACAACTGGCTGAAACGTACGATGTTGTCTTATTAGAGGGTGCAGGTGGATTGATGGTACCCCTAACCACCAGCTTACTTTCAATTGATTATGTGGCCCAGAAAAAGCTTCCTGTGATTTTAGTCAGCTCAGGGCGTTTGGGTAGTATTAATCATACGATTTTAAGTTTAGAGGCTTTAAAAAGTCGTGGGCTTAAGCTTTATGCACTTGCTTATAATTTAAATGATGAATCTCAGGATGAACTGATTTCAAAAGATACCGCAGAATTTTTAAAGCATTATTTGGTGAAACATTTTCCGAACAGTGCATGGATTGATATTCCAGTAATCTGTTAGTTTGTTCATCGAATTGAGTGCTGAAACAGCTGATTCATAGTGTTCCGAGTCTGCTGTTTTCTTGTCGCTTTTAAAAAATCTGAATGCTTTAAATAAGCGATGTGTATAAAAGGTAATCCTGATGAGTTTTAAAATTCGAATTGAGTTATTTAAAGAGCTTGAAATAACTTCACTTGATTTTGAAAGTAATGCAGCAACGCAAATTTTAAGTCGTTTTGATCAGATTGATTGGATGCAACAAGTCGTCTGGGGATACATGGAGGAGCACCACGGTGATTTTCCATTTTTTCAAATTGAGCATATTCAAACTGGACGTAAGTTCGGCGGACTATTTGTGGTTTATAGTCGCAATCAATATAACTTTAATGCACATGCTGAACTCTATCAAAAACAACAAAAATCGCATTTTTTTGGTTTGTTTAAATCTGAAGAGATGCCCAGTTTTGATAACGATGACCTTCCTTTTGCGGCATTTCGGGATTGTTTGGAAAATTTTTTACGTGGCAATGATTCGGAAATCGAGCGTTTAATGAAAACAGTCTATCCAGGTTATACCAGCACAGGTTTTTTTGATCATTGATCGTTAGTGGCTAAATGCAGAATCTAAATTTAAAGTCATTTTTTTAAATGGCTTTAAATTTTATTGTGACTTAATAATAAAAGCATACTTCTGATTTGAACTATGTAACTCTGCATCGTTACATAAACAATAAAGTTATAACAAATTAATCTTTTTTTAACATGAAAAGTCATTTATATTTCATATCAGTAGCGTAATTTATGTCCAATAAGCGCTGTGAAATAAAATAAACCGAAAATAATGAAGAGGTGAACCATGTCAGGATGGTATGAAATTAGTCAAGCTAAAGATGGTCAATATCGCTTTGTATTAAAAGCAGGAAATGGGGAAATTATTCTCACCAGTGAGCTCTATAAAGCAAAAGCTTCTGCACAAAATGGTATTGCCTCTGTGCAAAAAAATAGCCCAGATGATGTACGTTATGATCGTCTAGAAGCGAAAAATGGTAAACCTTATTTCAACTTGAAAGCGGCGAATCATCAAATTATCGGAACAAGTCAATTCTATTCAGGCGATGCTGCTCGAGATAATGGAATTGAGTCGGTGAAGAAAAATGGCCCTTCAGAGAAAATAAAAGATTTAACAGAACCAACCTAAATCCGCAATAAATGATCCACATCAATCAGTAAAAGCATGTCATTGCAACGACATGCTTTTTTTTGAACTCAAAAAACAGACGATGAAAATAAGTGTCTATTTATGGTAATAAAATCCTAATATTTGAATGATTGTAATGGGTTTTAAAACATAGAAATTAAACCATAAAAATATATATTATTAAGTTGTATAGAATAATCACCTCGAACCAAATATATAAACTTGAGTTGGATATCAGTTTAGATCATCTATTTATATCTTAAGTTTTGAGCTTCCCCTTATATTGGAAGGCTAGTATGATTTTTTCTCATGGTCATTTATGATTTTTTTAAAGATTTTTTAGAGATTAAATATGTTAGGCTAACTTCAATATTAAATAAAAGGAGAATGATTATTTAATAACAGCTTCAACATTAATTAAGAAGATTATTAAATTTAGTTAATAAATTATTGAAGAATTGTTAATTAAATTAAAAATAAGCTTTTTATGATGAAGGGCAAATTTTTTATATCTATTTGTATTATTGAGTGATTTATTTTTGTGAAAGGTTTTGGTTAATATCTAAGCATAATATGGTTGGTTTTATAAACTGCTTAAATCAGATTAATTAACAATGATTATTTTGATTTAAATTGATTAGATATGAAAAAATAAACAAAACACTTCACATAATACTTATTAAGTGTTAAATTCATCACAAATAAGAATAATGAGGTTTTATGATGAAAATAGCAATCGATGGTAATGTGAAAATTGCCGACGAGATAATATCTCAAATTGAATTATGGGATGCTGCTGTTCTTGGTAATAAAATTGATCATCTATTAGATCAATGTGCGGATGATATCAATATGTTTGATGTGAGTATACAATTAGACGGTATCGATGTGTACAAAAAAGAATGGGAGAAATTCAGTCCATATTTTAGTGAAAATGTGCAAATTGTACGTCGCAATATGAAGATCTATGCGTCAAACGATTTGGCTGTATTGCATTGCCATTCAAAAGTGGAAAATTCTGTGCTTAAAGATAAGTTGCAGATGCCATGGTGTCGAACAACATTGTGTCTGAAAAAGAAAGGTGATCAATGGTTAGTCGTACATCAACATATTTCGATGCCGATTGATATGAGCACTGGTAAAGCGATCGTGATCAAAGACATTGCTAAATTGAAATTAGTGGTTTAGCAAGCTAGATTTGTTTGTTATTAAGCCCTTTGATTGGGCTTTTTATTTATGAATTTTTAAATTTAAGAGATAGATGTTAGATCATTAACAAAATTGTCAAAAGAACTCAGTTTTTTACTTGAATGAAAGCTAGAGTTTTGGAAAAATCATGATAATAATCTCAATAATGTGAAAATAATGCCAAATTCATTATTTGTAAAATATGGGTGGTTAAAGCCACTTGCACCACGAAATCCACACGAACCACATCGCGCTGCAACCTCATTAGAATTGTTATTTGACTTAATTTTTGTGGTCGCCATTGCTACAGCAGGGCAACAATTACACCATAGCATTATCGAAAATCATTTATCACATGGCTTAACACTTTATTTTATGGTGTTCTTTGCGTTGTGGTGGGCATGGATGAACTTTAGCTGGTTTGCATCTGCCTACGACAATGATGATGTATTTTATCGAATCATGACCTTTGTGCAGATTATTGGTTCACTTGTGATTGCAGCAGGGATACCTAGCGCATTTCAGCAACAAGATTTTGATGTGATCATTATTGGTTATGTCATCATGCGTTTGGGCCTCGTTACACAATGGTTTCGTGTTGCCAAAAATGATCCTGAGCGTAAACAAACAGCGTTGAGATATGCGGCTGGTATTATCATCGTACAGATTGGCTGGTTACTTTTTCATTTTACACCGATAAATTTTACCATTTATTTGTTTCTACTTTTGGTCATTGCTGAACTGAGTGTGCCCATCTTTGCTGAAGTAAATAACATGACACCGTGGCATCCACATCATATTTCTGAGCGTTATGCCTTACTAACCATCATTGTCCTTGGTGAATCGATCATTGGAAGTTTCGCAGCAATTTCTGATGCATTAAATAATCAGTTGTTAAGCCAAGAATTAATCTTTTTGACCATTGGTGGCTTATTGATTATGTTTACCATGTGGTGGGCATATTTCGATCATGATGTGGCTGAACGACTCAATAGTCGTAAACGTGCATTTTCATGGGGCTATGGTCACTTTTTTATTTTCGTGAGTATTGCAGCCCTTGGTGCGGGTTTAGCTGCTGCGGTGGATGTGGTGACGCATAAGGCTGAGATCTCGGCTGACATCGTCAGTTATTTTGTTGCTATCTCTTTGATTGTCTATACTGCGAGCCTTTGGTTGTTACAGGAAATTCACCATCTTTCAGGAATCAAGAAATGGTTTTATCCAATTACAGCCGCCATCGTACTCTGTATTCCGATGATCTTTACCCAAGTGGGTTATGCTGTTTTTGCTATGGCAATTGTTTATGCGCTACGTTTAATTTTTTCAAAATGTTATTTGGCAAGATAATCAATTAAGTGGGTTTTGAGCAATGGGATTTCATGATTTTTATCGTTTGAGTTCGCACGCTGTGATTTTTAATGAAAATCGACAAGTCCTGTTATTGAAAGCGACTTATGCTGATTGTGCATGGGGTTTACCTGGTGGTGGATTGGATCAAGGTGAAACAGTGCATGAGGCGCTGATTCGTGAGTGCCAAGAAGAATTAGGCTGCGAAGTTTTGATCGAATATTTATCAGGGGTTTATTATCATGCTGCAGTAAATTCCCACGCATTTATGTTTAAGTGTACATTGCAGAACGATCAGCCAATCAATTTAAGTGAAGAGCATTCTGAGTATCGATGGTTTGACTTTGAGCAACTTTCACCTGTGCAAAAAATTCGTATAGAAGATTGTTTTCATTTTGATGGTCAGGTAAAGAGCAGGGCATTTTAAGGATTGGCTATCGCATGGTGATATGGATATCGCGATCAAACGGGGGATAGAACATCCGTCTCATCCAAAAAGCAGATTCACTTTTATACAAGGGTATGGGATTAGATAAAGTAATAAAAAACAGGTCATCAAGACCTGTTTTTTATTTACCTCAATTTAAGATTATTTATCTGGTAGTGCATAAGCAACGATAGAGTCACCCATTTTGGTACCAAATGAACCGTGACCACCCGCCATGATCACAACGTATTGTTTACCATTGCTTTCATAGGTCATCGGTGTTGCTTGCCCACCCGCAGGTAGACGACCTTTCCACAGCTCATCACCATTGCTGACATTGATCGCTCGGATGTAATCATCTTGAGTCGCACCAATGAACATCACATTACCCGCAGTTGAGATCGAACCACCTAACATTGGCACACCCATTTTAAATGGTGGCAATGGAATACCCGGCATACTGTCACGAATTGTACCAATACGACGTTTCCAAGCTACATCATGCGTTTTCAAATCTACACCAGCAACATAACCCCATGCAGGTTGTTTACATGGTAGGCCAAATGGTGAAAGGAATGCACTAATTTCAACACCGTAAGGGACGCCATACATGGGTTGAACACCCGCTTCTGTACCTGCACCTTTGGCTGTTTGTTTACGATTAGGATCAGCAGGAATCAATCGACTGACAAAAGGTAGGCCAATTGGATTCATGACTGCGATTTGACGATCAGGGTTAAGTGATAAGCCACCCCATTCAAATACACCCAAGTTACCAGGGAAAACTAAAGTTCCGTTTTCTGAAGGTGGAGTATAAATACCGTCATAATTTAACTTGTGGAATGACACACGACAAATTAACTGGTCAAACATGGTTGCGCCCCACATTTGTTTATCCGTTAATTTTTCTTGAGGTGCTAAGTTAAAGTCTGAGAACGGTTGCGTTGGAGAATAGAATTCACCCTTAGTTTGCGGACCACGTTTTACACTTTGTGGTACTGGACGTTCGTTAATCGGTACAATTGCTTTACCGTTACGGCGGTCTAAAACAAAGGCATTCCCTGTTTTAGTCAATACATAGATTGCTGGAACAGTTTGTCCAGTTTTGTCTTTGATATCCGCTAAGGTTGGCTGTGATGGTACATCCATATCCCACAAATCATGGTGAGTCGTTTGGAAGTTCCAGATCAATTTACCCGTTGTTGCATTGATTGCTAACATTGAGTTTGCATAGCGTTCATGCAGTTTTGTACGGTTACCACCCCAAATATCTGGCGTACCTACACCTGTTGGTACATAAACGATATCGAGTTTTGCATCATATGCAAGCGGAGCCCATGCATTCGGTGAGTTTTGGACATATTTCTGACCAGGACCCGGAATCTGATTCGGATTTTCAGCACCTGTATCAAATACCCAAAGTAATGCACCAGTATTTACATCATAACCACGGATAACACCAGAAGGCTCTTGAGTCGAATAGTTATCTGTCGTTGAACCACCAATGATAATTGTGGTGCCTGTGACAACAGGTGGTGATGTTGGAATATAACCACCCGGATAAGGGAATGGCATATCCTTTTGTAAATCAACTTCACCGTTATGACCAAAGTCAGAACATGCTTTACCTGTTTCAGCATTTACCGCAACGATACGACCATCATTGACTGGTAAAATAACTTTACGCGGACATTCGGTAGATGAGGATTTTTTTGCTTGTAAACTTGCAGCGAAACCAACGGTATTGTCTGCATCGTAATAAGAAACACCACGACAAGTTAAATGTTGGAAGGTATTATCAGCTTTGAGTTTTGGATCAAATACCCATTTCTCTTTACCTGTAGAAGGATCAAGAGAAACCAATTTTTGATGGGTTGTACACAGGTACATGTTATTCCCGATTTTAATCGGTGTGACCTGATTGGTTGTTTCGCCTGAATCATTTTCGGTCTTGAATTCACCTGTACGATAGGTCCAAGCAACTTTAAGATCTTTAACGTTCTCTGAGTTGATTTGGTTCAACGGAGAATAGCGTAAACCAGATTGAGTCCGACCATAAGCCGGCCAGTCTGCATCTGCAATACCATCAATCGCTGCTGGCGTTGGTTGTTTACTGGTTAAAGTCCCACGAATTTCTTGTGGATCATTAAAGATAGAATAAGCCATAACCGCAATGGTGATTGCCAATGTACCTGAAAGTGCAATTTTAGCACTTTTGGCATCGAAACCACGTGTTACTGCTGGAATGAGTAGCCATAAGCCAAACACACCTAAAATATCTAAACGCGGTGCAAGCGCGAAGAAATCTGAACCGACTTCCCATAGTCCCCAGACAACTGTGCCGAGTACTAAGGCTGCATAAACGTATAAAGCAGAACTATTTAATTTGCGTAATAAAATTGCTGTTGCAATGAAAAGTATCCCGGCAATGATGTAGTACCAAGACCCACCCAGTGCTGCCAGCCATACTCCGCCGCCTAATAGAACTACACCGAAAACAATTGCAATCACAACTGTTAGGGTTCTGAGTCCTGAAGATGGAGTTTGCATATTGACCACCTATCTATTTGATTAATTTTTTACGCTTTACCTTTCCATTGAGGATTAATGAAGCACATTGTTTAAATTTTTAGATTTTAAATATTTCGATGCGAGGGGAGAGAAGAGTTAAAATTGCATCGAAATATTTATGATCTATAACACTAGAATGCAGTTTGGAATTTGATACCGCCAACCCATGCATTTTCGCCATCTTTATATGCACCAACATGACGAATATATTGCACATTTGGACGGATCGTCAGCCAATTTGTTGCATGTACACCGTAGTAAATTTCAGTGTTGTACTCTTCATCTTGTTGACGAATTTGAGTATCATTCACATCATTGTTGATGCTGATACGAGAAAAACCGATTGCGACATCATCTTGAGGGCGCGCATCGAAAGGACCTTTATAGACCAGTCCAATATTTTGCATATTGTCGACAGTGTTTGTGTCTGAGTCATGAAGGGTTAAATTAATGAAACCCGTTAAGCCGCGACGTACATCACCGTGATGTGCTGTAAATTGTTGCTTGGCAACCAGCCATCCACCTTGTTTATGATCTGTTTCATTTGGATTTTTAATGCGTTGTGCATCGACAGTACTATAGTAATAGCCCAAACGATATTCGCCTGGCAATTTTGCAGCACTGAGTTTTGGTTGCCAAACCACTTCCGCAGGAATAATTGCACCATGTGAACCGTCTGTACTTAAGTTAAACCCCTTGCCACGTTCTAAGTTTTCAGGATTGTATTCATAAGCACCGACTTGAGCATATAAGTCAGGTTGGATGTTATATTTAACTCGCGCAGCCCATTGGCTAACAGGCCAGTTATACCATTGGTCGCCTACCCAGTTACCCACTTGAGAGCCACAAAGTGCAAGGTTTTGAAAATCACAGTCAAAGCTGTTAAAATCCTCGCCTTCGCCAAAACGACCCACTTTAATATCTAATTTTTGCTCAAAGAATTTTTTCTTGATCCAAAAATCAGTTAAGCGCCAAGTTTGACCGCGACCCCAAACTTCTTGGGTTGAGCTGAGTTGTCCTGCAAGGGCATCAGAGGTTTGCGACAATGAACGACCATTACGTTCAGTGATGGTGATTTGGGCTTCTGTGTCTTTCCATCCAAGCACTTTTTCCAAGTCTACATGACTACCAATCGCAAACTGATCTGCATACTCAGTACCATGGCTTGAATGGTTTTTTGAATCTAATAAGGTGGCTAATTCGCCGGTATAGCCGAAGCTGAAGTCATAACCTTTTTGTTGGAGCTTGGTTCTTTTTCTGTTCCAATCACCAAACATCCATGGGCTTTCTGCATTAAATGCTTCAGCTGCATGAGCACTTTGAAAAGAACTACATAAAGATAATAAGCTGATAGCCCAATAAAAGTGACCTTTAGATTTATTCATATTTGGTGACCTTGATAACACTTTGTAACTAATTATTTATAATACTCTCATATTTGTATAAAAATCTATTATTTTTGACTTTTAATTGTAATTAATGTGAGTATTTTATCTCATGGTGATAATTTTTTAATAAATGAATATTGGCTTTTTGAATGTTTTTGGTCAATTTAATCTATTGTTTTTAAAATACTAAATTTTATTTAAAAATTAATTGAAAAACCATGGATTAAAATTGATCTGAGAAGAACAGGGTACCTGTGTAACGTATTTAGAATTAAGATTACACAGGATGCCATGGTTACAAATTATACAAATTGTAAGTAAAATGACAGAATTGTAATTTTATTTAACTTGAATTGTGCTGTATTAAATGGGCAATTACCATTTCCCTTCACCCAGTTGCTGACCAATATAGTGATATTGCATTTGTGATCTTGAAAACTTAATTGGACAGGCTAACTGTGGTTCAGTTTGATCAGAATTAGGCTTCAATGGCACATTGACCACCCAATTACGTTGTTGAGAAATTTGGGATTGCAGTGCTTCGTCTAAACTCAGTACGGGTTCTACGCAAACGTCCAGTTGTTCAAACAGTTGATTCCATTCAGCCAGATTTTTACTTTTAATTTTATCTCGAATCGCTTGCTTGAGTATTTGACGATCTTCGGTATCGAAAGAAGCACCTTTTTGTAGAAGGATTGGCAATTCTAAGGCGCTTGCCAGTCCATTCATAAATTGTGGCTCTAAGCTACCAATAGATAAGTAACGAGCATCGGCCGTTTCATAATAATCATAAAAGGTCCCGCCATTAAGCTGTTCAGATTCACGTTGCTGCTGTTGAGCACCAGCCAAACTGGCTGCGGCTGCCATATTATTGAGCCCCACCACACAATCGGTCATGGAAATATCAATATATTGTCCCAGACCACTATTTTGGCGTTCAACTACAGCAGCAAGAATACCGATGACAGCATGTAAGGAACCACCTGCTACATCTGCGATTTGAATCCCCATCGGCGGTGGTCCACTGTCTTGGCGACCACAGTGTCCAGCGATACCAGACAGGGCAATATAGTTAATATCATGTCCAGCTTTATCTTTATATGAACCTGTTTGGCCATAACCCGTAATTGAACAGTAAATTAAACGTGGGTTAATTTCAGCCAAAGTTTGATAATCCAAACCCAAACGTTGCATCACCCCCGGACGAAATTGTTCAACGACAATATCAAACTCAGAAATCTTCTGTTTAACTTGCTCAATGCTGGCAGGATCTTTTAAATCTAAAGTGACGGATTGTTTATTTCGGTTGAGATAACTGTGTGAAGTCGCTTGTCCATTGGCATAAGGCGGGAACAAGCGTACCAGATCTGGACGCGTTGGCGATTCAATATGGATCACTTCTGCACCTAGGTCTGCAAGGTATAAAGTTGCAAATGGACCTGGTAATAAAGTGGAAAAATCGAGTACTTTCAATCCCTTTAAAGCTGTTGTCATAATTGTTTTTACCAATACTGTCTTGATTTTACACCCATAATAGAAATATAAAATTAACAAAACAATGTCATGTTCAGCCATTTACCTTGATCATTTCGGCAATTTATGATGTAAAAAGGTGATCTGCACTGTTGTAAATCGCCAATAAAACATTTTTTAGCGTCATTTAGGTCAATTGTTAGTGAACATCAAAGAGAGTGAAGGATTTACCATGAGTCGTGATACGATCAGTATCCATTTTGTGAATGCCGCCTTAACAGGTGTGAAGCGTCTAGGAATGGACGTTGACACCTTACTTTCACATGTTGGCATAGAAGCAGAATTACTTCGCCAACCTAAAGCACGTATTTCACCAGAGCAATATACACGTTTTGTGAAAATGCTGTGGATGGTAACCCAAGATGAACATGTTGGATTTGATATCCAACCTCGTCGTTTGGGATCTTTTGCCATCATGTGCCAATTGATTATCCACGCTAAAACTTTGGGTGATGCTTTAGAGTTATCATCACAATTTTATAAATTATTTGGTGACGAATGGTCGGTCGCGGTTGAACGTGATAAACATGAAGCGCGTTTAGTACCATTGATTCCAAAAACCATGGACCCTGATCATTTTATTACTGAAAGTATGTTGATGATTTGGCATGGTCTAGCTTCATGGTTAATTGAACGTCGTATTCCTTTAGAACGGGTACATTTTGGTTACCCGCGTCCAAATCATGCAGATGAGTATGATGCGCTGTTCTTTGCACCTGTGATGCAATTTGATATGCCACGTACTGAAATTACTTTTGCCGCAGACTATTTGGATTTACCGATTCGTCAGGATGAAGCAAGTTTAGAAGAGTTTTTAAAAGCTGCGCCTGCTCAGCTTTTGGTGAAGTTCAAAAACACCAATTCTTTAACTTCGCGTATTCGTGAAGTCTTAAAGAGTCAAATTGGTGAAGAAATGCCAACCTTAAATGATGTGGCTTCAATGTTGTATTTATCACCACAAACCTTGCGCCGTCGCTTGGCAGCAGAAGGTAAGAGTTACCAAGGTGTTAAAGATGCCTTACGTCGAGATGCTGCGATTCATTTGTTGTTAAATCCGGATTTAACCTTGGAAGATGTAGCACAACAAGTGGGCTTTAGTGAAACCAGTACCTTCCATCGCGCATTTAAAAAATGGACAGGGGTTACCCCAGGACTTTATCGTCAATTGCATGGTTATCATTAATTCGACATAGATGAATTCAAAAGTAATTTTGCTGATCCTAAGCCCAAGTGATACTTGGGCTTTTTTATGCCTGATCATTTCACCTAAAATTTCTTGTAAGATATAAGCGATAAAGTGAAAGAATTTTCAAGAATAGGGTATTAAAAAATGATTAGACTTGCTGAGTTTGATGATGTGCAAGTACAAGATTTACTCAGAATTCATTTACATGGTATGCATGAAAACTCACCGATTGAGCATAGTTTTGCATTAGATCTAACTGCGTTACAACAACCCGAAATTAGCTTTTTTACCCTTTGGGAACAAAATGAACTTTTAGCTTGTGGTGCAATTCAAGAGTTGTCATCTACACATGCTGAATTAAAGTCTATGCGGACACATCCCAAACATTTACGTAAAGGTGCTGCAACAGAAATGCTGAAACATCTTTTATTGATTGCACAACAACGTGAATACCAAAAATTGAGTTTGGAAACGGGAACACACTCATCTTTTGAACCCGCAATTTGCTTGTATAAAAAATTTGGCTTTATCAAAGGTGCTTCTTTTTCAGAATATCAAGAGTCTGATTTCAATCAGTTCTATCATTTAGATTTATCCACTCAATAGCGCATTGAATAATCTTCGCTATGATTGTGATGATTATGAAAAAAGAGAATATCGGACCTGCTTATTTTAGGTTTGAGCTAATTAGTTAGATGATATTTAAATATTTTTATACTGGATATATAGATGACATGTTTGATTAGAAAAATTGACCCTTCGGATATAGCGCAACTGATCGAAATAGAAAAATCTGCTACTCAAGCATTTTCAAGTATTCCCGAGTTATCTTGGCTTGTCGAAAGCCCAGTGTTGTCAGCACAAGATCATTTGCAATTGATTTCTTCTGCTTATGCATTTGTTGCGATTAATCAAAAGAATCAAGCTACAGGTTTTTTATATGCAGAAAGACAAGCGCTTGATTTATATATTATCGAGTTAGATGTGAGTGCCGCATTTCAAAAACAAGGGATCGGTCGGCAATTGATTGAATATGTGATTGCTACTGCTCAGGGAGAGGGCTGTGATGCTGTGACCTTAACCACCTTTCATGATGTGATTTGGAATCGACCATTTTATGAAAAATTAGGCTTTGAAAAGATCAATGCGCTTGAGATGCCTCTCTATCTTGAGCATAAACTTGAGCATGAAGTTGCATATGGTTTTTCTCGTAACAGCAGATGTGCAATGAGATTGGCGCTTAATTGAAATACGCGATTTGTTTTTGTTTACCCATTCAGAGCAAACCAGCCAATTGACAAAAAATATCAACTGACTATTTCGTTCTCGTCATTGAACTCTCAACTTTATAACGTACACTCAAAGCAGATAACAACCTAGAAGTCATAAGAAGGAACAGCTATGAGCGAGGCTTACATCATTGATGCCATTCGCACACCACGCGGAAAAGGAAAAAAAGATGGTTCACTGTATGAAGTGAAACCAATTACATTATTAACCACATTGCTCAATGAATTGAAAGATCGTCACCAGCTTGATACTTCAAAAGTAGACGATATCGTACTGGGTTGTGTAACACCAATTGCCGATCAAGGCGGTGATATTGCTAAAACTGCTGCAATTGCGGCAGGCTGGGACAATGATGTTGCCGGTGTGCAAATCAACCGTTTTTGTGCTTCAGGTCTTGAAGCTGTCAATATGGCTGCTCAAAAAGTACGTTCAGGCTGGGAAGATATTGTTGTTGCTGGCGGCGTAGAGTCTATGTCACGTATTCCAATGGGTTCCGATGGTGGACCTTGGGCACTGGATCCTGAAACAAATTTAAAATCACATTTTGTTCCTCAAGGGATTGGCGCGGATTTAATTGCCACGCTCGATGGCTATAGCCGTACAGATGTGGATGAGTTTGCTGCCAACTCACAACGTAAAGCTGCTGCTGCTCAGGCCGCGGGACGCTTTGATCAGTCCGTGGTTGCGGTTAAAGATAAAGCTGGTGTTACGATTCTTGACAAAGATGAATTCATTAAACCGACCACAACTGCTGAAGGCTTGGCAAAACTCAATCCAAGTTTTGAAATGATGGGTGGAATGGGCTTTGATGCGATTGCATTACAACAATATCCAGAAGCGCAAAAAATTAACCATGTACATCATGCTGGAAACTCATCGGGCATCGTAGATGGCGCAGCTGTGGTGCTGATTGCTTCTGAAAAAGCAGTCAAAGAGCAAGGCTTAAAACCTCGTGCAAAAGTGTTGGCAACGGCATTGGTTGGAACAGATCCAACCATCATGCTCACAGGTCCTGCACCTGCTGCGCGTAAGGCGCTGGCAAAAGCAGGTCTCACTATTGAAGATATTGACCTCTTTGAAGTGAATGAAGCCTTTGCATCTGTGGTGATGCGTTTTATGACTGAACTTAAAGTTCCTGCTGAAAAGGTCAATGTAAATGGGGGTGCAATTGCAATGGGGCACCCATTGGGCGCAACAGGTGCAATGATTCTTGGTACGCTACTTGATGAATTAGAACGTCAGGGTAAAAAACGTGGTCTAGCAACATTGTGTGTAGGTGGTGGCATGGGTATTGCGACCATTATTGAGTTGGTATAAGGAGAATAATAATGAGTGCAATTCAATATGAAAAAAATGCGGATGGCATTGTTATTTTAACGATGGACTCTCCAAACCAGTCTGCAAATACCATGAACGCTGATTTTCGTGTGGCTTTAGAAAATGTTGTGTCTAAACTTAAATCTGAAACCGATTTAAAAGGTGTGATTTATCGCTCTGCGAAAAAAACTTTTTTTGCCGGCGGTGATTTGGATGAGCTGATTGAGGCAACGCCAGAACATGCCACTGAATTCTTTAAAATGACTGCCAAGCTAAAAGGTGATCTTCGTGCGATTGATACATTAGGTGTTCCTGTGGTTGCGGCGATTAATGGTACAGCGCTAGGTGGTGGTTGGGAAATTGCTTTAAGTTGCCATTATCGTATTGCTTTAAATGATCCAAAAACCAAATTAGGTTTGCCAGAAGTAACACTGGGCTTACTTCCTGGTGGCGGTGGTGTGGTGCGTATGGTGCGCCTGCTGGGTTTACAGAATGCATTCCCATTCCTTATGGAAGGTAAGCAATTCGGGGTAGATAAAGCCAAGTCTTTAGGTTTGGTCAATGAGCTTGCGGATAGCGAGCAAGACATGCTGGACAAAGCGATTGCTTGGATCAAAGCCAATCCAAAATCTCAACAGCCTTATGATATGAAAGGTTATAAAATTCCGGGTGGCGATCCTAAAACACCTGCGGTTGCTCAGATTCTGGCAATTGCACCGGCAATGCTACGTGATAAAACCAAGGGCTGTTATCCAGCGCCTGAAGCGATTATGGCTGCCGCGGTTGAAGGCGCTCAAGTTGATGTAGATACAGCTTTCCGAATAGAGGGCCGTTACTTCACTTATCTTGCAACAGGGCAAGTTGCCAAGAATATGATTGGCACGTTCTGGCATGGTTTGAATGCAATTAAAGCAGGTGCAAGTCGTCCTAAAAACATTGCTAAGTGGCAAGCGACCAAAGTGGGTGTACTTGGTGCAGGCATGATGGGGGCGGGTATTGCATATTCGACAGCAATCAAAGGCATTGAAGTTGTGCTAAAAGATGTCTCTGTGGAAAATGCTGAAAAGGGTAAAGCTTATAGTCAAAAACTATTGGATAAACGTGTTTCGCAAGGTCGTATGAGCGCGGAAAAGCGTGATCAAGTTTTAAGTTTGATTACCGCAACAGCATCTGCAGAAGACTTAAAAGACTGTGATTTGATTATCGAAGCTGTATTTGAAAATCAAGAATTAAAAGCCAAAGTGACTCAAGAAGCGGAACAATTTCTTGCCAATAATGGTGTCATGGCCTCAAATACATCAACATTACCGATCACAGGTTTAGCCAAAGCCTCTAAAGATGATACGCATTTTATTGGTCTACATTTCTTTAGTCCTGTCGATAAAATGCAATTGGTTGAAATCATCAAAGGTAAAAACACCTCTGCCGAAACCTTAGCAAAAGCCTATGACTATGTGCAACAAATTGGCAAAACGCCAATTGTGGTCAATGATAGCCGTGGTTTCTTCACCAGCCGTGTGTTTGGAACGTTTGTGCAAGAAGGTCTACGTTTACTGCATGAAGGCGTACATCCTGCACGTATTGAGATGGCAGCACTGAAAGCAGGTATGCCTGTTGGCCCATTGGCGATTCAAGATGAAGTGGCATTAACACTTTCTGAGCATGTGGCCAAAGAAACCCGTAAAGCACTTCAGGCTGAAGGTAAGGATTTACCGCTTTCAGGTGCTGATGATGTTATTGAAACTATGATTCACACCTTTGAACGTAAAGGCAAGGCTGCAGGTGCTGGTTTTTATGAGTATCCGGAAGGTGGCAAAAAGCATCTTTGGGATGGCTTAAGCCATTGGACGAAAAATGTTGATATTTCTGAGCAGGAAATGATCGACCGTTTCCTATTTGTTCAAGCTTTAGATACCTTACGTTGCTATGAAGAGCATGTGTTGGAATCTGTGATTGATGCCAATATTGGTTCGATTTTTGGTATTGGCTTTGCGCCGTGGACGGGTGGTGCGATTCAATTCTTAAATCAGTATGGTTTAGAAAAAGCTCTAGTTCGAGCGAACTCGCTTGAAGCAAAATATGGCGAACGTTTTAAAGCACCGCAAAAGTTAATTGATCAAATTCCACATGGAAAGATTATCTGATTTTTATATATTGCTTTAAAAATTGTAGATGAATGTCTCAAGCATAGATTAGACAATGATTTGCACAGAAAGAGGTCAAGTACCTCTTTCTTTTTTCGAATAGATTTTACTTTTTATAGAATAAAAGTGTATGAAAAACATGCAAAACCAGTTAGTATCTGGCTACAGCTTTAGTACAAAAAATGTCAGTAACACTTATAAAATAAAGAGAGAAAAGCAATGTCACAAAATAAAACCGAAGATCAATATAATGCGATTGATTGGTTTAAAAAATGTCTAAGTAATTATGCCAACTTTTCTGGGCGTGCTCGCCGTAAAGAATATTGGTACTTTGTATTGATACAGTTTGTTGTACTGATCATTGCAGTGATTTTAGACTCAATCATTTTTAAAAAACCGTTTGTGTTGTATTTGATCACTGTATTAGCACTGATCGTGCCTTCAATTTCAGTTGCAGCTCGCCGTTTACATGATATAGGAAAGACAGGTTGGTGGTATCTGCTTATCTTTGTTCCTTTTGGTGCCTTTGTTTTAATTTACTGGTTTGCTTCAGATACCAAACCTGAAACAAATCAATGGGGTGGTCCTGCAAAGTAATTTTTTCAGATTAAAAAATAGGGCATTTGCCCTATTTTTTATGAATTAAATCAAAGCTAAATTTTATCTATCAAGCGAATATTTTATAGGTTAAATCGTGATAAAAGTGGATTGATTTGGTGTGTGATGGTGTTGCTAAATTTGAAAAAATAGCAATAATCGAAGGACCGACTAAAGTCTGATACTTCCCTTATAAAAGGATTGGGAACTCACATGGATTTAATACAAAGCAATGGTCAACCCCGTTATGGGCGTTTTAAAGATGTGCCAAGTAAGATTAATGTTAATCAATATATCTACAAAACCCCGTATGGCAAAGTATTAACAGGTTGGCGTAAACATTTAAAATATAAAAAGTTTAAGTTTTGTGGTATCCAGCATGAACACTATTCTATCGGTATTGCAATTGCAGATATTGGTTGGGCAGGGCATGGCTTTATTTATGTCTATGACCATTCAACGAATGAAGTTTTAGAATGGAATGCCAATACGATTTTAGGGCGAGGGACAAGCTTAGATGAGCAGCCTTTGTATAGCCAAAGTCACTTTAGTAAATCACCTTTTGAATTTGAAATGCAACATGCCAATGGTGTGCGTTATATACGGGCAACTCGAAATGGTGAAGAGCAGTTAAAAGCCCGCATTTTTTGTGCAGGAACAGAGCCTTTAAGCTTATGCAGTCCCAATGGTATTAATGGTTGGACCTATACGCAAAAGAAAACCACCTTGGCTGTAGAAGGCTTCTTTATCAATAAAGATAAAGCGCGTATAGATTTTAATGAAAAAACATTGGCATCTCTCGATGACACCTGTGGATTTCTAAGACCCGAAACAGCGTGGTTTTGGTTATCGTGTAACTTTTGGGATACGCAAGGAAACCGTATAGGCTTAAACCTCGCTTCGGGTGTAAATGAAAGTTTTGGCAATGAAAATTGTCTGTGGGTCAATGGTGTTCTATATGCAGTTGCCGATGTACTGTTTGAAAAGATAGATGCGAACCTTTGGTCAATTCGTTCTTTAGACCAGAAATTAAATCTGACAGTTGAAACCGGCTGGCGGAGATTTGAAAACTTAAATTTACGTTTGGTGGGTAGTCAGTTTAGCCAATGGCAATCACGCATTAGTGGTACGGTCGAATCTGAAGTTGGTGAGTGTATTCAATTAGACCAAGCCTATGGCTTGTTGGAACAGCATTACGCGAAATGGTAAGGCTGTTCTAATTTAAAGCTTTTTTAACCTTATAACGCGGCTTTCCAAAACGCTTCACCTGCTTGAATCGGATCATTGGTTTCGGCCAAAACATCGACCCAAACCTGATATTGTCGAATCACAGGGTGCTGGCTCGGATGAAAATCAGGTTTAAACCAATCTAGGTATTGTTCACGCATTGCTGATAATTTACCGTGTTTGCCAAAAAACCATGGAATACCTTTGAGTGCAAATTGAGCACGTTGCAAACGACTGAATCCATCGTATTTAAGCATGACATTGGCACGGTAAAAGGTAAATCCAAACATTTGTAAAGTGACAAAGGCAAGCGCAAATTTACGTAAGTTTTCAGGAACTTCTCCAACCTCTTTCATGACATCAAAAGCGACATCTCGATGTTCCATTTCTTCGATTGAATGCCAAGCAAATAGAGCACGAACAAAAGGATGGACCTCCGCTAAAGTCTCTTGTTTACTATAAAAAGTTTCTGCCATTAATGCGGTAAGATGTTCTGCTGCGGCAGTCATGGCAATGTTGTACTGTTTGGAACGATGTTTCAGTATATGCTCGAAATGTGCACCCATAAATTTTACAAACTGATCAACAGGCATGCCTTGGTGCAGCATTTCTTCATTCATTTTGTCATGTGCAATACCGTGCTGTGCTTCCTGTCGAATAAAATCCGTGACACGTTGCTGTAAATCTGGATCGGTGATTTTGTCACGCAGTGCACGAACACTTTGAATGAAATATCTTTCCCCTACAGGAAAGGTCAAACTCAGCGCATCAAACATACGGGTACGAAAAGGGTCATTATCAAACCAAAAGCGTGGAACTTCATTCAATCTAAAATCTAAATTGCTACGAACCACAGGATCAACTTGGTGTTTTACATATGCATTCATTGTTTTATTTCTCGCATTATTCAGTTCAAATCCCTATTCAGGATAGAACTGATCGGTTTATATCAAGACAGCTATAGTCCAGCCTGCCAAAATGCTTCACCTGCTTGAATAGGATCATTGGTTTCAGCCATCGTATCGACCCAAACTTGATATTGTCGAATTACAGGGTGTTGGCTCGGATGAAAATCTTTTTTAAACAAGTCTAAATATTCATTTTTCATTGCAGATAAAATCCCTTTTTTACCGAAGAACCAAGGCAATCCTTGCGTTGCCATTTTTAAACGTTCTATACGGCTGAATCCATCATGTTTAAGCATGATATTGGCACGGTAGAGGGTAAAGTTGAACATCATTATGGTGGTAAAGGCTAAAGCAAATCGACGTAAGTTGTCAGGGACCTCACCGACTTGTTGCATCACATCAAAGGCCACATCTCGATGTTCCATTTCTTCAATAGAATGCCACGCCAGTAAGGCCCGGACATAAGGGTGTGCTTCAGATAAGGTTGCTTTATGGCGGTAAAATGTTTCTGCCATCAAAGCGGTGAGATGTTCAGCAGCAGCTGTCATCGCAATATTGTATTGAGGCGAGCGTTGGCTCAATTCAAATTTAAAAATCTTACTTAAAAGTTGGATAAATTGATCGACAGGCATGCCTTGATCTTTCATGACCTGATTCATTTTGTCATGCGCAATACCATGTTGGGCTTCTTGACGAATAAAGTCAGCAACACGTTGTTGTAAATCTGGATCGGTGATTTTGTCACGGAAGAGCCGGACACTTTCTATGAAATAGCGCTCACCATCCGGGAAGGTCAGACTGAGTGCGTCAAATAGTCGTGTGCGGAAGGGATCTCCACCAAACCAGAAGCGTGGCACTTCTTCAAGTTTAAAGTTGAGCTTGGTTCGAACCACTGGATCGATCTGATATGTAACTAATGCATTCATTTTATTTTACTTGCATCACTGTTGATGATTTCAGTATGTCGGGATTTTGCAAGTTTGTTTTGACAGATATTGCCATTTTTTATACATTTTACGACAAAATGAAAATTTGCAATGTCAATTTTCTAAGTTAAAGGATTAAAAAGAGTGCAAGACGATGCAGGAATTACAGATCCCAAATGGTTATTTTCATCTCTGGCAGATGTATCTGTCTGAACGAGGGATTGATCTTGCGACGCTTGATTTCTTACAAGCGGATGAAAAAAAACATTTAATTGGAATTTTGTCACAGCCGATTGATACACAATCTTCCTATTTCTTCTTTCATCAACTGATTGAAAAAACCAAACAAGCGCTAGATTGCCCTCAGATCGTTTTTGAAATGGCAGAATATGTGCGACCTGAGCATTTTGGTGTTTTGGGCTATATGGCATCACGAAGTACAACCGTGGCAGAAGCTTTACAAAATATTATGCGCTTTAGCCGTTTGGTGATTGATGGTGACGAAGTTATTCCAATGCAAATGCAGCTCAAGGGAGAATATGTACATTTAATTTGGCCCTTTCATCATGAAAAATATATTCTTATTAATGAATTTACCAATGCGTTAATGATGCATCTCGCGCGTAAAATTGTACCGCCAAATCAATTTCCATTGCATGCGGTGCATTTTGCTCATGCACCACAGATGGCATTCTATCATTATCAAAAGTTCTACGGCTGTGAAGTCTCTTTCCATCAACCGCAATACAGTTTTGTCTTAGCCTCAGCAGGTTTAAATTTAAAAATCCAACAGGCAGATCCATCCTTAATGCAGCTTTTGGTCAAGCAGGCAGAGGAAGCTATTGCATCTAAACCTCGCTATGAAACCATTGCTCAGCGTTTACATTTGATTGTGGCAGAATATTTAAAGTTAAAACAACAAGCCCCAAAAATTGAAGAACTTACTCAAGAACTTCATATATCCACCCGGACTTTACAACGACAGTTAAGTGACTTACAGACGTCGTTTAAAAAAATTGTAGAGATTGAACGGATGAAGCGTTGTGATTTTTTATTGGAAAGCCACATGCCGTTCAGTGAAATTGCGATGCAGTTAGGTTATTCAGATCAGTCAGCTTTAACCAGAGCATATAAGGCTTTTAGTGGGCAGACCCTGCTCGAGAAAAAACAACAGTTGAAGTCATTGTGAAAAAACAGTTCAAATAAATTATGCTTTAAAAAAAAGCATTTAGATAGTATTGCTACTATCTAAGTGCTTAGTATGATTGTAATTTTTTAATTTATTCACAAAACACAGGTTGATCTGATTGTTGAATTGGTTTTTTAAAACCATGATTCAGCATGATTTCAAGTTATCTTTAATTTAGGAAATCTAAATACGATTGCCAAGATTGCAAATATCGCCAATACCCAACAATAATAAATCGAACCAATCAGCTCAACAGGGGACAGTTTGGCAATTGAGCATGCAAGTAATAGTTGTGCACCGTATGGAATCAAGCCCTGAACCACACAAGAGAAAATATCCATAAATGCAGCTGCACGTTTGGGATCAACAGCATATTCTTTGGCAACTTCTCGTGCCATGTCTCCAGATAAGATGATGGCAACCGTATTATTTGCGACAAACACATTTGAGAAAACCACAAGGAAGCTAATTCCAATTTCTCCCGCACGTTGCTGACCGATTTTAAATCGGCGAGTTAAGGCATAAATACGTTGAATTAACCATTCTAAACCGCCTTCTTTTTGCATAATCGCAGATAAACCACCTAAGAACATAGAAAGTAAGGCAACTTCAAACATACCCACAAAACCATCATAAATAGCGGCATTGTACTTAAGCAGGGTAAATTCAGGATTTTCAATGATGCCAAGACAACCCGAAAGTGCTATTCCGATGGTCAGCACTGCAAGTACATGTAAACGTGTAAATGCTAAAAAGAACACGATCACATAAGGCAAAATAAGCCATAAGTTATAGTTTTTATATTCAATGGTTTGTGCATGATGACTGGTCAAAATATAAATTAATATAGTGATAATCGCAGCAGGCAGTGCAATCCAGATATTCACCCGAAATTTATCACGCAGTTCTACATTTAGACTTCGAGTTGCTGCAATGGTGGTGTCTGAAATCATGGATAAGTTATCACCAAACATTGCCCCGCTGACCACAGCACCAATTGCATAAATGGGCTGAATATCCGTTGCTTGAGAAAAACCAAAAGCAATCGGCGCACATGCAGCAATGGTTCCCATCGATGTTCCCATTGCTGTGGCAATAAAGGCCGAAATGATGAAAAGCATCGGGAGGACAAATTCAGATGGAATAATCGATAAACCAAATTGAACAGTGGAGTCCACACTACCGATTGCACTGGTTACGCTGGCAAAGGCACCTGCAAGCATAAAGACCATAAACATCAAAATTAAATTGGGATGGCTTGCACCATGCAAAAATGTTTCTATAGCGGCATTGATTTTCCCTCTATACAGCAGGATGGCCAAAATAATTGCAGGAAGAGCAGCAATAGGGGCTTTCACTTGATAAAAAGCAAACTCAGTACCAATGATCGTGTGATAAATACCACTGCCTAAAAAAATGGCTAAAAAAACAATAAGCGGCAAGAGCGCAAGCACGCTGGCTTGCACTTTAGCCTGAGAATGTGTGGTCATAAGAGGAGATAAAAAATCAGAATCCTGACTAGTATAAACAGCTTTTGCAATTTCTGAAAAATAATTAAGTGATGTAGGTGATAGGGTGTTTGGCTGTAGGGTGATGATTTAACTTTATTTTTTACTCATAATGATATTTTTTTACAAGCTTGAAAATAGGTAGCTTTGATCATTGTCCTCAACTTGAAAATAGCGCTAAATGTATCCATGGGTTGTTTTATTATTTGTGATATAAAACAAGATACGCGAGAGCGACTATGTGACTCTATCCTTTGAGTAAAAAATAGCGTTACAATGCAGTGTCTTGTATTTATACATTTGGATGATTAAACCGTAAATAAATCCATTTTGAATTTATTTACTGGTGTTTAATGATCTAAAAACTCCTCAAGTTTGAACAATTCAAGGAATGTACAATCCTATGTCACGTTTAGCCACTCGTTTTGCACAGCTTAAATCTCAACAGCGTAAGGCTTTGGTTTCTTATGTTATGGCGGGTGATCCTCAACCACATGTAACCGTACCATTGTTACATCAAATGGTTGCAGCAGGCGTAGACGTAGTTGAACTTGGATTGCCATTTTCCGATCCTATGGCAGATGGTCCAGTGATTGCACTTGCAGCAGAGCGCGCTTTAGCTGCGGGTACCAATACCTTTGATGCCTTGAATATGGTTAAAGAATTTCGCCAAAAAGACACAACAACGCCAGTTGTTTTAATGGGGTATTTAAACCCTGTTGAAGTGATTGGTTATGAAAAGTTTGTGGCTTATGCGAATGACTGTGGTGTTGATGGTGTACTTCTTGTGGATTTACCACCTGAAGAAGCACAAGATTTAGATGAAGTATTGCAAAAGTACAATATGGATCAAATCTTCTTGCTTGCACCAACCTCTACCGATGAACGTATTCAGCATGTAGTGAAACAAGCAAGTGGCTTTATTTACTATGTGTCTCTAAAAGGCGTAACGGGTGCAGCAACATTGGATACAACGGAAGTTGCAGCACGTATTGAAAAAATCAAAACCTTTACCGATATTCCAGTTGGGGTAGGTTTTGGGATTAGTGATGCCGCTTCTGCAAAAGCAGTAGGTCAAGTTGCTGATGCAGTGATTGTCGGAAGTGCTTTTGTCAAACCATTTGCAAATCTTGCACCAGAACAAGCTGTTGAAGCAGCAGTGAATAAAGTCAAGGAGCTTCGAGCCGCGCTCGATGAGTTAGTATGAATCAAGAAGTGAAATCAGGGAAAATCCTCAGCGCAACAACGCCGTGGACAGATCGTACAGTTCCAGGCATCCATATGCCTGACCAACAACAAACACTCAAAGCGACGTTTACAGAACCAACCATTGAGTGCCCTGAATGTCATGCACTCGTGACTCGTACTGCAATGTCTTTCAATGCCTATGTTTGTCCATCATGCGATGAACATTTGAAAATGAAAGCACGTGATCGTTTAAATTGGCTTTTTGATAATGTGACCACTGAACTTGGTCAAGAATTTGCAGCAAAAGATCCTTTACATTTTGTAGACAGCAAGCCTTATCCAGAGCGTATTAAAGAAGCGCAGGAAAAAACAGGTGAAACTGAAGCCCTTGTGGTGATGCAAGGTCAAGTTAAAAATATTGCAATGGTTGCATGCGCATTTGAATTCGACTTTATGGCTGGATCAATGGGTACTGTGGTCGGTGACCGTTTTGTACAAGCTGCTGAAAAAGCGATTAAAGATAAGCAACCACTGATTTGTTTTGCTGCTTCAGGCGGTGCTCGTATGCAGGAAGGCATGTTGTCTTTGATGCAAATGGCGCGTACCTCTGCGGCGATTCAAAAAATCAAAGATGCGCATCTTCCGTATATCGTGGTATTAACCCATCCAGTGTATGGTGGTGTAACAGCATCATTGGCAATGTTAGGTGATGTACATATTGCTGAACCTAAAGCGATGATCGGTTTCGCGGGTAAACGTGTGATTGAACAAACAGTACGTGAGAAGCTGGAAGAACCGTTCCAACGTGCGGAATTTTTGCTTGATCATGGTGTAATCGATCAAATTGTTCATCGTCACGCATTACGTGATACTGTATATCGTATTGTAGCGAAACTGATGAATTTGCCTTGAACAACCAAACAGCACCTTTAAATACTGATGATTTACAAACATGGCTCGATTATTGGAGCCATGTTCACGTTACAGGGATTGATTTAGGCTTAGAGCGCGTGATTCCTGTGGCAGAACAACTCGGGGTGATTAACCCTAAAGCCAAAGTGATTACCGTTGCTGGAACAAATGGCAAAGGTTCAACCACAACAACACTCGCTGCGATTCTGAATGCGCAAGGGCTGAATGTTGGTTTATACCAGTCTCCACATATTTATCGTTTTAATGAACGGGTTAAACTGGCTGGACAAGAAGTTGATAATCAAACTTTGATTGATGCTTTTGTTGCGGTTGATCAAGCCCGCCGTATTTGTGATTTATCTTTATCTTTTTTTGAAGCCACAACTTTGGCTGCATTTGTTATTTTTAAACAAAAACAATGTGATGTTTGGGTACTTGAAGTTGGTCTTGGTGGTCGTTTGGATGTTGTCAATGTGATTGATCCAGATGTGGCTGTGATTACCAATATTGGTTTAGACCATACTGATTGGCTTGGCGATACAATTGAAAAAATTGCTTATGAAAAAGCCGGTATTATTCGAGCAAATATCCCTTTCATTTTTGCCGGTACACAAGACATACCACAAGCGATACAACATAAAGTACAAGAAACCAATGCCACGCTGTATGCGCTAAACCATGATTATTTTTATGATAATTCAGAAGATGGTCAATCTTGGAATTTTGCAAGCTCAGGAACGACTTTAAAACTTCCTTTAGGACACTTGGCACTGGAAAATATTTCTGCTGCTGTCGCTGCAATTTTGGTGAGCGGTTTAACGGTTTCACAACAGGCGATTTCGCAAGGTATTCAGAACGCACAATTGTCAGGGCGCTTTGAAATTAGAAAAATACACGATAAAACAGTAATTTTTGATGCGGGACACAATCCGCATGGTGTAGAATTTTTGTTAAAGCAATTGCGAAAATTCCTAGAATACAATAAACAGTACACAGAAGTTGTCTCTGTTTTTTCAATGTTGTCCGACAAAGATGTAGATTCTGTGGTCAAGTTGTTGAAAAATACTGTATTAAAGTGGAAAATTGCACCGTTAACTGTGCCTCGTGCGGCATCATTGGAACAATTACAAACTGCTTTACAGCATGAGACAGTTGAACAGTTTGATTGTGTACAAGCAGCATTTCAATCAGCGCTTGCAGAAACCAATAATAATCAGCTGATTTTGGTGTGTGGTTCATTCCATACCTTAGAAGCGGTCTGGGAGTATTTAGACGAATGTCAATGAATAACAAACAACGCTGGATGGGTGGTGTTGTTTTATTAAGTGGTGGTGTTCTATTGGCGGCATTGCTTCTAAAAGGTAAAGAAGAAATCCACCAAAGCCAAGCAGAGACACAGCCGATAAGCCAAGCTCAGCAAAATAAAGCGACACCTGCTGGTGAGCCTGTACAATTGCAGCCGTTGACTGTCGATGTTGCGACTGAAAAACGTCTGTTAGAAGAGCAGAAGCGTGCTCGTGAAAAAGCGGTTGCTGAACAAGAAGCAAAAGCAGCAGATTTTTTACGTATGCAACAACAGGCAGAAGCAGATGCTGCACGTAAAGCAGCTGAAGAGTATGCTGCTGCAAATGCAAGACGTGGTGCAGCTGCCGCCGCGGCACAGGAAGGGGCTGATATTCCTCCTGAGCTGGTACAGGATGAAAAAGCCAAAGCACAACAGAAAGCAGCAGAGCAGAAAAAACTTGAACAGCAAAATGCTCAATTAAAGCAAAAAGCCAATGCTGAAAAAAAGTTAGCTGAGCAGAAGCGTCAAGCTACCGCAGAAGCAGATAAAAAAGCCGCTGAAGAAAAGAAACGTAAATTAGAAGAACAACAAAAAGCAGATGAAAAACGTAAGCTAGATGCTGAAAAGAAAGCCGCTGCTGAGAAAAAGCAAGCGGAAGACAAGAAAGCAGAAGCGGATAAAAAACACAAAGCACAAGAAGAAGCAAAGAAAAAAGCGGAAGCTGAAAAAGCACGTGATTTGCTTGAAAATGGTGATAAGCAATGGATGGTACAAGTTGCGCTTGCCGCTAATGAAGCCAATGCCGATGCTGTCGCTGCTAAATTACGTGCCAAAGGGTATAAAGTGACCAAGAGTCCAACCTCAAAAGGTATTCGTATTATGGTTGGACCATCGAAAGATCGAGAGACTGCGGATTCAGCACGTAAGAAGATCAATTCTGATGCGAGTCTAGGCATGAAGTCGGCTTGGGTAATCGAGTGGGTACCTCTAGACCGACGTTAAACGCTATGAGTTAGGTATTTTTGGTTGAAGATGGATTCGCGAGCTGCTCACGGATCCATTTTATATTTTCAGGGGTAAAAAGTTTTTCAATATTGCCCCAGATTGGATGAAAGCCATAACCGCCATGCTTCATTTCATTTAAAGCATCATTCACAGACCAGTTCTCAAAAATAATTCGGTACATCGCAACACTTGCCCCAGTACGATCAGAACCGTGATAGCAATGGATTAAAACTTTTTGGTTGTTATCTTTCGCAACTTGAATCGTTTTCATGACATTGAGTAGATCATGACGATCAATTGCCCAAGTATTGATTGGGATATGAACCAATTGAAAGTTTTGCTTTGAAAGTACTGTTTTATCTTTATTGCGACTTCTTAAATTAATCACGACATCAATTTGATTGGTTTTTAACTCAGGAATAAGTTCAGCACTGGGTTGTTCACTACGGAAAATAGTATCACTGATCCGATAGAAATTATACTGTGGAGCAACGATAGTTCCCCATTGTTGCGGGCGCTCATGATCTGGAAGTGCAGCAGTTGTCATACATGCAGTGAGTTGTAAGCTGAGTGCGAATATAGCGGTATAACGTAATAATTGAGATTTAAGCATGTTTTAAATATCGGTCTAGTTCAATAGGATCATGGGCACAGATAATTTCAATCTTGGCTTCATTCAACGCAAGTTGTTGCAGTTGTGATAATGTTTTTAAGCGCAATGTATTATCTTCCGCTAGGAGATATTCAATTTTGTCGAGCGCGCGTAATCTATTCTTGGGGTTGAGTTCTAGATGATTAAAATAAGCATCGCCACAGAACAATAACCATCCATCTTGTTGCTTGATCGCTATACCGCAGTGTCCTACAGTATGGCCGACTAAAGGAATCAATAAAATTTCATCATTGAAAATATTAAAACCTTGAACTTTTTGGAAATTGAACCATGCTTCGCCATTTTTAGGTTCAAGAAAATTCCAGTAACGATGATTTTTAAATTGTTGCGGTCGATAGCGCAATTTGTTCATGACTGAAAGTTTTTGTGCTGCATTAAACTCACTGGATAAGATGTGAACCGTTGCATTGGGAAAGTCTGAAATACCACCGGCATGATCTAAGTCTAAATGACTGACCAAAATATGTTGAACATCAGATGGTTTAAAACCCAATTGTTGAATTTGAGAAATGGCTGTGAGATTGAAATCAGCTTGTATGCCACTGATTTTAGTAAAAGCTTTACCTAAGCGGGTTTGCGGATGTAGGTAGTCTTGCATCCCAAAACCAGTATCGACCAATACAAGACCTTTGTCTGTTTCAATTAATAGGCAATGACACACCATTTTGCCATACAAACCTTTTTGTCCGTATAGTGGTGCACACATCGGACACATGGTTCCACAATGTAAATGATGTACCTTGTAAATCATAATTAAGCATTTGTTTTTAGGATTGTGCTTTGTTTATAAACTGAATTGAGAAAAATACCAATCTAAAAATGATAGAGGTATGGTAATTCAATTATTCATGTTGAAATTAGGGGAAGCAGTTAAAGTTTCAAAATTGGATATTTAGAAACTTTAAATTTATCATTTTTAACATCAAAGCGTTAAGTTTAGTAATCGTTAAAATATGATATTTCAATCTTTAAGTATTTGTTTGTTATTTATAAAATTTAAAAAATGTATTGAATTTGTAGTGTAAAAATATATTATTTCTTTAGCTTTAATCATAAAAATACCAGTAACGTGAGAAAGAAATGAATATAAAATTTGTATCAGTTGGAATATTAATTATCGCAGGTTTATTTTTTGGTAATGAATATTATTGGAAAAAGCAGTTTGAACAGCGTGCTAGAGAAGACTATCAGTCGTTTGTATCTATAACGAAAATTAATGACACCATTGAGCGAGTAGGCTTGCCAATTAAACTTGATGCACTTAATCATTATCCGCATATTTTAGTTTATACCAACATCACTCAAGCTTTACCTCGCTCTGTGACCCAAGAGCGCTTACGTACAGAATTTAAGAAAATCAGTCATGGTTTATCTTGTGGTTATTTTGAATATATACATCAAAAAGAAGCAGAGGATAAGTATAAGGATATTACTCAAGGCATTGTTACTGTAGTAGAAAAAGATCAGGTGGCTATAACAACTATTTATAAAAATTATTTAGGCGAAGTCTTGTATGAAAACAAACAAGTACTTGCCCAATGTCCAGAATTTATCACGCTAAAACAAAGTATTGATTAAGTCGGTGTAATTCGAGTTGATACTTTTGGAGATGATCTAAGGAAATGTGGATAAGCGCTTATTCAAAAGCGCTTACATCACCGACACCACGACGGATAATTTCAGGGTTTACACCTGATAAATCAACGATACTGGTGGTGGTTAAGGTACCTAAACCACTGTCAATAAACACATCAATACGTTTTTCCAATAATTGTTCAATATCGTAGGGATCATCCATTGGTGCATCTTGACCAGGTAAAATCAAGGTACTGGTCAGTAAGGGTTCTCCCAACTCTTTTAATAGCATCTGACAGACGGAATTACTTGGAACACGTAAGCCGATGGTTTTTTTCTTGGGATGCATCAAGCGTCGTGGAACTTCACTGGTTGCGGGTAAAATATATGTGGTTACGGCTGGGGTATTGGCTTTAAGTAAACGATACATTGCATTGTCTACTTTGGCATAGGTTGCAATATCAGATAAATCCGCACAGATAATCGCGTATTGATGCTTTGCACCCAGACCACGGATCTGAGCAATACGTTCCATTGCACTTTTATTTCCAATCTGACAGCCGATTGCATAAGCCGCATCAGTTGGGTAAACCACAACATCACCTGCTCGAATTCTTTCGACTGCTTGGCTGATTAAACGTGGTTGAGGATTGTCAGGATGTACTCTTAAATGCAGCATATTTATTCTCCTGATTTATTGTTAATTCAATTATTACTTGGGAAAGTAAATCGTTGCAATCAATGTTTTAAAAAAATTACGGGTTTAATCAAGATCGTTACGATTAAATTCAGTGCTTTGTAATGTTTTGCCACCTCGAGTACATAGACAAATACACTGAATGAAGTGCTTTGCATCGCGTGGAAGTTTGGTTTTACCCGAAAAAAAATCCTGAACTTGAGCATAAACATTGTCTTTAAATGTCGAGCCGTCACCACCTTCACCAGTCAGATTATCCAGCGAAACTCGAAATTTTCGTCCAAATGCTTTGGAAAATAACCATTCAATGGCTTGAGGCTTGATTTCAACCTGCTCAAATAAGACTTGTTGTTCAGCTGTACGACCATCGGGTGCATACCAATAACCGAGATCTGGCAATAAACGGCGTTGTTCTCCAGCAATGCTCCAATGACTGATTTCATGCAAAGCGCTGTTGAAAAAACCATGTGCAAACTGAATACGGGCAGGGCTGTGTTCGCTAGCAGGAAAATACTCTGGTTCAAAATCACCACGAACAAGCGTCACATTTAGGTGGGAAAACCAGTGATTAAAGTGTAAGATAAGCCAATCAACGTGTTGCACTTCTGTTTGTAAGTTAGCCCATGATAAGCGTTGCACATCGGCGGCTTGCAATGTGTTTTCAGAAGTTGAATGCGTATTGAATTGTAATGAAGTAGTGACTTCAGGTTGCGGCTGCAACTGATGCATGGCTTGTATTACTCAAGAGATCTGTCTAAATAAGTACAAAATTGTATCTTAATCTTTGACAGAGTACCTATGAATTTGTAGAATTGCCGCCTTAATTATGTCAGCAAATACCTTTCCGGCACAGATAGAGCCGTTTAAATGGGCTGAACAAGGCTTTACATGGTCAGGTACCCTGCCATTGTCTCGCTTTGTTCGTATTTCCCGTGAAGCTGTTGGATCAATTGATGATCAATTGATCAATATAGACTGTAAGCTATCAATGGATGCGTATCATCGTATTGTTTGGCTAGATGGTCATGTAGATACTAAAGTTCCAATGGAATGTCAGCGTTGTCTGGATTCTGTTGAAATTACGCTAGTTTCTGACTTCCATTTGGCTTTAATAGATGATGAGTCACTGATAGAGCGCTTGGATGAGGATGCTGATTTCATCGTGCTAGGTGAAAGTGAAGCAACAATTAAAGGGGATTATTTAACCAATACTCCTTCGACTGTTGATTTACTTGCACTTTTAGAAGATGAATTGTTATTGTTGATGCCTCTGTCTCCTAAGCATGACGCTTGTGAACATAAGCATCAACCAGCCGTTCAGGACACTGTTGAAGAAAAACGGGATAATCCGTTTGAAGTTTTGGCAGGTTTGAAGGGTAAACTTAACTAAATTTTGTGTTATACTGTTAAGTTAAGACAACCGAATTTGTTCTGATCCATTTTTTCGATTTGTAAGGAGCCATCATGGCCGTTCAGCAAAACCGTAAAAGTCGCTCTCGCCGTGACATGCGCCGTTCACATGACGCTTTAACCGAGAATGCATTAACTGTAGACCAAACTACTGGTGAAACTCACCGTCGTCACCACGTGACTAAAGATGGTTTCTACCGTGGTCGTCAATTATTCGCTAAAGCAGCTGATGCTGAATAATTGGTGAACTATTAAGCGCAAGCTTAGTAAAAAAATGGGAGCGAAAGCTCCCTTTTTTTGTTTTCAATGACTGGGTTTTTTGTTGTATTTCGCAATTAAATAAATTTTTTTTTAATGTAAAATTGCGCCATCGGAAACGATCAAGATTAAATAAGGGACTTTTTATATGTCTGCCAAACGACTCGAACAAGCAGCTCAAGCAACAAAAACTGCATTTTTGTTTCCAGGTCAAGGTTCACAAAAAGTGGGTATGCTTGCTGAACTTGCAGAACAGTTTAGTGGTGTACAAGAAACCTTTACTGAAGCATCAGATGCCATCGGTTTTGATTTATGGCACATTGCACAAAGCGGTGAAGGTTTAGATCAAACTGAAAATACTCAACCTGTTTTATTGACAGCAAGTATTGCTTTATGGCGTGTATGGTTAGATCTTGGTGGTGTTGTACCAAAATACCTCGCAGGTCATTCATTAGGCGAATACAGTGCTTTAGTTGCTGCAGAGTCGATGACTTTGGCAGATGCAGTCAAGTTGGTAAATTTACGCGGTAAATTGATGCAAAGTGCTGTGCCTCAGGGGCAAGGCGCGATGGCGGCTATTCTCGGTCTAGATGATGCGAAAGTACTTGAACTGTGTGAGCAAGCCAATGTTCAAGGCCGTGGTTCTGTTGAAGCTGCAAACTATAATGCGCAAGGCCAAGTTGTTATCGCAGGTGACAAAACTCTAGTCGAAGCTGTAATGACCGTTGCCAAAGAAAACGGCGGTAAAGCGATTGCATTACCTGTATCTGTACCATCACATTGTTCTCTAATGAAACCTGCTGCTGAACAGTTTGCAGAAGCTTTGGAACAAACTGCCATTGAGCTACCAAGTATTCCTGTAATACAAAATGTCAATGCTGGAATCGCGACAGATACAAGCCAATTACGCTTAGCATTAACGGCGCAACTGTATCAGTCAGTACAGTGGACTAAAACCATGCAATTCATCCAAGACCAAGGTATTCAGTATGTTGCTGAATGTGGTCCAGGTAATGTATTGGCGAATTTAGCAAAACGTTTACCAAATATCGAAAAAGCATTTCCACTCGATACACAAAGTCGTATGGAAGATGCACTGAATGCTATCTTAGTGGCTGAAGGGAAAATTGCATGACACAAGAACGCAAAGTCGCATTAGTGACAGGCGCGAGCCGAGGGATTGGTGCTGCCATCGCTCAGCAATTGATTCAAGACGGTTATTTTGTTGTAGGTACGGCAACATCAGCAGCGGGCGCAGAAAAACTTTCAACAGTTTTTGCTGAAAATGGTGCGGGTGCATTACTTGATGTACGTGATGGTGCTGCAATTGATGCATTGGTATCTGACATTGAACAAAAATATGGTTCAGTGATGATACTTGTGAACAATGCAGGGATTACCAAAGACAATTTATTGTTACGTATGTCTGAAGATGATTGGGACGATATTCTCAATATTCATCTTAAAGCTGTATTCCGCTTATCTAAACGTGTATTGAAAGGTATGACCAAAGCTCGCTTTGGACGCATTATTAATATCAGTTCTGTTGTTGCACATTTTGCTAACCCAGGACAAGCCAACTATTCTGCTGCAAAAGCAGGGATTGAAGCTTTCAGTCGCAGTCTTGCAAAAGAAATGGGAAGCCGTCAGATTACAGTCAACTGTATTGCGCCTGGTTTTATCGCAACAGAAATGACTGAGCAGTTAAGTGAAGATATTCGCAAAAAAATGAGTGATCAAGTTGCGTTAAACCGATTTGGTCAACCAGAAGATATTGCAAATGCAGTAAGTTTTTTGGCTTCTGACAAAGCCAGTTACATTACAGGCACAGTATTACACGTAAATGGTGGTTTATACATGGCGTAATGCGATGTATAAACTTTGAAAAAAGTAAATATTCAATTAAACTATCAGGCAATTAAAAGCCGCCACAAGCAATGAGGAGAATTCCTGTGAGCGATATCGAACAACGCATTAAACAAGCTGTTGCAGAACAATTAGGTATCAAAGCTGAAGAAATCAAAAACGAAGCATCTTTCATGGATGATTTGGGTGCTGATTCTCTAGACCTAGTAGAACTTGTTATGTCTTTCGAAAATGACTTCGACATCACTATTCCAGATGAAGATTCTAACGAAATCACAACTGTTCAATCAGCTATCGACTATGTAACTAAAAAACTTGGTTAATGTGTTGATTGTATAGCACGTTGTTGTTATACGTAAAAAGACCACCTTTAGGTGGTTTTTTTATGCCTGAATTTAGCTGTATTGAGTGAATGTTTGCTTGGCGATGCCTTAACCTAAAAAGCAACTAAATAAGTTTAAAATCAAAAACATTGGTTACATACCGTTACCTTTTTATCACCAATGACAACGCACACTCTGACACTTTTTCGCTATAAAAATAGAGTTCTTAAATTTGTATAACAGTTCACAGTAATACATTCACAGTAAAACAACTTTCAATAATGATATGGAGTACGACATATGGGTCTTTTTGATTTTATTAAAGGAATTGGCAAGAAAAATACCGCACCAGCTGAGCCACAAGCAGCACCAGCAACGCCAGCAGAACCGTCTGCACAAGAAATTGCCAATAAGTTATTGGGGCACATTAAAGCGTTAGGCTTACCAGTAACAGGGCTTTCTGTAAGTTATAATGGTACTTCTGATTTGGCCACGATTCACGGTCAGGTACAAACTCAGGCAGATAAAGAGAAAATCATTCTTGCTGTGGGGAATATTGACCATGTGGCGCAAGTTGATGATCAAATGACAGTGGCAACACCTGAACCTGAAAGTAAGTTCTATACGGTTAAATCAGGCGATAATTTGTCTAAAATTTCAAAAGAATTTTATGGTGATGCCAACCAATATAATAAAATTTTTGAAGCGAACCGCCCATTGTTAAAAAATGCGGATGATATTTTCCCAGGACAAGTTTTACGTATTCCTGCATAACATTTGTTCGCTGATCTTTGATCATAAAAGGCACTTCGGTGCCTTTTTTATTTTTAAATGATTTTGCTTTTATTTTAGTATTTGTTGTTTGGTGTATTTTGAAGAGGGAAAAGAGTTTCGTTGCAATCAGTGGATCTTAAAAAAGACCACATCAAGTTTGGATGTGATCTTTTGAAGTTAGTTAGCTCTAATCTAAAAAATCAATATTGCATATTATTTATTGGGTTGTGGGGTAAGACGAAGATAAGGCTTAACCGCCGTATAACCTTTTGGGAAGCGTTCTTTAAGCTCCGCTTCATCTTTGATCGACGGGACGATGACAACATCTTCACCATCTTGCCAGTTTGCAGGTGTGGCAACTTTATAATTGTCAGTCAGTTGTAATGAATCAATCACACGTAAAATTTCTTTAAAATTACGTCCAGTTGATGCAGGGTAAGTAATGATTAAGCGAACTTTCTTATTGGGATCAATAATAATTAAAGAACGTACGGTGAGCGTTTCACTGGCATTTGGATGAATGAAATCATACAGCGTTGACACCTTACGATCTTTGTCTGCAATGATTGGGAAGTTTACAGTAGTATTTTGCGTTTCATTGATGTCGTTGATCCAACCTTTATGTGATTCAACATCATCGACTGAAAGGGCAATGGCTTTTACCCCACGCTGTTCAAACTCATCTTTTAGTTTTGCGGTATAGCCCAGCTCAGTGGTACATACTGGCGTATAATCAGCAGGGTGTGAGAATAAAACACCCCAACTGTCGCCCAAGTAATCATAAAACTTAATTGGGCCTTCACTAGATTCCTGAGTGAAATCTGGTGCAATGTCACCTAATCGTAAAGTCATTTTGAAACCTCAATATCTAAAAATGTTGTTTGTTATTTGGCTCGTCCAAACTACTATTACCCAGTTTTTTTATAATTAAAAATAGTGTTTTTGTATTTCTTTATGAAGAAAATAGATATTAATAAAAGAAGCATATGAAAAAAAACATATAATTGATCTCTACCTCACTGCAAATATCGGTTAAATTTGCTACATTAATGCGCCTTAGCTGATACGTGCTAGAACTAATCGTCAGATTTTTTTGATTGGATTTGTGCAAAACCCTTGTACTTCAAATTTCTACCACCATAATATCGTCTGAGAAAAATTTATTTCACAAAGATTTAGAGAGTTTATATGTTGGCAAGTCTGATCGGAGGAATCTTCGGTACTAAAAACGAGCGCGAACTAAAACGTATGCGTAAAATTGTCGATAAGATCAATGCGCTCGAGCCGACGACATCTGCACTCAGCGATGCAGACTTATCTGCAAAAACTGAAGAATTCAAACAAAGATATAAGAAAGGTGAAAGCCTAGATAAATTAATGCCAGAAGCGTTTGCGGTGTGTCGTGAAGCAGCAAAACGTGTCATGGGTATGCGTCATTATGATGTGCAGCTCATTGGTGGTATTACTTTGCATGAAGGAAAAATTGCAGAAATGCGTACAGGTGAAGGTAAAACCCTAATGGGTACTTTGGCTGTATATTTAAATGCGATTAGTGAACAAGGTGTTCATGTCATCACGGTCAACGATTACTTGGCACAACGTGATGCTGAATTAAACCGTCCGCTTTATGAGTTCTTGGGCTTAAGCGTTGGTGTAATCTATTCGATGCAATCACCAATAGAGAAAGCTGAGGCATATCGTTCAGATATTACTTACGGTACCAATAATGAATTTGGTTTCGATTATCTGCGCGATAACATGGTTTTCTCTATGGCAGAGAAAAAGCAACGTGGTTTGATTTATGCGATTATCGATGAGGTCGATTCGATCTTGATCGATGAAGCACGTACACCGTTGATTATTTCTGGTCAAAGTGATGATTCATCACAGCTTTATGTTGCAATCAATAGTATTCCACCGAAGTTGCATGCTCAAAAAGAAGAAAAAGTCGCAGATGGTGGTCATTTCTGGATTGATGAAAAACAACGCCAAGTTGAAATGACTGAAGTCGGTTATGAAACTGTTGAAGATGAACTGATTAAAATGGGCTTGTTGGCTGAAGGCGAAAGCTTATATTCACCATCAAATCTAAACCTCGTTCATCACGTGTCTGCTGCAATTCGTGCACATTTCCTGTATCAACGTAATGTTCACTACATTGTACATGATGGTGAAGTAATCATTGTCGATGAGAATACTGGTCGTACCATGCCTGGTCGTCGTTGGTCTGAAGGTTTGCACCAAGCTGTTGAAGCCAAAGAAGCGCTCGAAGTTCAACCTGAAAACCAAACTTTAGCAACAACCACATTCCAGAACTATTTCCGTTTATACAAAAAGCTTTCAGGTATGACAGGTACTGCTGATACTGAAGCTGCGGAAATGAAAGAAATTTATGGTTTGGATGTTGTGCTTATTCCAACCCATCGTCCGATGATTCGTAATGACCAAAACGATTTAATTTATTTAAACCGTAATGGTAAATACAACGCAATTATTGAAGAAATTCAGAAAATTCATGAAGCAGGTGTTGCGCCTATCTTGATTGGTACTGCAACCATTGAGGCTTCAGAAATTTTATCTGATAAGTTACGAGATGCGGGAATTACCCATGAAGTCTTGAACGCTAAACAACATGAGCGTGAAGCAGACATTATTGCTCAAGCGGGTTCACCACGTGCAGTGACCATTGCAACCAATATGGCAGGTCGTGGTACCGATATTTTGCTTGGTGGTAACTGGAAAGCAAAACTTGCCAAAATTGAAAACCATACTGTGGAAGATGAAGCTCGTCTTAAAGCAGAATGGGAACAAAACAATGAAATGGTGTTGAGTTCAGGTGGTTTACACATCATCGGTTCTGAACGTCATGAATCACGTCGTATTGATAACCAGTTGCGTGGTCGTTCTGGCCGTCAAGGTGACCCAGGTGTTTCACGTTTCTTCTTGTCATTAGAAGATGATTTGATGCGTATCTTCGCAGGTGATCGTGTTGTTGCAATGATGCGTGCGATGGGACTACAAGAGAATGAAGCCATTGAACATAAAATGGTGTCGCGTTCTATTGAAAATGCACAGCGTAAAGTTGAAGCACGTAACTTCGATATTCGTAAAAACTTATTGAAATACGATGATGTAAATAACGAACAACGTAAAATTATTTACTCTCAACGTGATGAAATTTTAGAAGAAAGCTCACTTCAAGATTATATTGAAGAAATGCATCGTGAAGTCGTAAAAGGCTTAATCGAAACCTATATTCCACCTGAATCAATCCATGACCAATGGGATATTCAAGGGCTTGAAAATGCATTGAATGAAGATTTAGGTATTAATCTTCCTGTAAATCAATGGTTGGAAGAAGATCGTCGTCTAGATGAAGAAGCCTTGGTTGAACGTATTTCTGATGAGATCGTTACACGTTACCGTAATCGTCGTGAACAGATGGGTGATGATACTGCTGCGACACTTGAACGTCACTTCATGCTGGGTTCTTTAGACCGTCATTGGAAAGACCATTTGGCTGCGATGGATTATTTGCGTCAAGGGATTCACTTACGTGGTTATGCACAAAAGAACCCTGAACAAGAATATAAGAAGGAAGCCTTCAATTTATTCGTCAATATGTTAGGTGTGATTAAGTCAGACGTGGTTACTGATATTTCTCGTGTGCATATCCCAACACCTGAAGAGCTTGCTGAAATGGAAGCTCAACAACAGGCTCAAGCTGAATCTATGCGTCTTAACTTCGCACATGATGAAGTGGATGGCTTAAGCGGTACGGTAAGTAATGAGATTGTTGATGCACAATTCACTCATAGTGATGAGGTTGTAGCTCCAGAAAGCCGTAATGCACCTTGTCCTTGTGGTTCAGGTTTGAAATACAAACAATGTCACGGCAAAATCTAATTGAGTGAATAGACCCTGAAAGTGTTACAAAAAAGCAGAACAATTGTTCTGCTTTTTTTACAAGTTATTACCATGCGTTAATTTTTATTGCAGGAAATGTGATTAAGTGGTATTAAGTTGCTCAATTGGAAAAGATCTTTGGGAAGATAATGAAAAAATTATTAAAACCTTTATTTGTTGCAACTTTAGCAGTTCCAGCATTGGCATTTGCAGATACAGCACCACAAACGACGACAGTGGAAAAAGTACAAGCTGCTACAGGCGCAGTAACAGCCCAAGCAGAAGTAAAAAATGAAACCACGACTGTGATTAGTCCACGTACTGGTATTCGTTATACTTTAGGGAATACAGGTGGACGCCCAATTATTTTGAAAACTGCGGCGATTGCAGCGGTAACACCTGCTACGGTTAATCGCGTTGTTGCTTCAAATCCAGCGTTGTCAGTATCTAGTCAAGAAAAAGTAAAGCAAGCATTATTGGCTGCGGATACCACGACTGCTGTTCAACAGTAAGGTATTAATGATGTGATGAAAGCCAGTATATTTACTGGCTTTTTTATTTTATATTCAAATGAATAAGCTTTTCTTATAGTAAAAATAAATAAGCATTTTAATAAGCTCGATTTTTATAGAGAATTCTAATAAGCTGTGTTTTCATTCTAATTCATGTGGACATTTGAAAATGGCTGTTGGTGACGTGTCTATGCCGCATATGCATGTGGTACAAGGTGTAAAAATTGGCTCTGCTGAGGCGTATGTCCGTTATCCAAATCGACGAGATTTAGTTATTTTTGAATTTGCACAAGGTACCAATGTTGCGGGTGTGTTTACCCAGAATGCATTTTGTGCAGCGCCCGTTCATGTGTCCAAAGCACATTTAGCACAAGCCAATCCACGCTATTTAGTCATCAATACTGGGAATGCTAATGCAGGCACAGGCAAATTGGGCATGCAAAATGCACAATTGACCTGTTTAAAGCTTGCTGAGTTAGCGCAGGTAGAAGAATTTGAGGTATTGCCATTCTCTACAGGGGTTATTGGCGAACAACTACCCATTGAGCGTTTAACGCAAGGTTTACAGCCTGCACTAAATAGTTTGAATGACGCTTCATGGCTGGACGCTGCGACTGGGATCATGACCACAGATACCACACCAAAAGGTGCCTCAGAACAGTTCGAGCTTGATGGTATAACGTATACAATGACTGGGATTTCTAAAGGTGCAGGCATGATTCGCCCAAATATGGCGACCATGCTGAGTTTTGTTGCAACCGATGCGCCAATTGCACGAAATCTTGTGCAAAAAATGTTAAAAATTAGCGCAGACCAATCATTTAACCGGATTACTGTGGATGGTGATACTTCTACCAATGATTCATGCATCTTTGCTGCAACAGGCATGGCTGGTGGTGTAGAAATTAGCAGTGAAGATGATGCACGTTATACTGTGGTCTTGGATGTTTTATCGCGTGTGATGAAGCGTTTGGCGCAACTGATTATTCGTGATGGGGAAGGGGCAACCAAATTCATTACTATCACGGTTGACGGTGGAAACGACACACAAGAATGCTGCGATATTGCTTATAGCATTGCCCATTCACCATTGGTTAAAACGGCAATTTTTGCGTCTGATCCAAACTGGGGGCGTATCCTTGCTGCGATTGGCTATGCTGGCGTGAAAGATTTGGATGTTGAAAAAATTCAAGTCTGGTTAGACGACGTGCAAATTTGTAAAGATGGTGGTGCTGCTGAAGACTATACCGAAGAAGCTGGTGCGCGTGTAATGTCACAGACAGAAATGACCATTCATGTAAACCTTGGTCGAGGGCAGGCCAAAGATACGGTATATACCTGTGACCTATCATATGATTATGTGAAAATTAATGCGGACTATCGTTCTTAACTACTGATTTTTTAAGGAGCCTCATTCGTGAGGCTTTTTTATAACAAAACATTTTTCGTGGTGAATTTATGTGCGCTAAACCGTACAATCAATTCACAAGTGTATAAACGCTAGCATGATGCCAGCGACAAGGAAAGAGAAGACCTCTTATGAATGATGCGAATAATTTAATTGCCAACGAAGCAAAATCGGTTGTGCAAGCGCATTTAGATCGTTTAGGTGAACCTAAGGACAATAGTCTGAGTCCAGCGGTAAAACAGCAGAAGTTTGCGCAAATTAAAGCTGAGTTGCAAAAAAACAATGCTGTTTTGGTGGCACATTATTATTGTGATCCAGATGTACAAGAACTTGCGGAAGCGACAGGTGGTTGTGTTTCTGATTCTTTGGAAATGGCACGTTTTGGACGTGATCATGAGGCATCTACACTGGTGGTCGCTGGGGTTAAATTTATGGGAGAAACCTCAAAAATTCTTTCTCCTGAAAAAACAGTACTTATGCCAACTTTGGAAGCAACCTGTTCGCTTGATCTCGGTTGTCCTGTAGATGAATTTACCGCATTTTGTGATGCGCATCCTGAGCATACTGTTGTGGTCTATGCCAATACCTCAGCAGCAGTTAAAGCACGTGCAGATTGGGTGGTGACTTCAAGTTGTGCTGTAGAGATCATTGAACACTTAGACAGTTTGGGCGAGAAAATTATTTGGGCACCAGATCAACATTTAGGCCGTTATATTCAAAAGAAAACCGGTGCTGATATGTTGCTTTGGGATGGTGCTTGTATCGTGCATGAAGAGTTTCGTGCCCGTGGTATTGAAAAGATGAAAGCGCTGTATCCGAATGCAGCTGTATTGGTACATCCTGAGTCACCAGAATCCGTGATTGATATTGCGGATGCGGTGGGAAGTACCTCACAACTGATCAAAGCAGCTCAAACATTGTCACAAGACACTCTAATTGTGGCTACAGACCGTGGCATTTTCTATAAAATGCAACAAGCTGTACCGCATAAGACCTTGATTGAAGCACCTACAGCAGGTGAGGGCGCAACTTGTCGTTCTTGTGCGCATTGCCCGTGGATGGCAATGAATGAATTAGATGGTATTTTGGCAGTTTTGCAAAAGGCCGATCAAGAAATATTCGTAGATACTGCTTTGGCTGAACGTGCTAAATTACCTTTAGATCGTATGTTGAACTTTAGTGCTCAATTAAAACGATAGAAATTGTATAAAAAACATCTGAAATGTTTGATTAATATACATTTGACGTGTTTTTTTAACTTTTTTTCAAGATAGGTGTTGACGTCTTGTGGCGTCACGCCTAGAATGCACACCGTACCGCACGATGTGCGATACACAAAAGCTGAGATGAACGGAGCATAGCACAGCCTGGTAGTGCACCTGGTTTGGGACCAGGGGGTCGTAGGTTCGAATCCTACTGCTCCGACCAATTCTTCAAGGCAAGTTAATCTGTGATATTAGTATCATTGGTCATGCGCCTGTAGCTCAGTTGGATAGAGCATCCGCCTTCTAAGCGGATGGTCACAGGTTCGAATCCTGTCAGGCGCACCATATGTTGCTTGATACTATAGATCCTAAAACTTAATGTGACGGTGGATGTAGCTCAGTTGGTAGAGCCCCGGATTGTGATTCCGGTTGTCGTGGGTTCGAGCCCCATCATTCACCCCAATTCCTTAAGTTTGTTGTAAATTCGGAGCATAGCACAGCCTGGTAGTGCACCTGGTTTGGGACCAGGGGGTCGTAGGTTCGAATCCTACTGCTCCGACCATTTAAGCATCAGCTTAAATATAAATTATCCGCTTAAAGGCGGTTTTTTTATGCCTGAAATTTGTGCTTGTCAACGAAGCGTCAAATTCTAGAGACCTAAAAAAGATCTCCGTAGAGATCTTTTTTAATAAAGAGAAGATTATCAAGGAATAATAATCACCGCAACACGACGGTTTTCAGCTTTATTCTCTTCTGAATCATTTGCTTTAAGTGGCTGCTCAGCCCCTTTTCCAATCACTTGGATATTTTGTGGATTAAATTTTTGCTCAATGAATATATTTGAAACATTTTGAGCACGTTCTTTGGATAATTTTAAATTGTATTCTGGATTTCCGATATTATCGGTATGGCCTACAATTTTGAGCTTATCGAGATGATATTTATGTAACTGCGTTGCTAAACGAACCAATTCAGTGTGGCGCTCTGTATTAATATCTGATTCATTAAAACCAAACAATAAACGTTCTGGTAGACCTAGACTCCAACCTTCATCCGTTAATACAAAGCCTTCTTTCTTGAGCACGCGTGCTTGTTTATAACTCAACCCACCTAGATTCATACAGCCTGTGAGTGCTAGGCAGAGGATTGCAAGAATGGAAAGTTGTACGTTTTTTAAAGTCATAGAAACCCCCTAATATTATGAATGGTAAATAAACCAATGATGCTGTAACGATTTTGCTTTGTACATAGCTTGATCTGCTTGAGAAATTAAGTCTTCTGGGCTTGAGGCCTGGCTAGAGATAGCAATACCGATACTAAAACTAAAAGAAATGGATTGTCCTTTATAGATTAAAGGATCTTCACAACATTTAATTAGATTTTCCGCAATAGAGATGAGATGTTCAATTTTAGAAATGGAACGTAAAATAATTGCAAACTCATCTCCTGCAAGACGTGCGACAAAATCATCTTGGCGAATATGTCGTCTTAATCGTGAAGCCATTTCTTTTAAAACTTCATCACCCACCAAATGTCCATACTGATCATTAATGGCTTTAAAATTATTATTATCAATAAATAATAGCGCTAAATTCTCACGCTGACCGGCGTCTTCATATAGATTACATAAAACTTGATAAAAATAATTACGATTGGGCAATTCGGTCAAATGGTCATGTTGAACTTGATAAGAAAGTTCACTATTTTCGTTTTGAAGATGGGTGTGCCAAGATTGAATTTCATCTAAGAGTTGGTTGAACACACTGTTTAAGTCTTGAAATTCTTTTACATCACTTTTAGGGAATCTTAAGTTGTATGCTTTCTGATTTCTTAATAGTTGTGCAATTTGTATAATCGGTAAAAATGAACCCATAATATGGCGATAGGTCAAGTTTACCGACCACCATACAGCAAAAACCATAAAGAGCATGCCAAACGCTAAGCCGGTAAAAATTTTAAAAATAAACATTAAAATTTCATTGGAACTTCCATAGAGTACAACTTGACCGACCAGCTTTCCTTGATGTTGGACGTTTAACTTGATGGATTCTTTTAAAAAGATATGATCAAAAAAGTTTTGAATATAAGAATAATGTTCAACATTTTTGAGACTTTCTGCGACTTTATGGCCTTGATTATCATAAACTTCAATCAGACGTACTGAATGTTGGAAGGTATATTCATTGATAATCTGTGAAATCGCAATTTTATCAGAGAACACCAGCGCAGGTTGAACACGTTCAGACACGGTTCGGCTGATTAATAATAGGTTTTGTTTCGCATAAGATTCAACGGTAAATACTGAAATCGTGACAAAAGTAGACGTACTAATAAATAAAGTGATTGCAAAGGTCGTAAATTGAGATTTACGAAACAATGTTTGTAAGGAACTCGATTTAAAAAATTTATTCATCATTATTTTAATCCGAATTCTTTGCCAGTAATAAAACACGTGGGTCAACATGTATTTTAGACTGAGCTAAACTATCTAGATTCACTTTAAAAATAGTATTTCCTGTTTTGTTGGTGGATAAGCAAAAAACGCTGCCAATTTCACATTCAGAATTACTTGAGCTAAACGATAAAATAGATGAATTTAATGATTTTCCAATAAGAGCCTGTTCGGTTTGTGCTGAAGTATTGGAAAAAAATACCGCATCACAATGACGATTTTTTAGATCAGCGGAATGTATCGCATTTATATTAAAAGGAGACTTATTTGATTTGATATAAGCAGAAAATTGGTTTGCATAGGATGCATTATCAACGACGCATAATTCTGGATTCGGAGTGTTCCATTTTGCATAACTTAGTATAGATAAAGTCATCATGAAAATATTATGTGACGAATTGGCTGAGGAATAGTTGCAGCAAAAGAGCAAAATTCCTAAACAGAAGCTTCTTCTATTTATAAAACGGGCCATATTCGACTTAATTTATTAAATGATAAAATTATTTCAAATAGTTTAAAGAAAAAAAACAAATATAAATAGCTTAAAATTTAAATAAAAACATGAGTTGCTTTATTAGTATGAGAAAAAATGGTGCAAAAAATAGCTAAAAATCGACTTTTTTTGCTATTTTGGTTGAAAAATGTCCAGTTGATGAAAAAGT